>NZ_JBUZTL010000004.1:0-296294 GCF_055408345.1 Pseudomonas sp. B424 | reverse complement strand
CGTGACGGTAATGGCGCAGTGACAGGATTTGGCCCATGGTGATCTCTTTTTGTGGGAGCGGGCTTGCTCGCGATGCGGGCGACAAGGCGCATCAGGATAATAAAGTTGATGCTATCGCGAGCAAGCCCGCTCCCACAGTTGATTAGAGAGGTGTCTGGATCAATGCCGCCAAAACGCCGGAATGCACAGAACGAATACGGTAATGATCTCCAGGCGTCCAAGCAACATGCCCAGGGACAGAATCCACTTGGCCGCATCCGGCAGGCTGGAGAAGTTGCCGGACGGCCCTATGGTTTCGCCCAGCCCCGGCCCTACGCCCGACACCGTACTGGCGGCGCCGGTGAGGGCGGTCATCCAGTCCAGGCCCAGTAGCGACAGGGCCAGTGCGATCACGCAAATGGTGATGGCGAAGAAGAACGAAAAGGTCAAAATCGAGCGTACGATTTCTTCGTCGAGGCGGTGGCCGTTGTATTTCTGCTTGATCACGGCCCGGGGGTGGATCAACTGGTTAAGGTTGGCCTTGAGCAGGATATAGGCAACTTGAAAGCGGAAAATCTTGATCCCGCCTGCGGTTGAGCCCGAGCAGCCGCCGATAAAACCCAGATAGAAAAACAGCATCAGCGAGAAATTGCCCCACAGGCTGTAGTCGCCCAGGGCAAAGCCGGTCGTGGTCACCACCGAAGTCACGTTCAGCGCCACATGGCGGAAGGCGTCCCAGAACGGCATGTTGGTGGTCCACCACAGCCAGGCACTGAGCACGATCCAGGTCACCAGCAGCAAACCGAGCAAACCTTGCACCTGCTGGTCCTTGATCAGTGCCTTGCGATGGCCGCGCAGGGTGGCTACATACAGGGTGAAGGGCAGGCTGCCCATGATCATCACGGCAATGGCAACCCAGTGCACCGCCGGTTGTGACCACTTGGCCAGGGACTGGTCGGAGGTCGAGAACCCGCCGGTGGAAATCGCCGACATGGCATGGTTGATCGCATCAAACACACTCATGCCCGCCCACCAGAACGCCAGGCTGCCGATGATTGTAATGCCGACGTAAGTGGCCACGATCAGGCGGGCCACCATGTGCGAGCGCGGCATGACTTTTTCGGAACGGTCCGAGGACTCGGTCTGGAACAGGCGCATGCCACCGATTCGCAGCAGCGGCAAAATCGCGACCGCCATGCCGATAAAGCCGATACCCCCGAGCCAGTGCAGCATCGAGCGCCACATCAGGATCCCCGGGGACATGGTGTCCAGCCCGCTCAGCACCGTTGAACCGGTGGCGGTGATGCCGGACATGCTCTCGAAAAACGAGTCGGTGTAGCTGATGTGCTGCGTCAGCAAAAATGGCAGCGCGGCAAACACGCACACCACCACCCAGCTGGACACGGTGAGCAGGTACATGTCGCGAGGGCGCAGGTGCACCTGTTCGGGGCGGCCGGGGATGACCAGCGCCAGACCGGCGAGAAAGGTGATCAGGCTGGCCCACAAAAAGGACGGAAGATCGCCCGTGTGGTCATAAATCACCAGCGTCAGCATGGGCACCGCCATGCTGATCGCGAGCGTAATCAGGAAGATGCCGATAATAAAACCGATGATGCGTAAGGTCGGCAACGCCATGAAGTCAGCTCGGGCTTGAAGGAGGGGCGCCATTCTACCTGTGGCCCGGGGTATGTAAACCGCCTGCGGCTGAGGAGATACCGTTAGAATAGCCGCACATTTTCTTCAGGAGGTGGCCAATGGAGGCTCTCGACGCTTTGCTCAACCGTGTTTCTGCCCCGCGCCTGCTCGATCCGGCGCCGACGGCTGAGCAACGTGAAGTACTGTTTGCGGCCGCCTTGCGCGCCCCGGACCACGGCCAGTTGCGCCCTTACCGTTTTTTGACGGTTGAAGGCGATGCGCGCAACCAGCTGGGTGAAATCCTCGCCGAGGCCGTCCAGATCCAGGGCGGGGAAGTGACACCGGCCGCGCTGGACAAGGCCCGTGCCATGCCCTTGCGCGCACCTTTGGTGGTTGTGGTGGTGGCCCGTTTGCAGGATCACTTCAAAGTGCCGAAGTCTGAGCAGCTGATTACCGCGGGCTGTGCGGCCCATGCCATTGAACTGGCGGCGTTTGCCCAGGGCATTGGCGCGGTCTGGCGCACGGGTGAGTTGTCGTATGCGCCGCACGTAGCCAAAGGGTTGGGTTTGACCGAGGGCGAAGAAGTGGTGGCTTTCCTGTACCTGGGCACGGCGCAGAATGAATTGCGCACCGCACCGAAGGTCGATAGCGCCGAGTTTGTGAAAGCGTGGTCGGCCAGGTAACCCCTTGGCCAGGCACTTGTGGGAGCGGGCCTGCTCGCGACGGCATCAGCGCGGTTGGCATGTCAGACCGCGCCGCCCGCATCCCGGGCAAGCCAGCTGCCACGAAAGCAGTGCCGCAGCGCCTACCTGTTTCTTAAAGCGTTGCGTTCGGCTCCAGCGGCAGCTCCAGAGTGGCAATAAATCCACCCTGCGGATGATTGCCCAGCACCAGCCGGCCACCATGACGCTCTGCCGCCCGACGGGCAATCGCCAGTCCTAGCCCGTGCCCGCCGGCTGTTTGCCCCGGCGCCCGGAAGAACGGCTCTCCCAGCTGCGCCAAATACTCCTCGGCAACCCCGGGCCCATGGTCACGCACGTTGATGGTGATGTGCTCACCTTCACGGCGGGCCGTCAGCTCGATTGGCTGGCCGGGCGGGTTGAAACGCTGTGCGTTGCGCAGCAGGTTGTCCACCGCGCGCTCGATCATCAAAGGCCAGCCAGTGAGGCTCAGATCCGGTTCGTCCTGCAGCTGCACCGGCTGCTCAGGCGCCGCCATCGAAGCATCTTTTTGCACCGCGCCGAGCAGGGCATTGAGTTCGACATGTTCGGCGCTGGCCTGATCGGCATCCACCCGGGCCAGGGCCAGAATCTCGCTGATCAATGACTCCAGGCGATCGCATTCACGGGTCAGGCGAGGCCAGAGTTTCTCCCGCTCTTCAGGCCCGGCGCGCTCGGCCAGCGCCAGCGCGATGCGCAGGCGTGCCAGCGGCGAGCGCAGCTCGTGGGACACGTCGCGCAGCAACTGGCGCTGGCTGCCGATCAAGCTTTGCAGGCGGGCCCCCATGCGGTTGAAATCGGTGGCCAGCACGCCAAACTCGTCACGGCGCGAGGCCAGGCGCGCCAGGCTGTTCTGCTGGTAGGTGGTCTGCCCCAGATCATGCACCGCCCCGCGCAAACGGCTCAGCGGGCGGGTGATCGACAGCGTGACCAGCAGGCTGAACAGTGTCAGTACCACCAGCGCAATCCCCAGCGCACTCAGCGGCCAGATCAGGCTCTGGCGGTGCCAGGCATCCAGTTCCGGGTGCGGAATGCGATAGATCAGCAGGTAGGTTTCGGCGGTTTTGGGGCTGGTGTACTCGACGGTCAGGCGCCGCCACGGTAGTTGCTCCTCACCGGGGTGTTGACGGGCCTCCCACGCCGCTGCGCGCTTGGGGAACGTGCCGCGTACCACGGGGTCGCCACTTTCATTGAGTACTTGCACATCGATGTGATAGCGGCGCTTGCGCTTTTCGAGGAAGTTCTGGGCCGCGTCGGCGCCCTGGGTTTCGTAGCGCTCAGTCCATTCTTGCGCCAGATTGGCGATCCCGGGGTGACGGGAGAGGATCCAGGCGTCCTGATTGAGCATGTGCCCCAGCAGGATCGACAGCCCTGCGACCAGGGCAATCGCCAGCCAGAAGCTGGCAAGAATGCGCCAAAACAGTGATCGCACGGTAATTCCTCACAGGTAATGGATAGAAACGACCAAAGCCCAACGGCGTGAGCCGTTGGGCCTGGGGTCTGTTCATATTGCGCAGATTATTGCGCTTTTGGAGCTTGCTGTGCTTTCCACTCTTTGAACTGCTTCCATTCGGCCTGACGCTCGGCGCGTTTCTTTTGCATCTCGTCGAAGCGTTTTTGCTGATCAGGCTTGAGCACGGCGCGGATATCGCTCTGGGTTTTTGCCTGCTTGGCCGCGATCTCGTCTTTCAGTGCCTTCTGATCGGCGGCTGGCAGTTTTTCCAGGTATTTCTCAACCAGCTGCTTGCGGTCGTGCATTTGTTCGCCCATCAACTTGCCGATCTGCTGGCGCTGTTCGCGGCTCAGGTCCAGTTGGCTGTAAGGGGCATCGCCGCGGCCGTGGTGTTCACCGCCGTGACGCGAGCCCATCGGGCCGTCACCACCAGGCATGGCCATTGCGACGGTTGGCAGTGCTGCAGCAAACATCAAGGCAATTAGAGTTTTACGCATGGTGTGTCTCCTTCGATTTCGGTTCCGGTGAATCCGGATGCGCCCAGTTTAGGGAGATCAAGGTCAATCGCTGTCAGCCATGGGTAAAGCTTTGGTAAAGACGACGTTGATGGGGATTTACATAAAACGTGTGGGGGCGGGCTTGTTCGCGACGTTATCGCCTCGGATTGCCTGAGCGACCGCGCCGCACGCATCGCGAGCAAGCCCGCTCCCGCAGTTCCCTATGCGCTGTAGAAGTAACCCCGGCTGCGCAGTGCGACGATGCGCGGGCGGCCATCGGCGTGGGGGCCGATCTTTTTGCGCAGGTTGCTGACGTGCATGTCCAGGCTGCGGTCGTACAGGGTCAGCTTGCGGCCCAGGGCAATCTGGGCCAGTTCCTGTTTGTCCAGCGGCTCGCCGGGCTGGCGCAGCAAGGCTTCCAGCAGGCGGCTTTCGGAGACGGTGAGGGTAATGTCGTGCTGGTCGATCGTGACCACGCCGCGCATCGGGCTGAAGCACAGGTCCCCCAGCTCGATCTGGCTGGACACGGCGGTCGGGTGGCTGCGGCGCAATACGGCCCGCAGGCGCGCCGTCAGCTCGCGGGGGTCGCAAGGCTTGGCCAGGTAATCATCGGCGCCCAGTTCGAGCCCCAGGATGCGGTCCAGCGGCTCGCCCCGGGCTGACAGCATCAGCACCGGCAGGTCGGGGTGATCGTTGCGAAGTTGCTTGAGCAGCTCAAGACCGCTGCCGTCAGGGAGCATCACATCCAGCACCACGGCGTCGGGGCTGGATTCGGCCAGCGCCTTGCGGGCGCTCAAACCGTCGTGGCAAGCACGGACCTGGAAGCCTTCCTGGCTCAGCCAACTGACCAGCAGCTCACACAGCTCCTGGTCATCATCTATCAGTAACAGGTCGCTCATGACTTACTCGATTTAGCCAGTGCCGACGTGTCTACGTCGGCTACCGGCAAAGATACCGCAGAGGGGGCGGGTTACGGCAGGACCTGCTTGAATGGCTTGACGCTGACATTCGCATAAACGCCTGCGGCGATATACGGGTCGGCATCGGCCCAGGCCTGGGCGGCGCTCAGGGAGTCGAACTCGGCCACGATCAGGCTACCGGTAAAACCGGCGGTGCCCGGGTCATTGCTGTCGATGGCCGGGTGCGGGCCGGCCAGCACGATGCGACCTGCCGCTTTAAGCTGTTGCAAGCGTTCAAGGTGGGCCGGGCGGGCAGCCAGGCGGGCATCAAGGGAGTTGGCGACGTCTGTTGCAATGATGGCGTAGAGCATGTCAGTCCTTGGTCTTGGGGGTGGTTGGATCGGTGTCATGCAGATGGCGCGACAGGTAAATGCCCTGGGCAATCAGGAACAGCACGGTCATGCCCAGGCTGCCGAACACCTTGAAATCGACCCAGATGCTTTGATAGGTGAACGCAACGAACAGGTTGGCAGCGCCGCAAAACAGGAAGAAGGCGATCCAGGCAACGTTCAGGCGGGCCCACACGGGATCGGGCAGGGTCAGGGCGTGCCCCATCATGCGCTTGATCAGCAGCTTGTCGCCGATGAAGTGGCTACCGGCAAACGCCAGTGCAAACAGCCAGTTCACCACCGGTGCTTTCCACTTGAGGAAGGTTTCGCTGTGGAAGGCCAGGGTCAGGCTGCCGAACAACAGGCAGGCGACCAGGGTCAGCCATTGGCTTTTTTCGAGTTTGCGCTGTTTCAAAAACAGGATGCCGTAAACCACCAGCGAGCTGGCGATCAACATCGCCGTAGCGCTGTAGATGCCCCCTACGGACAGGCTGTGCCCGCCGATTTCGACGATGCGCGGGTCGATTTTGAAAACGATGAAAAACAGTAGCAGCGGGATGAAGTCGATGAATTGTTTCACAGTGGCAGCCAGAAGCAGGATGTGGCGGCATAATAACAAACATCAATGACAGCGAAAGCGTCAGCTAGAGGTTATTAAATCCCCGTGGAAATTGACTTGCATTGCCATAGCACAGCTTCCGATGGCGCCCTGGCGCCTGCGGTACTGGTCGCGCGTGCGTTCGAGAAAGGTGTGCGAGTCCTGGCCCTGACCGATCACGACACACTTGAAGGCCTCGATGAAGCCCGCGCAGCGGCTCAGGCGTTGAACATGACGTTGATCAACGGCGTCGAATTGTCCTGTACCTGGGGCGGTGCCACCATTCATGTGCTCGGCTACGGCTTTGATGTCAATGCCCCGGCATTGGTCGAGGCCATTGCCAAATTGCACGACGGTCGCTGGCTGCGGGCTGAAGAGATCAGCCGCAAGCTGGAGCTCAAGGGCATGCCCGGCGCGCTGGAGGGTGCCCGTGCCATCCAGCAGGGGCTGGGCGACAGCGGTAATGCCCCGGCCCGGCCGCACTTTGCCGACTTTCTGGTCCAGGCCGGCTACGTCAAGGACCGCGCCGAGGCGTTTCGCAAGTGGCTGGGCGCCGGCAAGCTGGGTGACGTCAAGCTGCACTGGCCGACCCTGGAAGACACGGTCGCCACCCTGCGGGCCGCGGGGGCCTGGGTCAGCCTGGCGCACCCGTCGCACTACGATTTCACCCGCAGCAAGCGCCGACGGCTGATTGGCGACTATATTCAAGCAGGGGGTCACGCTATTGAAGTGGTCAACGGGCATCAGCCGGCCGAGCAGGTAGGCAGCCTGGCGATCCTTGCGCGTGAGTTCGGTCTGCTGGTCAGCGCCGGCAGTGATTTTCATGGCCCGGGAGGTTGGTCCGAGATCGGCGAGTACCGTCCGATTCCGGAAGACCTGCCACCACTGTGGTGTCGATTCAAATATGACCAGCCCGCAGCCAACGTCTGAACAGGTAACCACTGTGAGTCAATTTTTCCAGATTCATCCGGAAAACCCACAACCACGCCTGATCAAACAGGCTGTTGAAATCATCAAGAGGGGCGGGGTAGTCATCTACCCCACCGATTCGTCCTACGCCGTGGGTTGCCAGATGGGTGACAAGGGCGCTATCGAGCGGATCAAGCGCCTGCGCAACCTGGACGACAAGCACAACTTCACCCTGATGTGCTGCGACCTGTCGCAGCTGGGGTTGTTTGCCAAAGTCGATACCGGCACGTTCCGCCTGCTCAAGGCCCACACGCCGGGGCCTTACACGTTTATCCTCAACGCCACCCGCGAAGTGCCGCGCCTGCTGCTGCACCCCAAGCGCCGTACCATCGGCCTGCGGGTGCCGAGCCATCCGATTGCGCTGGCGCTGCTGGAAGAACTGCGCGAGCCGCTGATGAGCGTGACCCTGATCCTGCCGGGCGAAAGCGAGCCGATGGAAGATCCGTACGAGATCCGTGATGCCCTGGAAAAACAGGTCGACCTGATCATCGATGGCGGTTTTGGCGGCAACAAGGCCTCGACCGTGATCAGCCTGGTGGACAGCGGTGACCCCGAAATTGTCCGCGTCGGCTGTGGCGATCCAGAACCGTTTATGGTCGAGGCCTGATGTCTGACGTAACCCCTGAGGCGGTAGAGGCCCCCGCCGGTACCCAGCAAGAGCTGTCGTTTGCCATGGTCTATGGCCAGGCAGTCATCGAAATGCCCCAGGACCTGTACATCCCGCCGGATGCACTGGAGGTGTTTCTCGATGCTTTTGAAGGCCCGCTCGACCTGCTGCTGTACCTGATCCGCAAGCAGAACATCGACATCCTCGACATTCCGGTGGCGGAAATTACCCGCCAGTACATGGGTTATGTCGAGCTGATGAAAAACGTGCGCCTGGAGCTGGCCGCCGAGTACCTGGTGATGGCCGCCATGCTGGCCGAGATCAAGTCGCGCATGCTGTTGCCGCGTTCGGCTGCAATCGAAGAGGACGAGGGCGACCCCCGCGCCGAACTGATTCGCCGCCTGCAGCAATATGAGCGCTTCAAGGCTGCGGCCGAGGGTATCGAAGGTTTGAGCCGGGTAGGGCGCGATGTGTATGTACCCAAACTCGATGCGCCCGAAGCGCGGGCCCGCAAGCTGGTACCGGATGTGGCGCTCGAAGAGCTGCTGATGTCCATGGCCGAAGTGCTGCGCCGTACCGACATGTTTGAAAGCCACCAGGTCAGCCGTGAGGCCCTGTCGACCCGCGAGCGCATGAGCGACGTGCTCGAACGTCTCAAGGGCGGCGGTTTTGTGCCGTTTGTCGAGCTGTTTACCGCCGAAGAAGGCCGTCTTGGTGTGGTCGTGACCTTTATGGCCGTCCTTGAGCTGGTCAAGGAGTCGCTGGTCGAATTGGTGCAAAATGAACCCTATGCACCGATCCATGTGCGGGCAAGAGCCGAATAAAGAGCTGAAATCATGAATTTGACTGAACCCCGCGAGCTGGCCCCCTTGCTTGAGGCCTTTCTGTTGGCCTCGGGAAAGCCGCAGAGCCTTGAACGCCTGTTTGAACTGTTTGAAGAGGGCGAGCGCCCGGAACCGCCCGTATTCAAGAAGGCTCTGGAGCTGCTGCGCAAATCCTGTGACGGCCGGGCGTTTGAGCTCAAGGAAGTCGCCTCGGGCTACCGCCTGCAGATTCGCGAGAAGTATTCGCCATGGATCGGCCGCCTGTGGGAAGAGCGCCCGCAGCGCTACTCCCGGGCCATGCTTGAAACCATGGCGCTGATCGCCTATCGCCAGCCCATCACCCGCGGCGAGATCGAGGATGTGCGGGGTGTGGCGGTCAACAGCCATATCGTCAAGACTTTGCTGGAACGCGAGTGGATTCGCGTGGTGGGTTATCGCGATGTGCCGGGCAAGCCGGCGATGTTTGCCACGACCAAAGGCTTTCTTGACCACTTCAACCTCAAAAGCCTCGATGAATTGCCGCCGCTGGCCGAATTGCGCGAGCTGGAACCCGACCCGATTCTTGATTTCGACGATGCCCCGGTTCCTGCGCACCTTCAGGCGTTGGCTGACGAAAGCGCCGAGCCGGAAGAGCCCCGGGACGAAACCAGCTTCCGCACCTTGCTGACAGAGCTGGATTCGATGGAGGAGGGGCTTAAAACTGACTTTGATGACTTGCTGCGTGACGTTGCGCCAATTGATGCTCCGGAGCCGGAGCCGGAGCCGGAGCCGGAGCCAGAACCAGAACCAGAACCAGAACCGGAGATAGAGGCGCAACCACAACCGCAGCAACCCTCTGCGGCCGAGCTGGCCCGTGAGCGATTGCGCGCAGCGGTTGCTGCACTTGAGCAGCGATCGGCAATGAGCGACGAAGCGCTTGAGGCGCAGGCGCTGGCCGACGCCATCGAGCAGGAACGCCGCGACCTGGAGGACTGACGCAAAACCTCTGTGGGAGCGAGCCTGCTCGCGATTTGAGCGGCGAGGTGTATCTGTGACTGACGTAGCGATCCCATCGCGAGCAGGCTCGCTCCCACAAAAAGCAATTGAGGTGTATTCATGAGTTCACCCAAAGACCCCTGCATCAGCGTCTGCAAGTTTACCGATGACATTTGTATCGGTTGCGGGCGCACCAAGCGTGAAATCAAGGCCTGGAAGAAACTCGACAAAGACGAAAAGCGTGCGGTGCTGGCCGAGTCGGCTCTGCGTTTGCTGGCATTTGAAGCCACCGGCCGGCGGAAAAAGAAGTAAGCCGGCCACTTAGTGACCAGGCTTTGATGCGCAATGGCCAACATCAGCGTATGATTCGCGACCCTTCGGAACTCGTTCGAGTCCCAGGACCTATTTTCAACACTTCAGGCGTTCGCCTGAATTGACACACCGGGAGGTGCCCAGATGAAAGATCTAGACCCTAAAGACAGCCAGGAAATTGGCCCAGCAGGCGAAAAACTGCAAAAAGTCCTCGCCCGTATTGGCGTTGGCTCGCGTCGCGACGTAGAGAGTTGGATCAGCCAAGGCCGTATCAAGGTCAATGGCAAGGATGCAACCCTGGGTCTGCGCGTTGACCTGCACGACGCCATCTCCATCGATGGCAAGGTGATCAAGCGTGAAGAGGCAGCCGAATCGGTTCGCCGCGTGATCATGTACAACAAACCAGACGGCGAAATCTGCACCCGTGACGACCCTGAAGGCCGTCCGACCGTGTTCGACAAACTGCCGCGTCCAAAAGAAGGCCGCTGGATCAATATCGGCCGTCTGGACATCAACACCACCGGCCTGCTGATGTTCACCACTGACGGTGAGCTGGCTAACCGCCTGATGCACCCTTCCTACGAGATGGACCGTGAATACGCGGTACGTGTACGTGGCGAAGTGGATGACGAGATGATCGAGCGCCTCAAGGCCGGCGTTGTGCTGGAAGACGGCCCGGCGCGTTTCACCGACATCAAGCAGGCTCCGGGCGGCGAAGGCTTCAACCATTGGTACCACTGCGTAGTGATGGAAGGCCGTAACCGTGAAGTACGTCGCCTGTGGGAATCCCAGGGCCTGGTGGTCAGCCGCCTGAAGCGCGTGCGTTTCGGTCCGGTGTTCCTCAACTCCGACCTGCCGATGGGTCGCTGGCGCGAAATGAGCCAGTTTGAGGTGGATATCCTCAGCGCTGAAGTTGGCCTCACGCCGGTTGCCATGCCGCAAATGAACGCCAAGAGCAAAGACAAGCTTGAGCGCATGCAGCGCAAATCGTCGCGTCCTGTGGCGCGTACTGATCGTGTTGCACGCACTCTGCGCCCGGCCGAAGGTGCCCCGTTGGCTCCGCGTCCGGCACGTCAGCCGCACATCGAAGGCGAGCGCCCGGCGCGTCCTGCCCGCGATGAAACCGTGCGTCCGGCACGCAAGCCGTCGGGTCGCACTGACCGTGTGCCAGCGGGTCGTGGTGCACCGGTCGCCGAGCGTCCGAGCGAGATGAACAAGCGTCCAACCAAGCCAAGCCGTTCAGGCCCCAAGCTGGTTGACGATGCGCCGTCGGGCAAGCGTCGTGGCGCTCCGGCCGGTTCCGGTCAGCGTCCAGGCTTCGGCCGTCGCAAGCCGCAGTAAGCGTGTAACGCGGTAAAAAGAACGCCAACCCCCTCGGGGGTTGGCGTTTTTTTATGCCTGTCTGATTGATGCCATTTTGGTCGTGAACGGCTGCAGAGATACTTCAGCCGTGGGAGCGAGCCTGCTCGCTCCCACAAGGGGCCTTGAGCGGGAACAGACTGGTTACAGGTTGGGTGGTGGTTTTTTAAGTGGCAACATTTCTTTACGGGCCGTCAAAAAAATCATACGAATTCAGCCACTTATCGACCTGTAACTGCCGAAGTAACCTCTCTGTAATGAATATTTTCCGTTTTTTACAGAATTCGGACAGTTCCTACCGATATTGCGGCTTGTTTCGCCTTGCTATCGGCTGTGTGATGGGATCTTGCCTACGTGCGGGTGTACAATGCGCCGCGTTTTAACTGTGACTCAATTGCGTACCCGCGCATTTTGCGCTGCTCGGCACTATGCCGGATGGCCAAAACAGCAAGGCCAACCCGCCTTGTTAACTCCGCAACGCCACAAGCGCTGCGGGTTCGATTCCGTCACAGATAAAAATAAACAGGTGACGCATGACTCGTGAAGCAACCTTGGATTCCTGGCGCCTGCGCTGGGGTTTGATTTGTGTTGTAGACCCTTCGATCACTGCCTCTGGTGCTCAAGTTACAACGCACTGAATCACATCAAACCTTGTGTGGGACCTTTTCAATGAGTGGAAATACCTCGCATTCGGGCGAGCTTAAACGCGGCCTGAAAAATCGTCATATTCAGCTGATTGCCCTCGGTGGCGCGATTGGTACTGGCCTGTTCCTCGGTTCGGCCGGGGTACTGAAGTCGGCCGGCCCGTCGATGATCCTCGGCTACGCGATCTGTGGCTTTATCGCTTTCATGATCATGCGCCAGCTGGGTGAAATGATCGTCGAAGAACCGGTAGCCGGTTCTTTCAGCCACTTTGCCCACAAATACTGGGGTGGTTTTGCCGGCTTCATGTCGGGCTGGAACTGCTGGGTGCTGTACATCCTGGTGGGCATGTCAGAGCTGACCGCCGTCGGTAAATACGTGCACTACTGGTGGCCGGAGATCCCGACCTGGGCCTCGGCAGCGGCCTTCTTTGTCCTGATCAACCTGATTAACCTGACCAACGTCAAAGTGTTCGGCGAGGCCGAGTTCTGGTTCGCGATCATCAAGGTTGTGGCGATTGTGGGCATGATCGCCCTGGGCAGCTACCTGCTGGTCAGCGGCACCGGCGGCCCTCAGGCATCGGTCAGCAACCTGTGGGAACACGGCGGCTTCTTCCCGAACGGAACGACCGGCCTGATCATGGCCATGGCCTTTATCATGTTCTCCTTCGGTGGCCTGGAAATGCTCGGTTTCACTGCAGCGGAAGCCGACAAGCCACGCACCGTGATCCCTAAAGCAATCAATCAAGTGATCTACCGCATCCTGATTTTCTACATCGGTGCCCTGGTGGTCCTGCTGTCGCTGACCCCGTGGGACTCGTTGCTTGAAACCCTGAATGCCGGTGGCGACAGCTACAGCAGCAGCCCGTTCGTGCAAGTGTTCTCGATGCTGGGCAGCAACACCGCCGCGCACATCCTCAACTTTGTGGTCCTGACCGCAGCGTTGTCGGTGTACAACAGTGGCACCTACTGCAACAGCCGCATGTTGCTGGGTATGGCGCAGCAGGGCGATGCCCCGAAAGTGCTGGCCAAGATCGACAAGCGCGGCGTGCCGGTCAACTCGATCCTGGCGTCGGCTGCGGTGACCGTGATTGCGGTGCTGCTCAACTACCTGATGCCTCACGATGCGCTGGAACTGCTGATGTCGCTGGTAGTGGCCACGCTGGTGATCAACTGGGCGATGATCAGCTTCTCGCACCTCAAGTTCCGCCAGCACATGGACAAAACGGCACAAACGCCACTGTTCAAGGCGCTGTGGTATCCGTACGGCAACTACGTCTGCCTGGCATTTGTTGCCTTCATTCTGGTGATCATGCTGTTGATCCCGGGTATCCGGGTGTCGGTGTACGCGATTCCGGTGTGGGTGGTCTTTATGTGGGTGTGTTTCTTGGTCAAAAACAAGCGCGCGGTGCAGGCATCGGCTGCGGCTGCGGCTGCGGCCTACAGCTCAGCTGCTAAATAACCCCGGCGGCAAACACGACAAACCCGGCCATTGCGCCGGGTTTGTTGTTTGTGGGGTATCCTGCAGGCCCTGAAGACGGACCCATTTTCAATGCTGGTGATTTCCAACAACGTGCATATCCCCGATGCCGAGATCGAGCTGACGGCGATTCGCGCTCAAGGTGCGGGCGGGCAGAACGTCAATAAAGTCTCAAGTGCCATGCACTTGCGCTTCGACATCCCCAACTCGTCGCTGCCGGAGTTTTACAAGGAGCGGCTGCTGGCGCTACGCGACAGCCGGATCACCAGTGATGGCGTGCTGATCATCAAGGCCCAGCAATATCGCACCCAGGAACAGAACCGTGCCGATGCGCTGGAGCGTCTGGTCGAGTTGATCGTCAGCGCCACCAAGGTCGAAAAAAAACGCCGCCCCACCAAACCCACCCTGGGTTCGAAGAAGCGACGTCTGGAGTCCAAGACCAAGCGCGGCAGCATCAAGGCCGGGCGGGGCAAGGTGGACTTTTAGATAACAAGCCCGCTCCCACAAAGGTATTAACTGGCTCTAACTCTGCGGGCCTGCCGATACAGATAAACACTGAGCAACAACCCGGTGAACGCCGCCAGCGCCGCAAACAGGAAGATCGAGGCAAAGCCAAAGCCTGCGGCCACGGCGCCCACCAGCGGGCCGGTGATGCCCAGCGACAGGTCGATAAACAGCGAGTACGCACCCACGGCTGCACCACGGCTCGATGCGGGTACCAGATTCACCGCCTCCACGCCCAGTGCGGGGAATACCAGCGAGAAGCCAAAACCGCTCAAGGCTGCGCCCGCCAGCGCCAGTTCCGGGTTTGGCGCCAGCCACAGCAGCAGCAAGCCCAGGGTCTCTACGCTCAGGCAGGCAATTGCCACCCGAAAACCGCCGATACGGTTGATCAGGTTGCCGAACAGCAGCCGCGCGCCGATAAAGCTGGCGCCAAACAGGCTCAGGCACAGCACTGCGTTTTCCCAGTTGTTTGTTGCGTAATACAGAGTGATAAAAGTCGCGATCGTGCCAAAACCGATCGAGCCCAGCGCCAGCCCGGCGCCATGTGGGAAAACCCGTCCCAGTACATGCAGGAACGGCAGACGCACACCGCTGACGATAGGGGCGGCGCGTTTGGGCCAGGCCAGCAGCAGGCCCACGGTCGCCAGCGCAATAATGCTCGCGCCCATGCTCCACATGCCCCAATGGCCGACCATCAGCACGCCCAGTGGCGCGCCAATGGCTATCGCGCCGTAGCTGGCGATGCCGTTCCAGGAAATCACCTTGGCCGTGTTGTGTGCGCCTACCCGGCCAATGCCCCAGCCGATGGCGCCCGAGCCCACCAGGCTTTCCGCGCTGCCCAGCACCAGCCGGCCGATCAGCAGGCAGGTCAGGCTCAAGGCCGGCGTTGCCGAGGTCCAGCTGGATGCCAGCATCAATACACCGCTCAGGCCGCAGCCCGCCAGGCCATACATCACGGCGCGCTTGCTGCCCAGGTTGTCGATGATACGGCTGGCGTAAGGACGGCTCAGCAACGTGGCCAGATACTGCACGCTGATCACCAGGCCGGCGATGACGGTGCCGAAACCGAGGTGGTTGTGGACGTAGCCGGGCAGAACGGCCAGCGGGATGCCGATATTCAGGTAGCCGATAAAAGTGAACAGAACGATGGAAACCACTTGTAGCGTGATTGCCATGGGGCGCTGATTGTCAGGCATGGGGTAGGGGTCCTGCGGGGAGCGGTTGGGTGCAGATTACAGTGGTGCTACCAATTTTGTCGCGATCAAGGCGGCCAGGGCATTTTCCCGGGTGCCGAAACGCTTGAGCAAAGTCGCTTGTTTCTCGGGGCTGAGGCGCTCCCAAAGGTCGATCATTTTTTCGGCGGTGCCGATCAGAACGTTGGCTTGGGTGTCGCTGAAAGTGTCAGTCACGCTTAAATCCGGGATAGGGGGGTGGAGCGATTGTGTCAGACGGTGTGAAAAACAGGCTGCTTTTCGCACCGTCTGATTGTGAGCCGTCAGTCTTCGCTGTCGGCCTGGAGGCTTTCTGGTGCCTCATCCAGTGCGGTGTTTTCACCGCTGGAGTGTTGCGGGTTTGGCTGCTGAGTTTCGTGCAGGCTTGGGAAGGGGAGGTTTGGGATCTCGTGCATCGTCGCGCTCCTCGCAAGGTGTGTTTAAGTAGCTTGCTAAGGATACAGGACAGAGTGTGACAATTTGTCTTTTTATTGCGTCTGGGGGGAATTTAAACGGATGTGTGGGAGGGGTAATTGGACTTGCTCGCTGTGCGGGCGGTACTGCTTGTCAGCTCCACGGGTTATCCGGTGCCATGCAGGATAAATGTGGGAGCGGGCTTGCTCGCGATGCAGGCGGCGCGGTCTCGCAATCGAACCGCGCTGATGCCATCGCGAGCAAGCTCGCTCCCACAGAGTGCCCGCTAGCGGGTACACACCTGTGCAATCGCCTTGGCCAGCTGGCTGAGGCGAGCGCTATCAACCCCGGCCATATTGGCGCGACCAGAACCGACCATGTACACGCTGTGTTTCTCGCGCAACAACTGGACTTGTTCTGCTGTCAGGCCGGTGTACGAAAACATCCCGCGTTGCTGATTGATATGAGCAAAGTGCTCAGCCAGTCCGAACGGGGCCAGGGCCTCGACCAGGCCGCTGCGCAATTGCGCGATACGGCTGCGCATGGCTTCCACTTCGTCAGTCCACAGGCGTTTGAGCTGTGCATCGCCGAGGATGGTGGCAACCACTGCCGCACCATGATCCGGCGGGTTGGACCACAGGTTGCGCGCCAGATAGGCCAGTTGGCTGCGGATGTCCGTCAGTTTCTCGGCATCGTTGGCGCACACGATCAAAGCGCCGACCCGTTCGCGGTACAGGCCGAAGTTCTTCGAGCACGAGCTGGTGATCAGCACTTCCGGCAGTTTGCTGACGAACAGGCGGGTCGACCATGCATCTTCTTCCAGCCCGTCGCCGAAGCCCTGGTAGGCGAAGTCGATCAGCGGCAGCAGTTCGCGACGGCGCACCACATCCAGCACCTGCAACCAGTCAGCCCGGGACAGGTCGAAACCGGTCGGGTTGTGGCAGCACGCATGCAGCAGCACCACATCGCCTTTTGGCGCGTGTTCCAGTGCCTGGAGCATGGCCGCAACGTTGAGCTTGTTGTCGCTGCCCACGTAGGGGTAGTGACTGATCTTCAGCCCGGCAGCGGCAAAGATGCTTTCATGGATCGGCCAGGTCGGATCGCTCAACCAGATCCCGCGGCCCGGCAGGCAGTGCGCGATAAAGTCGGCGCTCAGGCGCAGCGCGCCGGTGCCGCCCGGGGTCTGGGTGGCGCCTGCACGCTTGGCTGCCAGCAACGGCGAATCTTCGCCCAGCACCAGTTCACTGATCAGTTGCCCGAAACGGCTGTCGCCATGACCGCCGATATAGGTTTTGGTTTGCTGCTGGTCCACCAGGCGCTGTTCGGCCTGCTTGACCGACTGCAAGATCGGCGTCAGGCCGTTGGTGTCTTTATAGACACCCACGCCCAGGTCGAACTTGTTCGGGTTGCTGTCCTGCTGGTAGGCGTCCATCAAACCGAGGATCGGGTCGCCCGGCACCCGTCCAATGGCTGCAAAGTGCATTATTTGCGGCCTTCAGCGGTTTTTGCGACGTCGTCAGTGCGTGCAGCCATGATGAAATCGTTACGGTGCAGGCCTTTGATCGAATGGCTCCACCAGGTCACGGTGACCGAGCCCCACTCGGTCAGCAGGCCCGGGTGATGGCCTTCGGCTTCGGCGATTTGCCCCACGGCATTGGTGAACGCCAGTGCGAATTTGAAGTTCTTGAACAGAAAGACCTTTTCCAGCTGCATGACGCCGTCGCGAACTTCGATGTTCCAGTCTGGAATCTGTTTGATCAGCATCGGCAGTTCTTCGTCGCTGACCTGTGGAGCATCGGCGCGGCAGGCTTCGCAGTGGGCTTGGTTCAGTGCGTTCATGGTGGATTCCTGAATTCAGTTTTTATTGATGTGTAAAAAGACGTGTTAAGCCGCTTTCGGTTTGGGGGCGAACTTTGGCGCGTGCAGGCCCATGGTCATGCCTTTTGCCACCATGCCCATGATGTCTTCGTGGGCAAGGTCGAACAGTCGCTTCAAGTCCGGCAGGACAAAATACAGCGGCTGCAAAATATCGATACGGTATGGCGTGCGCATGGCTTCCAGCGGATCGAAGACCTGATGTTCCGGCTCTGAGGACAGGCTGTAAACCGTTTCTTTGGGCGACGAAAGAATCCCGCCGCCATAGATGCGTTTGCCTTCTGGCGTATCCACCAGGCCGAACTCGATGGTCATCCAGTACAGGCGGGCCAGGTACACCCGTTGCTCCTTGCTCGCTTGCAGCCCCAGCTTGCCGTAGGTATGGGTGAACTCGGCAAACCACGGGTTGGTCAGCAGCGGGCAGTGGCCGAAAATCTCGTGGAAAATATCCGGCTCTTGCAGGTAATCCAGCTCTTCGGGGGTACGAATAAAGGTCGCCACCGGGAATTGCTTGTTGGCGAGCAATTCAAAGAAGGTCTGGAAGGGGATCAGTGCGGGAACGCGGGCAACTTGCCAGCCAGTGGTGGCACCCAGTACCTGATTGATTTCACTCAGTTGCGGGATGCGGTCGTGGGGCAGGCCCAGTTTTTCGATGCCTTGCATGTACTCTGGGCAGGCGCGGCCTTCCAGCAGTTTCAGCTGACGGGTAATCAGTGTGTTCCACACGGCGTGTTCGCCAGGTGTGTAGTCGATAAAGCCACTGGCATCCGGCTCACGGGCGACGTATTTCGTTTGCTTCATGATGCTCTCCGCAAGGAAATCGTTTTTATTATTCGGTGTTGTTGCGATGCCTTAGTGATACCCCAAGTGATTGCTGCATGCAGCTAGCCTTAAGCCAGTAATGCTGGGATGATGCGCATTATTCGTAAAGTATTCGTTACGCATCGAGCGTTGGGCTGTCATTCTTGAGTACGCGACAGCAAAACTGTCACAAAATCGTGACGATGAAATGCTCTCCGGGGCAAAAACAACTCCCTTGTGGGAGCGGGCTTGCTCGCGATGCAGGCTGCGCGATTTGTCTGGCACACCGCGGCGATACAATCGCGAGCAAGCCCGCTCCCACATTAGATTTCTATTTTCAGTTATTCCCGAGCCCTGCCCATGCGTATCAAAGTCCACTGCCAAAACCGGATTGGTATCCTTCGCGACATTCTCAATCTGCTGGTTGCCTATGGCATCAACGTGAAACGGGGGGAGGTCGGGGGTGACCAGGGCAACGCGATTTACCTGTACTGCCCGAATTTGATCAACCTGCAATTCCAGGCCTTGCGCCCGAAATTTGAAACCATCGCCGGGGTATTTGGGGTCAAACGCGTAGGCTTGATGCCCAGCGAACGCCGGCATATGGAGCTCAATGCCTTGCTCGGGGCGCTGGAGTTTCCGGTGCTGTCCATCGACATGGGGGGCTGCATCGTTGCCGCCAACCGTGCAGCGGCGCAGTTGCTCGGGGTGCGGGTCGATGAAGTCCCGGGCATTTCCCTGTCGCGTTATGCCGAAGACTTCGACCTGCCCGAGCTGGTGCGGGCCAACAAGTCGCGGATCAACGGCTTGCGGGTCAAGATCAAGGGGCTGGTGTACCTGGCCGATATCGCGCCGCTGCAACTGGAACACGATGAAAGCGAGGCCATGGCCGGCGCTGTCCTGACCCTGCACCGTGCCGACCGTGTGGGCGAGCAGATCTACAACGTGCGCAAGCAGGAGTTGCGCGGTTTTGACAGCATCTTCCAAAGCTCCCGGGTCATGGCCGCCGTAGTGCGTGAGGCCCGGCGCATGGCACCACTGGACGCGCCGCTATTAATAGAAGGCGAAACCGGTACCGGCAAAGAACTGTTGGCCCGCGCCTGTCACCTGGCCAGCCCTCGTGGCCAGTCGCCGCTGATGGCACTCAACTGCGCAGGGCTGCCCGAGTCGATGGCCGAAACCGAGCTGTTCGGGTACGGCCCCGGGGCGTTTGAAGGTGCACGGGCCGAAGGCAAGCTCGGCCTGCTGGAGCTGACGGCGGGCGGTACGTTGTTTCTCGATGGCGTAGGCGAAATGAGCCCGCGTTTGCAGGTCAAGCTACTGCGCTTTTTGCAGGATGGTTGCTTTCGGCGGGTGGGCAGCGATGAAGAGGTGTACCTCGACGTGCGGGTAATGTGCGCCACCCAGGTCGACCTGTCCGAGTTGTGCGCCCGGGGTGAGTTCCGTCAGGACCTTTACCATCGGCTCAACGTGTTGTCGCTGCATATCCCGCCGCTGCGCGATTGCCTGGACGGGCTGGAGCCTTTGGTCGAGCACTTCCTGGATCAGGCCAGCCGCCAAATCGGTTGCCCGCTGCCCCGCCTGGCGCCTGCCGCGATGGACCGGCTGAGCCACTACCACTGGCCGGGCAACGTGCGCCAACTGGAGAACGTGCTGTTTCAGGCGGTGTCGCTCTGTGATGGCGGGGTGGTCAAGGCCGAGCATATCCGCCTGCCGGACTACGGCGTGCGCCAGCCTCTGGGGGAGTTTTCGCTGGAAGGCGGGCTGGAGCAGATTGTCGGGCGTTTCGAGAAGGCGGTGCTGGAGCAACTGTATTCCGAGCACCCGAGCAGCCGGTTGCTGGGCAAGCGTCTGGGGGTTTCCCACACCACCATCGCCAACAAATTGCGTGAGCACGACATTCTCAAGACGAAGCAGTAGAACCGTGGGAGCGAGCCTGCTCGCGAACGGCCTTCGCGAGCAGGCTCGCTCCCACAGGTTTTGCGTTGTCTGGCAGACCATGCCTTGCCGCTACCGGCAGAACCCCGCCGTATTGACGTCTTTTCCCTTTCTCGCCTCATCCCCCAATCTCCCTCCAGCCCGGTCAAACCGGCCTTTCCCACCGTCAAAATAAAGTTGGTGCGCAAATTGCTTTAGTCACCGCAGTACAGCGGTGGGCGGCAAGCGTCCGTCAGACAGAGGAAAGACTGTGGACAAGTACCTTTATGTGGCAATGACCGGCGCCAGTCAGAACGCACTGGCGCAAAAGGCCCATGCCAACAATTTGGCGAACATCTCGACCAACGGTTTTCAGCGTGACCTGGAACAGGCCCGCTCGATGCCGGTGTTTGGCGACAGCTTTCCGGCGCGCGCCTTTGCCCTGACCGAACGCCCGGCGACCGATTTCACTCCCGGTGCCATGGTTGAAACCGGGCGCGATCTGGATGTGGCCGTGTCCGGCGATGGCTGGCTGGCCGTGCAGGCGCCCGACGGCAGCGAAGCCTATGTGCGTACCGCGAGCATGAACGTGGATGCCCTGGGCATTCTGCGAGCTGGCAACGGCATGCCGATCATGGGCAATGGCGGGCCGATTGCGGTGCCGCCCCAGCAGCAAATCGAAGTCGGCCAGGACGGCACCATCAGCATCCGTGCCCAGGGCGAAGGCCCGCGGGTGATGGCGCAAGTGGACCGCATCAAGCTGGTCCAGCCGGACCTGAAAACCATGAGCAAGGGCCTGGACGGCCTGATCCACACCAACGATGGTCAGCCGGCACAGGCCGATGCCAACGTGCAGGTGGTCTCGGGGTTTCTGGAGGCGAGCAACGTCAATGCCGTCGATGAGATGACCTCGGTGCTGGCCCTGTCCAAGCAGTTCGAGCTGCACATCAAAATGATGAACACCGCCAAAGAAGACGACCAGGCCATGACTCGGGTCTTGTCCATCAGCTAATTACTTGAACGTAGCGCCGAAAAACCGGCGCGCGAGGAGAGCACCATGCTTCCGGCACTTTGGGTTGCAAAAACAGGTCTGGCTGCACAAGACACCAACCTGACGACCATTTCCAACAACCTGGCCAACGTGTCGACCACCGGTTTCAAACGTGATCGCGCCGAGTTTCAGGACTTGCTCTACCAGATCAAACGCCAGCCAGGCGCCCAGTCGACCCAGGACAGCGAGCTGCCGTCAGGCCTGCAAGTGGGGACCGGGGTGCGCATCGTCGGCACGCAAAAGAACTTCGCCGCCGGTAGCCTGCAAACCACCGACCAGCCGTTGGACATGGCCATCAATGGCCGTGGTTTCTTCCAGATCATGCAGCCCGACGGGACCACGGCCTACAGCCGCGACGGTACCTTCCACCTGGACTCCAACGGCCAGATCGTCACCGCCAACGGCTTTGCCCTGGAACCGGCGATTGTGGTGCCCGCCGATGCCCAGACCTTCACCGTGGGCCAGGACGGCACCGTGTCGGTGACGATTTCCGGCAACCCGGCAGCCCAGGTGATCGGCAACGTGCAGACCGCCGACTTCATCAACCCGGCGGGCTTGCAGTCCCAGGGCGGCAACCTGTTCCTTGAGACCGCGTCCAGCGGCGCGCCGCAAATCGGTACCCCCGGCCTGAACGGCTTTGGTCTGACCATGCAAAGCATGCTCGAGACGTCGAACGTCAGCACTGTGGAAGAAATGGTCAACATGATCACCACCCAGCGCGCCTACGAGATGAACTCCAAAGTGATCTCCACCGCTGACCAAATGTTGTCGTTCGTAACGCAAAATCTGTAATCGCGTAGGAGAGCTCATGAAACGCTTGTTTTCTGTTCTGGCCCTGGGCGGCATTGCATTCCTGGCGGGCTGTGTCAGCCCGCCACCGCGCCAGAACGATCCGTACTACGCCCCTGTCCTGCCGCGCACGCCGCTGCCGGCAGCGGCCAACAACGGCTCGATTTACCAGGCCGGCTTTGAGCAGAACCTGTACAGCGACCGCAAGGCGTTCCGCATTGGCGACATCATTACCATTACCCTGAACGAGAAGACCCAGGCGAGCAAAAACGCCAACTCGGCCATCGGTAAAAACAGCAACACCAGCATCGGCCTGACCTCGTTGTTCGGCAGCGGCCTGACCACCAACAACCCGCTGGGCAGTGGTGACCTGAGCCTCAATGCCGGTTACAGCGGCAACCGTGCCACCAAGGGCGACAGCAAGGCGGGGCAGGGCAACAGCCTCACCGGCTCGATCACCGTGACCGTGGCCGACGTGCTGCCCAACGGCATCATCGCCGTGCGCGGCGAGAAGTGGATGACCCTCAACACCGGCGACGAACTGGTACGCATTGCCGGCCTGGTGCGCGCGGACGACATCTCCACCGACAACACCGTGTCCTCGACCCGTGTGGCCGATGCGCGCATCACCTACTCCGGGACGGGCTCCTTTGCCGATGCCAGTCAGCCGGGCTGGTTTGACCGCTTCTTCCTTAGCCCGCTGTTTCCTTTTTAGTGATGGCCCACATGCCCAACCTCAAGCATTTGCTGGCAGCCGTGTTGCTGTTGTCGGCCTCCCTGGGCGCCCACGCCGAGCGGCTGAAAGACATCGCCAGCATTTCTGGCGTGCGTTCCAACCAATTGATCGGGTATGGCCTGGTGGTCGGGCTTAACGGCACGGGCGACCAGACCACGCAAACCCCGTTCACCCTGCAAACCTTCAACAACATGCTGTCGCAGTTCGGCATCAAGGTGCCGCCGGGTTCGGGCAATGTGCAGCTCAAGAACGTCGCGGCGGTGTCCATCAGTGCCGACTTGCCGGCGTTTGCCAAGCCGGGGCAGGTGGTGGACATTACCGTGTCCTCCATCGGCAACTCCAAAAGCCTGCGTGGCGGTACGCTGTTGCTCACACCCCTCAAGGGCATAGACGGCAATGTGTACGCCATCGCCCAGGGCAACCTGCTGGTGGGCGGGTTCGACGCCGAAGGCCGTGACGGTTCCAAAATCACCGTCAACGTACCGTCGGCCGGGCGTATCCCTGGCGGCGCGTCGGTTGAGCGTTCAGTGCCCAGCGGTTTCAACCAGGGCAACAGCCTGACCCTGAACCTCAATCGTTCGGACTTCACCACCGCCAAGCGCGTGGTGGACAAGATCAACGACTACCTGGGCCCGGGCGTTGCACAGGCCATTGATGGCGGCTCGATCCGCGTCACCGCGCCGCTGGACCCGAGCCAGCGGGTCGACTACCTGTCGATCCTGGAAAACCTCGAGGTCGACCCCGGGCAGGCGGTGGCCAAGGTCATCATCAACTCGCGCACCGGCACCATCGTGATCGGCCAGAACGTCAAGGTATCGCCTGCGGCCGTGACCCACGGCAGCCTGACCGTGACCATCACCGAAGACCCGATCGTCAGCCAGCCGGGCCCGCTGTCCAACGGCCAGACCGCCGTGGTACCGCGCTCGCAGATCAATGCCCAGCAAGAAGCCAAGCCGATGTTCAAGTTCGGCCCGGGCACCACGCTGGACGAAATCGTGCGTGCGGTGAATCAGGTGGGGGCTGCGCCCAGCGACTTGATGGCGATTCTCGAAGCCCTGAAACAGGCCGGCGCGCTGCAAGCCGACTTGATCGTGATCTGAGGCCGACGTCATGGATATGCGTAAGAGCGGTGTGGTCAGTGGCAGCGATTCCGGGGCGTTCACCGACCTTAATCGGCTGAACAACCTGAAGGTTGGCGACCGTGAAAGCGAAGGCAACATGCGCAAGGTTGCGCAGGAATTCGAGTCGCTGTTCCTCAACGAAATGCTCAAGTCCATGCGTTCGGCCAACGAAGTACTGGGCAAGGACAACCCGCTCAACACCCCGGCGGCCAAGCAGTATCAGGAAATGTACGACCAGCAGCTGTCGGTGACCCTGTCCCGGCAGGGCGGCGGCATCGGCCTGGCGGACGTGTTGATGCGTCAGATGTCGAAAAACAAATCCGCAGTGCCGGGGGAGGCTGCGGCCACCACCGCGCTGACTGCCGAAGCCAAAGCCCCGGCGGCCGCCACCCCGGTCGACAGCCCCTTTGTCCGCTCCAGTGGCCAGCGTCAGTTGTGGGCCTCGCGGGTCGCCATCGCGCCGAGCGCGGCAGAGGGCGGGCACAAAAATGACATGGCCATGCTCAACCAGCGGCGTCTGGCGTTGCCGACCAAGCTGACCGACCGCTTGCTGGCCGGGATTGTTCCGTCAGCCGACCCGGCGCGCTCAACCCTCAACATCGGTGCAGTGCCGGGGCGTACGTCGCCGGGGTTGGATGCGGTGCTCAAGGGCGGTCGCCAGCCGATGCTCAGCGCGTCGGGTGCGCAAGGGCGGATGCAGATTTATGGCCGGGCCGTGGCGCAACCACCGCTGGCACCGGCCAAGCAAGCCTTCGAATCGCCGGATGCCTTCGTCGCCACCATGCTGCCGATGGCGCAGCAGGCGGCCGACCGCATTGGCGTCGATCCGCTGTATCTGGTGGCGCAAGCCGCACTGGAAACCGGCTGGGGCAAATCGGTGATGCGCCAGCAGGACGGCAGCAGCAGCCACAACCTGTTCGGCATCAAGGCCACCGGCAGTTGGCAGGGCGCCCAGGCGCGGGCCATCACCAGCGAGTTCAAGGGCGGGCAGATGGTCAAGGAAACGGCGGACTTCCGCTCCTACGATTCCTATCAAGACAGCTTCCACGATCTGGTGACGCTGTTGCAGAGCAACAATCGTTATAAAGAAGTGCTCAATGCGGCCGATAAACCGGAGCAGTTTGTACGCGAATTGCAGAAGGCCGGTTACGCGACCGACCCTGAGTACGCGAGCAAGATTTCGCAGATAGCCAAGCAAATGAAAACCTACCAGAGCTACGCCTCGACGGGTTCTCTCACGAATTTATAAGGTTTGAATCATGGCGAGTTTGATCAACATCGGGATGTCGGGGCTTAACGCCAGTCAGGGCGCATTGGCCACCGTGGGCAACAACATTGCCAACGCCAATACCTCGGGCTATTCGCGTCAGCAAATCGTCCAGGGCAGTGGCGCCTCGCAACAGGTGGGCGGGGTGTTTATCGGCACCGGCACCACCCTGGCCGACGTGCGCCGCGTCTACAACGCCTACCTCGACGCCCAGTTGCAAACCACCACCTCGCTCAATGGCGATGCCCAGGCGTACCTGGATCAGATCGGCTCGGTCGACAAACTGCTGTCGGATAAAAACACCGGCGTCTCGGCCGCCCTCAGCAGCTTTTTCTCATCCTTGCAGACCGCCGCCAGCGCCCCAGGTGACATGTCGGCGCGCCAGTTGCTGCTGACCAATGCGCAAACCCTGAGCAACCGTTTCAACTCTATTTCGTCCCAGCTCAACCAGCAGAACGAAGGCATCAACAGCCAGCTGGAGACCTTGACCTCGATGGTCAACCAGCACTCGGCCACCATTGCCTCGCTGAACAAGCAGATTGCCCAGGCGACGACTGCCGGCAACACCCCGAACAACCTGCTGGATGCGCGCAACGAAGCGGTGCGCACCCTCAATGAGCTGGTGGGGGTGACGGTTCAGGAACATGACAACGTGTATGACATTACCCTGGGCACCGGCCAGGCGCTGGTGCAGGGCAATATGTCCAACACCCTCTCGGTGGAGCCGGGCCAGGTCGATAAAAGCCAGTACAGCGTTCAGATCAACTACGCGCAGTCCAAGTCCGAGGTGACCTCGGTGATCAGCGGCGGCAAAATCGGCGGCCTGCTGCGCTATCGCGACGATGTGCTGGCACCTGCGATGAATGAACTGGGGCGCACCGCGATTGTGGTCGCCGATGCGATCAACAAGCAGCTGGGCCAAGGCCTGGACGCCAATGGCGAGTTTGGCTCGTCGCTGTTCAACAACATCAATAGCGAAAAGGCCATCACTCAGCGCAGCCTGGCGGCGACGGGCAACAGTGCCGGCTCCAGCAACCTGAACGTGAGCATCAGCGACAGCAGCCAGCTGACGACCTACGACTACAAGGTGACGTTTACCAGCGCCACCGAATACACGGTCCAGCGTTCTGACGGCCAGGATGCCAAGGGGCCGTTCAAGCTCGGCGACAAGCAGGAAATCGACGGTTTTACCCTCCAGCTCCCCCAGGGCGGCGCGGTCGCTGCGGGCGACAGCTTCAAGGTCAGCCCCACCCGCAACGGCGCCAGCGCTATCGGCGTGCAAATGAGCGATGCCAATAAGTTGGCGTTTGCCGGGCCTTTGGTGGCGGGGGCGGGCGGTTCCAACAGCGGTACGGGCGCAGTGGGCGGCCTGAGCCTGTCCTCGGTGCTGGATATTTACGGCGGCGTCGGTCTGGGCAAGTCGCAAAGTGATATTGAAGGCGCGATGCCGGTACGCATTGCCTTTGACGAAGCCGGCACCGACGGCACCCAGGTGTATCGGGTGCTGAACGAAGCGGGCAAAGAAATCGGCAAAGGCAGCATCGTGCCGGGGCAGGACAACAAGGTCACGATCAATGTGCCCGTCACCAACGCGGACGGCACCACCTCCAACGTCGGTTTTGACACGGTGATCAGCGGTTCGCCGGGCAAGGGCGACAGCTTCGATATCAAGTTCAACAAGGACGGCAAGGCCGATAACCGCAACGCCAACGAACTGCTGGGCCTGCAGACCAAAGCTACCGTGGGCACGGACAAGAACGGCAACGGCGGGGTGAGCATGGGCACCTCCTACAGCCAGCTGGTGTCCAAGGTGGGTGGCAAGGCCAGCCAGGCCTCGGTCGACGCCACGGCCAACGGCGCGGCACTGTCCTACGCCAAGGAAGTGCGCAACTCGGTGTCCCAGGTCAACCTGGACGAAGAAGCGTCCAACCTGGTCAAGTTTCAGCAGTACTACACCGCCTCGTCGCAGATCATCAAAGCGGCGCAAGCAACCTTCAGCACGCTGATCAACAGTCTTTAAGGGAGCCCGCGACGATGCGTATTTCTACCTCGCAGTTTTTTGAATCGACCAGTGCCACCTACCAGAACAACTTCTCGTCGGTGATCAAGACCCAGGGCCAGATCGACTCCGGCGTGCGCATCCAGACCGCCGCGGATGATCCGGTGGGCGCGGCCCGCCTGCTGCAACTGCAGCAGCAAAAAGACATGCTGGGCCAGTACAACACCAACATGAACAGCATCAAGGCGTCGCTGGGTAGCCAGGAGTCGGTGCTCGACAGCATCAACACGGCCTTGCAAAAGGCCAGTGAGCTGACCCTGGGAGCTGGCAGTGGCAAAAGCGATGCGGATCGCCTGGCCATTGCCAACGAACTGGGCAGCATCGAAGACCAGGTGTTCAGCCTGCTCAACAGCAAGGACGCCTCGGGCAACTACATGTTCTCGGGCTCCCGGACCGACACGCCGCCCTATACCCGCAACAACGACGGCACCTACAGCTATCAGGGCGACGACACCCAGCTCAACCTGAAGGTTTCGGACACCCTGACCCTGGCCAGCAGCGACACGGCCAAAAGCTTTATGGAGAACTCGGTCAATACCGGGCGCACCCAGGCGACCTTCGTCCCGGAGCTGGACGCCAATGGTGTGCCATCGGTCAATGATGGCAAGCTCTCGGTATCTGCTGGGCTGGTGACTTCAAGCCCGGTGTTCAACAAGAGCTTTGCCGAGGGCCAGCCGTACACGCTGAAATTCAGCAGCAGCACCCAATACACCGTGACCGACCGTGACGGCAACAACCTGACCTCGCAAGTGGCGGGCAACGGCGTGTTCGACCCGACCAAGGATGGCTCGCAGAGCATCAGCCTGTACGGTGTGTCGTTCGACATCACGCCCAATCTCAAGGACATTCCGGCGGCGGACCTGGACGCGGCAGTGGAGGGGCGCACCTTTACCCTGGAAGCCAGGGCGGATACCTTCAATGCCTCGCGCACGCCGGGCAACAGCTCAACGGCGCAGCTCACCGACTCGAAGGTCACCGATCCCAAGGCCTACGCCGACAGCTTCCCGAGCAATGGCGCAGTGATCAAGTTCACCAGTGCCACCGAGTACGAGGTGTATGCCCAGCCGCTGACCGCCGACAGCAAGTCGATAGCCCAGGGCAATGTGGCTGGCGGCGCGCTCGGCATTGACTTCAAGTTTTCCGGCACGCCGGATGCGGGTGACCAGTTCGTGGTCAACAGCAACAACCACCAGAGCCAGAACGCACTGGACACTATCAGCCAGCTGCGCAAGGCGCTGGTGATTCCCAGCGATAAAGACCCGCTGGCCCAGCAGACGCAAAAGGACGCGATCAACGCTGCCATCGGCAACCTGAAAAACGCCAGTGCCGGGGTTGATGGCGCCCGGGGCTCGATTGGTGCGCGCTTGAAGGCCGTGGATATCCAGGCCGACGAAAACATCAGCCTGGGCCTGGCCAACGACTCCACCACGGCGGCCATTGGCAACACCGACATGGCCGGGGCCTCTATCGAACTGGCGTTCCAGAAAGCCATGCTCGAAGCCTCGCAACTGGCGTTCGTCAAAATCTCCCAGCTGAGCCTGTTTAACCAGCTTTAAACAGCTGCGCTGACGCTTCTGTGTGGGAGCGGGCTTGCTCGCGAAGGCATCAACGCGGTGATACAGGCGCGTCGCGTCGCCTGTATCGCGAGCAAGCCCGCTCCCACACAATCTGCGTCTTGCCTGAAACCTTTTGTATAAAACCTCACAAAATAGCGTGACCTGTGAGTCATAACGCGCATCTTCACTGTATCGTGTGAAACGTACGGGCGGGTGCCGGGCCTTTTTCAGGCTGTTTTGTATATTTTCAAGCACCCACATTCGCCGCATTCCTGCGCGATAAAGCCCTTTTATTGTCAGCACCCCTCGATTGTGCGAGCGGGTGATCTCCAGCTATTTAGTATTGGGAAGCCACAATGATTGGCATTAAAAGCATCGCCAGTTACGTGCCGGCGGGCGGTATAGACAACTATGCCCAGGGCGCGAAGTTCTCCAAGGACGAAGACTTCATTCTGGGCAAGATCGGTTCGGCCTTTCTGCCGCGTAAAGATGCTGACCAGGAAACCTCGGATCTGTGTGTCGAAGCCGTCAACGCGCTGTTCGCCAACAATCCGCAGCTCAAGCGCGAATCCATCGACGCGCTGATCGTCGTCACCCAGAACGGCGATGCTGAAGGCCTGCCGCACACGGCCGCCATCGTCCAGGACAAGCTCGGCCTGCCGACCCACGTCGCCGCCTTTGATATTTCCCTGGGTTGCTCGGGTTATGTCTACGGCATCTACGCGATGAAAGGCTTTATGGAAGCCACGGGCCTGAAAAACGGCCTGCTGATCACCGCCGACCCGTATTCGAAAATCGTCGACCCGGAAGACCGCAACACCACCATGCTCTTCGGCGATGCCGCGACCGCCACCTGGATGGGTGAAGACGCGACCTGGCAGCTGGGCAAGGCCAAATTCGGCACCGACGGCTCCGGCGCCCCGCACCTGAAAGTCAGCGATGGCGTGTTCTTCATGAACGGCCGCCAGGTGTTCAACTTCGCTTTGCTCAAAGTGCCTGCGCACTTGAACGAACTGCTGGAAGAGTCCGAACTGACCTCCCAGGACATCGACGCCTTCTGCATCCACCAGGGCAGTGCGGCCATTGTCGACGCCGTGGCCCGCCGTTTTGAAGGCGAGCCCGAGAAGTTCATCAAGGACATGGTCGAGACCGGCAACACCGTGTCATCGAGCATTCCGCTGCTGCTGGAAAAGCACGCGATGGAATCCACCTGGAAACGCGTAGCCCTGAGCGGCTTCGGCGTTGGCCTGTCGTGGGGCTCGGCGATCATCTATCGCCCGTAAGCTTCAAGCCGACACACAAAACGCCCGTGGCCTAAAAAGCCATGGGCGTTTTGCTTTCTGACAGGGCTGATTGAATCCGTGGGAGCGGGCTTGCTCGCGAAGGCATCACCCCGGTTCCCCTGGACTACCGAGCCGCCTGAATCGCGAGCAAGCCCGCTCCCACACTGAGGGATACCCGGCAGGTCATCCCCCGCTAACCCCCTGAAATACAAGGGATGGCCCCCTGCCAGTAAAAAAAAACAAAAAACCCCTCAAGCAACCAGCATTCACGACGATAACTATTACGAAGGTTCTCTAGGCCACACCCGGCGGTTGCCAGGGCCGGAAGCCGCAGTATTCATCCAATGAGGATTTCGTCATGGCTTTATCAGTAAACACTAACGTCACGTCCCAGACCGTTCAGAAGAACCTGAACAAAGCCGGCGACTCGTTGAGCACCTCGATGACCCGTCTGTCTTCCGGCCTGAAAATCAACAGCGCCAAAGACGACGCTGCCGGCATGCAGATCGCCAACCGTCTGACCTCTCAGACCAAAGGCATGACCGTTGCCATCGCCAACGCCAACAACGGCTCCTCGATCGCGCAGACCGCTGAAGGCGCAATGCAAGAATCGACCAACATTCTGCAACGTTTGCGTGAACTGGCCCTGCAGTCCGCGAACGGTGATAAAAGCGACGCCGACCGTGCGTCCCTGCAACAAGAATTTACTGCGAAAACCGGTGAACTGACCCGTATCGCACAAACCACTACCTACGGTGGTCGTAACATCCTGGACGGTTCGTTCCAGAACCAGGCGTTCCAGGTGGGTGCTGATGCGAACCAGACCATTTCGTTTGGTATGAACGATATCAGTGCTACCGGTTTGAAAGGTTCTTACAGCGAAGCGACTACCAGCAGTACTGCGTTGGCTGGTTTGAGCGCGACTACAGTCGGAGCGGATGCTTCAGGAATTGGCGCTAGGTTGGTGGGTACTGCGGCTGCTGGAGCTACTGCAGGTACCGACAAGTTCAAGATCAATGATGTAGAAATTTCATTGGGTGTAGCAGCAGCTGGTGCTGTTGCTGCAAAGGATGCTGTAGATGCAATTAATGCACAAACTGCGTCTACTGGTGTTACTGCATCTGCCGATACAAACGGTGTTTTGTCTCTGTCGTCGAAGGGCGCAATCAAGCTAGAAGCTGGTGTTACAACTGGTGGTGGTACCGATGGTTTGGCCAACCTTAAGCTGACTGCAGGTACGAAGGCTGCTGATTCCGTGACTGCTGCCGGTGGTATTTTGGTTAATGGTAAAGCTGTTACATGGAAGGCGGATGATAAAATCGCTGACGTTTTGACCAGTATTCAAGCTGAAGCTGGCGCAACCGCTACGGCGACCTTGAAAGATGGGCGAGTAACACTGACTTCGAGTGATGGCAAAGATATCAAGTTGTCTAACACATTAGGCGGCTCCCTTGACCAATTGGGTCTGTCGGCAGGTACTTCTCAAGCTAAGTTGACAAAAGATACATCGATCGAACTGAACGGCGTTGAAGTCAAGTTCAAGAAGGGCGATACAGCGGACACCATCGTATCCTCGATCAACAGCGCCAGCACCGGTGTAACTGCCAGCAAAAATGCTGATGGCACTTTGAAGTTGTTCTCTAACAAGGACATTACTGTCAAAGATGGCGCTGCAGGTACTGGTCTGGATGCATTGGGCCTGAAACCAGCAACTGGCAAAACTGATACCACCAAAGCCACCACCGTAGAAACCACCGTCTCCGACCTGAGCGTCCTGACCGCCGCTGACTCCCAGCGTACCGTCCAGGCCCTGTCTGACGCGATCCAGCAGATCGACACCCAACGTTCCGCCTTGGGTGCCGTACAAAACCGTTTCACCAGCACCGTGGCCAACCTGCAGAGCATTTCCGAGAACTCCACCGCTGCACTGGGTCGCGTTCAGGACACTGACTTCGCTTCCGAAGCTGCCGAGCTGACCAAGCAACAAACCCTGCAACAGGCTTCCACCGCGATCCTGTCCCAGGCTAACCAGCTGCCTTCCGCTGTGATGAAATTGCTTCAGTAATTTCAGCGTTTGGTTGAGAACAAAAGGGCGCGTTTACGTGCCCTTTTGTTTTTTCAGCGTTTGGTACTTGAAGGTGGCACGAAATGTGAAGCTGCCTGCAGCCTTGGCACTTGCTTCGTCAATAAAGCGATAGCCACCGTACAAGGAGAATACAGATGGCCAGTTCAACGATTACCGGTGTCGGCTCGGGTTTTGACACCATCGGGATTGTGAAAGCCTTGGTGGATGCTGAAAAAGCGCCCAAGCAAAGCCAGATTACTGCGCAACAAAAAGACACCACGATTCAGCTGTCCGCTGTGGGCACGGTAAAAGCTTCGCTCGAAACCTATCGCACGGCCATTGCCAAGCTCAACAGCGTTTCCAGCTTCAACGGTTTGACCGCTTCGTCCAATGACGAAAAAATTTCTAAAGTCACCATCGATGACAAGGCGTCCAGCGGCAAGTACGCGCTGAACGTCACTCAGTTGGCGACCGCATCAAAAATCACCAGCAAGGTGTTTGAAGGGGGCGCATCGGCGTCGGTTAACGCCAGCGAGCAAGATCAGACCCTGACCATCTCGCAGTCCGGTGACAGTTATGACGTCAAGATCCCGGCTGGCGCGACCATGCAGCAGACCCGGGACGCGATCAACACGCAGCTGCAGTCCAAGGGCATCAGCGCCAACGTTTTGACCGATGCCAATGGCTCGCGGCTGGTGATCGGCTCGCAGACCACGGGCAAGGGCACCGATATCACCGTCAGCGGTGATTCGGAGCTGGCCACCGGGTATGACGCCGGTAAGCCGCCGATGAATGCCGAGTACACCATCGATGACATCGCCATGGAGTCGTCGAGCAACAAGATCACTTCGGCCATCAGTGGCGTGACCCTTGAGTTGCTCGATACCAAGGCGTCCACCATCACAGTGGCCTCCAACACCGACACCCTGAAAACCTCCGTACAGTCGTTTGTCACGGCCTACAACGCACTGCTGACCAGCATCAATACCCAGACTAAGGTCACTGCCACCGGTGATGCGGCAACCACCACTGCTGGCGCCCTGACGGGTGACGCGTCGATGCGTCAGCTGGTTAACGGTTTGCGCGGCGAGTTGCTGCAAAATTCGGGCACGTCGAGTGTTGGCAACCTGTCCCAGATGGGCATCAGTACCGACCAGAAAACCGGGCTGCTGACCCTGGATGACACCAAGTGGAAAGCAGCGGTTGCAACGCCCAATGGTGCGATCGAGATTGCCAAGGTGTTTACCGGCGATACCGGCCTGATAACCCGCATGACCAAGGCCACCGAGAGTTATGTCGGCAGCAGTGGGCTGTTGGCGGCTCGCGCCACTGACCTGAATACCAAACTGACCACTTTGACAACTCAGCAAGCGGATCTGGACCGGCGCATGGAGTCGATGAAAACCACTCTGACAGCCAAATACACGGCCATGGACGGTTTGATCGCCAAAATCAACGCCAGCAGTTCCAGCATCATGACCACGCTCAATTCTTTGAATAACCCTAAATCCAACTGATTTTGCCCGGCCTCACCGCTAAAGCTTCCGGCAGCTCGGTCGATATAAAAATCAAGAACCAGTCATTTTTGCCTGACACCGTAATGAGGTAGAAACATGAACCCGATGCGCGCCCTTCGTCAGTATCAGAAGGTTAATTCCCACGCTCAAATTTCCGAAGCCAGCCCCCATCGCTTGATTCAAATGCTGATGGAAGGCGGTCTGGATCGCATGGCCCAGGCCAAAGGCGCGATGAGCCGTGGGGATATCCCGCAGAAGGCGATGTTGATCACCAAGGCCATCGATATCATCACCGGCCTGCGTCAGGGCCTGGATGAGGACAAGACCGACGACAAGGCGGCCTTGCAGCAGCTGGACAGCCTGTACGAATACATGACCGTGCGCCTGACCCTGGCCAATGCCAAGAACGACCCGGAAATCATCGATGAAGTGGCGCGCCTGCTGATCACGGTGAAAAGCGGTTGGGATGCTATTGCGGCAGAGCACGGCTAACAGCCCGAGGAGTGCGTCATGAGCCAACTGCAACGAATTCAGGAAACCCGCGAAGCACTGATTGATGCTCTGGCCGAGCGCAATTGGGATGCCATCGGCGAGTTGGACTCGGCCTGCCGGGTGTGTGTCGAGAACGTGCTGGACGAAGCGCCGCTGGATGAGGCCGTGCTGCGCGAGAATCTGGAAGGGCTGTTGGTGGTGTATCGCATGCTGCTGGAGGCGGCGACCGATGAGCGACAGTCGGTCGTTGACCAAATGGGGCAGATCAATCAAGCAAAAAATGCGTCAAAGGTTTACCATCTCTTTGGTTAAGACCCAAAAAATATATGGTTAATCGCGTTTTAAACCGCCATAAATTTGACTATGCACAGTTTTTTGACTTAACTAGCGCGTTATTCTGTATTCAGTCGTCTTAGATATCCAACAGGGTTAGGGCGTCTACATATGCCCTGCCATCCGGGGCATTGAGTTGACTAGGGAAGTTGCTATTGCATGTGGCGTGAAACCAAAATTCTGCTGATCGATGACGATAGCGTCCGCCGCCGCGACCTGGCGGTGATCCTGAATTTTCTCGGCGAAGAAAATTTGGCCAGCCCTAGCCACGAATGGGAGCAGGCCGTCACTTCGCTGACGTCCAGTCGTGAAGTGCTCTGTGTGCTTGTAGGCACCGTGAGCACCGCGGGTGGGCTTTCTGGCTTGCTTAAGACACTGGCTGTGTGGGATGAGTTCCTGCCGATCATGCTTTTAGGTGAAGTTTCTTCAGTCGACTTACCTGAAGACCAGCGCCGCCGGGTGTTGTCCAGCCTCGAAATGCCTCCCAGCTACAGCAAATTGCTTGATTCCCTGCACCGCGCCCAGGTCTATCGCGAGATGTACGACCAGGCCCGCGAGCGCGGCCGCCATCGTGAGCCCAACCTGTTCCGCAGTCTGGTGGGTACCAGCCGGGCGATTCAGCACGTGCGCCAGATGATGCAGCAAGTGGCCGACACCGATGCCAGCGTATTGATCCTCGGCGAGTCCGGGACCGGCAAGGAGGTGGTTGCGCGTAACCTGCATTACCACTCCAGGCGCCGCGACGCGCCGTTTGTGCCGGTCAACTGCGGGGCGATACCTGCCGAGCTGCTGGAAAGCGAACTGTTCGGCCATGAGAAGGGCGCTTTCACCGGCGCAATCACCAGCCGCGCCGGGCGTTTTGAGCTGGCCAATGGCGGCACGCTGTTCCTCGATGAAATCGGCGACATGCCGCTGCCGATGCAGGTCAAGCTGCTGCGGGTGTTGCAGGAACGTACCTTTGAGCGCGTGGGCAGCAACAAGACCCAGTGCGCCGATGTGCGGATCATTGCAGCGACCCACAAAAACCTCGAAAGCATGATTGAAGTCGGCGCCTTCCGCGAAGACTTGTACTACCGCCTCAACGTATTCCCGATCGAAATGGCGCCCCTGCGTGAGCGGGTCGAAGACATTCCGTTGCTGATGAACGAGCTGATTTCGCGCATGGAGCACGAAAAACGCGGCTCGATCCGTTTCAACTCTGCCGCCATCATGTCGCTGTGCCGCCATGCCTGGCCGGGCAACGTCCGCGAGCTGGCCAACCTGGTGGAGCGCATGGCGATCATGCATCCGTACGGGGTGATTGGCGTGGTGGAGCTGCCGAAAAAATTCCGCTACGTGGACGACGAAGACGAGCAACTGGTGGACAGCCTGCGCAGCGACATGGAAGAGCGCGTGGCGATCAACAACGCCAACACCGACTTTGTGGCCAGCGCCAATGCGATGCTGCCGCCCGAAGGCCTGGACCTCAAGGATTACCTTGGCGGGCTGGAGCAGGGCCTGATCCAGCAAGCGCTCGACGATGCCAATGGCATCGTTGCCCGCGCGGCAGAACGCCTGCGGATCCGTCGCACCACACTTGTGGAAAAGATGCGCAAGTACGGCATGAGCCGTCGCGAAGGCGAGGAACAGGCGGAGGATTGACGCCTCACCTGTGGGAGCGGTTTGCTCGCGACCGCATCATTGCGGTTCGCCTGTAAGACCACGCCATCCGCATCGCGAGCAAGCCCGCTCCCACAGCAGCGGGTCCGCGTTTTCTATTCAGGCACGGGTATTGCACCTCTTGGTCTAACGAACCGTTTTATGACGGTCAGCCAAGCGAGTACCCGCCATGTCCCAAGCCGCCGTCCAGTTGTCCTCGGCCTCCGATCCCTACAGTCTGCTTGAAGCTCGTGTCTCTGAGCTCAAAGGTGAACTGGCAGTGGTCAGTGCGCAACGCATGGCGGAACTGGCAGAAAAAGAACGGCTGGCCAATCGGCTGCAAAACCTCCTGGACCTGCTGCCGGGCGGGGTCATCGTGATTGATGATCGCGGCCGGGTGCACGAAGCCAACCCTGCCGCCTGCGAGTTACTGGGCCTGCCCCTGGTCGGCGAACTGTGGCGCCATGTGATTGCCCGCAGTTTTGCCCCCCGCGAAGACGATGGTCACGAAGTGTCCCTGAAGGACGGGCGACGCCTGTCGATTGCCACCCGTTCGCTGGATGCGGAGCCCGGCCAGCTGGTGCTGCTCAACGACCTGACAGAAACCCGGCGCCTGCAGGATCAACTGGCCCGCCATGAACGCTTGTCGTCATTGGGGCGCATGGTCGCCTCCCTGGCTCACCAGATTCGTACGCCGCTCTCGGCGGCCCTGATTTACGCCAGTCATTTGACCGAGCAGGTGCTGCCGGTGGAAACCCAGCAGCGTTTTGCCGGGCGCCTGAAAGAGCGCTTGCACGAACTGGAGCATCAGGTGCGCGACATGTTGGTGTTTGCCCGGGGCGAGCTGCCATTGACGGACCGGGTGACCCCAAAAGTCTTGATGCAAACCCTGCAGGCCGCGGCCCAGACCCATGTTCAGGGCGTGCCAATCCGCTGGCAGTGCGACGCTTATACCGGCCAGTTGCTGTGCAACCGCGACACTCTGGTCGGCGCGTTGCTCAATCTGATCGAAAACGCCCTGCAAACCGGTGCGCCCCAGGTCCGGCTCAAAGTTCATCTATACCGTCGCGACAACAACCTGCGGCTGTGCGTGAGTGACAGCGGCGGCGGTATCGAGCCCCGGGTGCTGTCGCGTCTGGGTGAGCCGTTTTTCACCACCAAGGCCACCGGCACCGGTCTGGGGCTGGCGGTCGTCAATGCAGTGGTGCGGGCCCATCAGGGCCAGTTGCAGTTACGTTCGCGGCTGGGGCGTGGCACCTGCGCCTTGCTCAGTTTGCCGCTGATTCCCGGTGTGGCGGAGGCAAACTGATGGTGATGCGAATTAACGTGCTGCTGGTGGAAGACGATCACGCATTGCGCGAAGCCCTGGCCGATACCTTGTTGCTGGCAGGTCACGGTTTTCGGGCGGTCAGTTCGGGGGAAGAAGCCCTGGCGGCGGTGTTGGTGGAATCGTTCAGCCTGGTGATCAGTGATGTAAACATGCCGGGCATGGATGGCCATCAACTGCTCGCCCGGCTGCGCACCTGCCAGCCTCAATTGCCGGTGTTGCTCATGACCGCCCACGGCGCCGTGGAGCGTGCGGTGGATGCCATGCGTCAGGGGGCGGTGGATTATCTGGTCAAGCCGTTTGAGCCCAAGGCCTTGCTCGATCTGGTGGCCCGTCATGCCCTGGGCAGTCTTGGGGCGGCAGACATGCAAGGCCCGGTGGCGGTTGAGCCGGCCAGTGCGCAGTTGCTGGAGCTGGCGGCGCGGGTGGCCCGCAGTGATGCGACGGTGTTGATCTCGGGCGAATCGGGCACCGGTAAAGAGGTGCTGGCGCGCTATATCCACCAGCATTCCAAGCGGGTAGATCACCCGTTTGTGGCGATCAACTGCGCGGCCATCCCCGACAACATGCTCGAAGCCACGCTGTTCGGCCATGAAAAAGGTTCGTTCACCGGCGCCATCGCGGCCCAGGCCGGCAAGTTCGAGCAGGCCGATGGCGGAACCTTGCTGCTCGATGAGATTTCCGAAATGCCCCTGGGCCTGCAGGCCAAATTGCTGCGCGTGCTGCAAGAGCGGGAAGTGGAGCGGGTGGGCGGGCGCAAACCGATCGTGCTGGATATTCGCGTGGTCGCCACCACCAACCGCGACCTGGCGGGCGAAGTGGCGGCGGGGCGCTTCCGCGAAGATCTGTACTACCGCCTTTCAGTGTTTCCGCTGGCCTGGCGCCCGTTGCGCGAGCGCACCGCCGACATTCTGCCGCTGGCCGAGCGGTTGCTGGCCAAGCACATCGGCAAGATGAAGCACGCGGCGGTGGGGTTCTCGGCGGCCGCCAAGGCGTGCCTGAGTGCGTATCCGTGGCCGGGTAATGTGCGCGAGCTGGATAACGCGATTCAGCGGGCGTTGATTTTGCATCAGCACGGGATGATCGAAGCGGCAGATTTTTGCCTGGCCGGGCCCGTGGCCTGCGCACCGTTGCCGCCTTTGGCGCGAATTGAGCCGTTGTTGGCTGAAGTGGCGGAGTCGACGGGGGGGTTGGGCGATGATCTGCGCCGGCGCGAGTTCCAGATGATCATCGACACCTTGCGTGCCGAGCGTGGCCGGCGCAAGGAAGCCTCCGAGCGCCTGGGCATCAGCCCGCGCACCCTGCGCTACAAGCTGGCGCAAATGCGCGATGCGGGGATGGATGTTGAGGCTTATCTGTTTGCCGCAACCTGAGAGCGCCACTAAACCAGCGTGGGAGCGGGCTTGCTCGCGATTTGATCGACGCGGTGTATCAGACGTTGCGCGGTGATGCCATCGCGGGCAAGCCCGCTCCCACAGGTTAGGTGTGATCCTTGTCTGCGACGTTTTGTAACGTTAATTGTTATAAAACGACAAAGAGCTGGCACCCTTGTTGCTACACCACTGTATGCGCTGTGAAAGTGTCAAAAAAATGCGGGTCGTCGGAGGCAGTAGTCCATGAGCCAAGGTATTGAATTTAATCGATTGATGTTGGACATGCGGGCCATGCAAATGGACGCCATGGCGCAACCGAAATCGGCTGTGCAGGCCGTTCCTGAAGCGGGTGCCAGCAGCTTCTCCGACATGCTCGGCAACGCGATCAACAAGGTCAGCGAGACGCAGCAGGCATCGAGCCAGCTGTCGAACGCGTTCGAGATCGGCAAGAGCGGTGTCGATCTGACAGATGTGATGATTGCTTCGCAGAAGGCCAGTGTCTCTTTTCAGGCGTTGACCCAAGTGCGTAACAAGTTGGTTCAGGCGTACCAGGACATCATGCAGATGCCGGTTTAAGGACGATATCAAGTCATGGCAGATGCACTCCCGGATAACGTTCCGGCCCAAGCAGGCTCAGCCGGCGGCAAACCGCTGTTTGGCCTGTCTTTTCTGGATAACCTGGCCGATATGACCATGTTGCGTCAGGTCGGCCTTATGGTCGGTCTGGCGGCGAGCGTGGCGATCGGTTTTGCCGTGGTGTTGTGGTCCCAGCAGCCCGATTACAGGCCGTTGTACGGCAGCCTGGCCGGTATGGATGCCAAGCAGGTCATGGAAACCCTGGCCGCTGCAGACATTGCCTACAGCGTTGAGCCCAACTCGGGCGCCTTGCTGGTCAAGGCCGATGACGTGTCCCGCGCGCGCCTCAAACTCGCCGCCGCAGGCGTCACCCCCACCGACAGCAATATCGGTTTCGAAATTCTCGATAAAGACCAGGGCCTGGGCACCAGCCAGTTCATGGAGGCCACGCGCTATCGCCGTGGCCTGGAAGGTGAGCTGGCCCGCACCATCTCCAGCCTGAGCAACGTCAAGGGTGCGCGGGTGCACCTGGCAATCCCCAAAAGCTCGGTGTTCGTGCGCGATGAGCGCAAGCCCAGTGCTTCGGTATTGGTTGAGCTGTACGGCGGCCGCTCGCTGGAGCCGGGCCAGGTGCTGGCGATCATCAATCTGGTTGCCACCAGCGTGCCGGAGCTGAACAAGTCGCAGATCACCATCGTCGACCAAAAGGGCAACCTGCTCTCGGATCAGGCGCAAAACTCTGAACTGACCATGGCCGGCAAGCAATTCGATTACAGCCGGCGCATGGAAAGCATGCTGACCCAGCGCGTGCACAACATTCTGCAACCGGTGCTGGGCAATGACCGCTACAAGGCAGAAGTGTCGGCCGATGTGGATTTCAGCGCGGTGGAGTCTACCTCCGAGCAGTTCAACCCCGATCAACCGGCCCTGCGCAGCGAACAATCGACCAACGAACAGCGCACGGCCAGCAGCGGCCCCCAAGGCGTGCCCGGTGCATTGAGCAACCAGCCGCCGAGCCCGGCGTCCGCGCCCCAGCAAGCCGGGCAGGCTGCCGCCGCCGGCACCATCCAGCCGGGTCAGCCTTTGCTCGATGCCAACGGCCAGCAAATCATGGACCCGGGTACCGGTCAGCCGATGCTGGCGCCGTACCCGACGGACAAACGCTCGCAGTCGACCCGCAACTTCGAGCTGGACCGCTCCATCAGCCACACCAAGCAGCAGCAGGGCCGGGTCAATCGCCTGTCGGTGGCAGTGGTGATCGACGACAAAGTCAACGTCAACCCGGCCAGCGGCGAGATCACCCAGGTGCCGTGGACCACGGATCAACTGGCGCGCTTCACCCGTCTGGTGCAGGACGCCGTGGGCTTTGATGCCAGCCGTGGCGACAGCGTCAGCGTGATCAACGTGCCGTTCTCCACCGAGCGTGCAGAAGTCATCGCCGACATCCCGTTCTACTCTCAACCCTGGTTCTGGGATGTGCTCAAGCAAGTGCTGGGCGTGCTGTTTATCCTGGTGCTGGTGTTTGGCGTGTTGCGCCCGGTGCTCAACAACATCACCGGTACCGGGCGCGGCAAGCAGGTGGCCGGGATTGGCAGCGATGCCGAGTTGAACGGCATGGGCGGCATGGATGGCGAACTGGCCAACGACCGCGTCAGCCTCGGTGGTCCGCAAAGCATTCTGCTGCCTAGCCCGAGCGAGGGTTATGACGCTCAGTTGAATGCCATCAAGAGTCTGGTTGCAGAAGATCCGGGCCGTGTGGCCCAGGTAGTAAAAGAGTGGATCAATGCCGATGAGTGACAACCGAGCTGCCGTTAACGCCAAACTCAGCCGCGTCGACAAGGCCGCGATCCTGCTGCTGTCGCTCGGCGAAACCGATGCAGCCCAGGTGCTGCGGCACATGGGGCCCAAGGAAGTGCAGCGGGTGGGCGTGGCCATGGCGCAAATGCGCAACGTGCACCGCGAGCAGGTCGAGCAGGTGATGAGCGAGTTCGTCGAGATCGTCGGCGACCAGACCAGCCTGGGCGTGGGCTCGGACAGCTACATCCGCAAAATGCTCACCTCGGCCCTGGGCGAAGACAAGGCCAACGGCCTGATCGACCGCATTCTGCTGGGCGGCAACACCAGCGGCCTCGACAGTCTTAAGTGGATGGAACCGCGGGCCGTGGCCGACGTGATCCGCTTTGAGCATCCGCAAATCCAGGCCATTGTGGTTGCCTATCTGGACCCGGACCAGGCCGGCGAAGTGCTCGGCCACTTCGACCAGAAGGCGCGTCTGGACATCATCCTGCGGGTCTCGTCGCTCAATACCGTGCAGCCGGCGGCGCTCAAAGAGCTGAACCAGATCCTCGAAAAACAGTTCTCGGGCAACTCCAACGCGGCGCGCACCTCCCTGGGCGGCGTCAAGCGCGCGGCCGACATCATGAACTTCCTCGACAGTTCGATGGAGTCTCAGTTGATGGACTCGATCCGCGATATCGACGAAGACCTGTCCGGCCAGATCGAAGACCTGATGTTCGTGTTCAACAACCTGGCCGATGTCGATGACCGCGGCATTCAGGCGCTGCTGCGCGAAGTGTCTTCGGACGTGCTGGTGCTGGCGCTCAAGGGCTCCGACGAAAACGTCCAGGAAAAGATCTTCAAGAACATGTCCAAGCGTGCCGCCGAACTGCTGCGCGACGATCTGGAAGCCAAAGGGCCGGTACGCGTCAGCGATGTTGAAACTGCGCAGAAGGAAATCCTCACCATCGCCCGCCGTATGGCCGAAGCCGGAGAAATTGTTCTCGGCGGGAAGGGCGGCGAAGAGATGATCTAAGTGAGCAGCGGCGAGTCCCCCGGTGATGTGATCCGTGCCAAGGATGTGGGCGCTTTCGATGTATGGGGGCTGCCCAGCTTTGACCCGTGGCGCGAGCCCGAAGAGCCTGAACCCGAACCGGTCGAAGAACCGCCGGTCGAGATGCAAGAGGTGCCGCTGGACGAAGTCCAGCCACTGACCCTGGAAGAGCTCGAAAGCATTCGTCAGGAGGCCTGGAACGAAGGCTTTGCGACGGGTGAAAAAGAAGGTTTTCACAGCACCCAGCTCAAAGTCCGCCAGGAAGCTGAAGTGGCCTTGAACGCCAAGGTTGCCAGCCTTGAGCGTTTGATGAGCAGCCTGCTGGCACCGCTGGCCGAACAGGACCAGCAGCTGGAAAAAGCCATGGTCGGCCTGGTCGAACACATGACCCGGCAAGTGATACAGCGCGAATTGAAAACCGACTCCACACAGATCGAAAAAGTGCTGCGTGAAGGCCTGAAACTGTTGCCGATGGGCGCCGAGAACATTCGGCTGTTTATCAATCCGCAGGATTTCGACCAGATCAAAGCTCTGCGCGAACGCCATGACGAGCACTGGCGGATTCTTGAAGACGACAGCCTGCAGCCCGGCGGTTGCCGCATCGAAACCGAACACAGTCGCATCGATGCCAGCATCGAAACCAGGATCAAACTGGCCATGAGCCAACTGTTTGACCAGTTGCACGAACAGGCGCTGCATCCGGCGGCGCCTGACATCGATATCGACCTCGATGCACCTTAAGCGCACCAGCTTTGCCAGGCGCCTGGGCAGCTATGCCCCGGCCGTGTCGTTGCCGGCGCAGCCGGTGGTCGAAGGCCGCCTGCTGCGTATGGTCGGCCTGACCCTTGAGGCTGAAGGCCTGCGCGCCGCCATGGGCAGCCGCTGCCTGGTGATCAACGACGACAGCTTTCACCCGGTGGAAGTCGAAGCCGAGGTGATGGGGTTCTCGGGTGGCAAAATCTTCCTGATGCCCGTGGGCAGCGTCGCCGGGATCGCGCCGGGCGCCCGCGTGGTGCCCTTGGCCGATAACGGCCGCTTGCCCATGGGCATGAGCATGCTCGGGCGGGTACTGGATGGCGCCGGGCGCGCGCTGGACGGCAAGGGGCCGATGAAGGCCGAAGACTGGGTGCCGATGGACGGCCCCACCATCAACCCGCTCAAGCGCGACCCCATCAGCGTGCCGCTGGACGTGGGCATCCGCAGCATCAACGGCTTGTTGACGGTGGGGCGCGGTCAGCGTCTGGGGCTGTTTGCCGGTACCGGCGTGGGCAAGAGTGTGCTGCTGGGCATGATGACCCGCTTCACCGAAGCCGACATCATCGTGGTGGGCCTGATCGGCGAGCGGGGGCGCGAGGTAAAGGAATTCATCGAGCATATCCTCGGCACCGAAGGCCTCAAGCGTTCGGTGGTGGTGGCATCACCTGCGGATGACGCGCCGCTCATGCGTTTGCGGGCGGCCATGTACTGCACGCGGATTGCCGAATACTTTCGCGACAAGGGCAAGAATGTCCTGTTGCTGATGGATTCGCTGACGCGATTCGCCCAGGCCCAGCGGGAAATCGCCCTGGCCATTGGCGAGCCGCCTGCGACCAAGGGTTATCCGCCTTCAGTGTTCGCCAAACTGCCCAAGCTGGTAGAGCGCGCCGGTAATGCCGAAGCCGGTGGCGGTTCGATTACCGCCTTCTACACCGTGTTGTCCGAAGGCGATGACCAGCAGGACCCGATTGCCGACTCGGCGCGGGGCGTGCTCGACGGCCATATTGTGCTGTCCCGGCGTCTGGCCGAAGAGGGGCATTACCCGGCCATCGACATCGAAGCGTCCATCAGCCGGGTGATGCCGTCGGTGGTGACGGAAGAGCACATGCGCCGGGCGCAGCAATTCAAGCAGCTGTGGTCGCGCTTCCAGCAAGCGCGGGACCTGATCAGTGTGGGCGCCTACGTACCGGGCGGCGACCGCGAAACCGACACCGCCATTGCCCTGCAACCGGCCATGCAGGCATACCTGCGCCAAGGGCTGAACGACAACATCAGCCTGGCCGAGAGCGGCGGGCATCTGGGCAGCATCTTCGCCCCGGCAGAGGGTGGTTAATCGACGATGGCCGGTGATTCAAGGGCAGTGCGCCTGGCGCCAGTGGTCGATATGGCCGAAAAGACCGAGAAGGCGGCGGCCCAGCGATTGGGGCACTTTCAAGGGCAGGTCAACCTGGCCAACAGCAAGCTGGGGGACCTGGAAAACTTCCGTGGCGAGTACCAGGCGCAGTGGGTTGATCGCGGCAGCCAGGGCGTGTCGGGCCAATGGCTGCGCAACTATCAATACTTCCTTGGCCAGCTGGAAACGGCCGTCGGCCAGCAGCGCCAAAGCCTGGTATGGCACGAGAACAACCTCAACAAGGCCCGCGAGACGTGGCAGGCGGCCTATGCCCGCGTCGAGGGGCTGCGCAAGCTGGTTCAGCGTTACGCCGACGAAGCCCGCCAGCTGGAAGACAAGCGCGAGCAAAAATTGATGGATGAGCTGTCTCAGCGGTTGCCGCTCAGGGACAGCTATTGATCGACAGGTCGCAGACGGGCTGTAAAGTTGCCAAAGCAATGGTGCCATTCAAAACCATCTATAAAGACTTTCCTCCACATCTGATCAGATGTTGTCCAGCCTCAGTGCGTGACCGCTGGTAAGAAAATCCTGCTACCTTTTTAGTAAAAAACCCGATCTTGCTTAGACTTTCCTAACAGCCATTGGAAACTGTTTCGGAGGTCTATCGTGGATCTATCCCTGCACCGACATACCCCAACGCTCACCGTGATCGATCCGCGCGGGTTGTCAGTTCGAGCGGTGTCTTGGTACAGGGCTGCGCCGCAGGAATCTTCGCAGGCCCGAGTGACACAGCAGTCCTATGACCCGGCCGGGCGCTTGATCCGTCAATGGGATCCGCGCCTGTTTGCTGTCTGGCAGCAAGATGAAACAGTCAAGCCTAACCACTCAACGGTCTACAGCCTGTCAGGGCAAGCGTTGCACACCGACAATGTCGATGCTGGCTGGCGTACCCAGTTTAATGGGGACGCGGGTCAGCTCCTCAGTGCTTGGGATGACCGGGGCAGCCATCATCGTGTCGAGTACGATGCATTGCTGCGTCCAGCCGCCTATTTTGAGCGGGCCAAAGGCGCAGATGAGCGCTGTCGCGAACGCTTGCTGTATGCCGGTACTGCGCAAGAGGACGTTTCGCGCAACCGCTGCGGACAATTGATTCGTCAAGACGACAGCGCCGGAAGCCAGTTCACACCGTCCTTCTCACTGCTCGGGCAAGTGCAGCAGCAGACACGCCAGTTTTTGGCGCAGTTGACGGCGCCCGACTGGCCTGACGCGGTGCTGGAAGAGAACAGCTACAGCACGGCGTGGCAATACGATGCACTCGGCAACCAGCTGCATCAGATCGATGCTGTAGGCAACCTGCAAAGCTGGCGTCGGAATGTGGCGGGTCAACTTGTCGAAAGCAGCATTACGCGACCCGGCCAATTGCCACAGATCTTGCTGCGTGACAGCGTTTACGGTGCTTTCGGGCAAGTGCTTGAAGAGATCGCTGGCAATGGTGTTATCAGCCGCAACCTGTATCAATCGGCCACTGGCCTGTTGACGCAACTCAGTGCCTGCAAGGCTGACGGTACACGTGTTCAGGACCTGCGCTACCGTTATGACCCGGTCGGTAATGTGCTGCAAATCGACGATTACGCTCAGCCAACACGCTTCTTTCGCAATCAGGTTATCGAGCCCATCAGTACCTATGAATACGACACGCTGTATCAGTTAATCAGCGCCACCGGCCGTGAAGTTGATACGGCCACTCGCGGCCCTGGGTTGCCGGCAATTGCGGATGCCAATCAACTGGTTAATTATCGCCAGACTTACCAATACGACAGAGCTGGCAACATGCAGCGGCTCTCGCACCAAGGTGCTCAGTCCTGGAATCTGCGCATGGCGACTGCGCTGCGCAGTAACCGCAGTCTGCCCGAGCGCAACGGTGAACTGCCCGGCGAAGCGGAAATTGCGACGGCGTTTGATCGCAGCGGCAACTTGCAAGCACTGCAACCGGGGCAAGGACTGGTATGGGATCTGCGCAACCAGTTACAAAAAGTGAGCCCGGTGGTGCGGGTGGATGGCAGTGATGACTGTGAGCACTACTTGTATGACGCTGGCGGTCAACGCGTACGCAAGGTCACCTTGCGCCAGGCGGCCAATGTCGAGCATGTGGCCGATGTGCGTTATTTGCCGGGGCTGGAAATTCGCCACAATAGTGCGGTGGCTGGCGGTGAAGTGTTGCATGTCATCAGTGCAAGTGCCGGACGCAATGGTGTGCGTCTGCTGCACTGGAAGCAGGGCCAACCGACAGGCATCGCCCCTGACCAGTTGCGCTACAGCCTGAGCGACCATTTGGGCTCCAGCACCCTTGAGCTTGACGATCAGGCTGCCACCCTCAGTCAGGAAGGGTATTACCCTTTTGGCGGTACTGCCTGGTGGGCCGCCAGAAATCAGCTTGAGGCCAGCTACAAAACGATTCGCTATTCGGGAGAGGAGCGTGATGCAACCGGGTTGTATTACTACGGTTTGCGTTATTACGCGCCGTGGTTGTGTCGTTGGATCAATCCTGATCCGGCGGGCGATATAGATGGGTTGAATCGTTATTGTTTTGTTCGAAACAGTCCGGTGTGTGGTTATGATGTGGCTGGGCTTATGCTGAAAAGTTCAAAAGTAGATAAGGTGGAAGAGTCTGCCCTTCGTCATCGTAAATTGGAAATTGTAAGTCGTGGTGTTGAAGACCTTGGTAAGAGCAATCCGGGCCTTGCAAGTCGAACCGTTAAAGCTATCGAGTTGGCACAGATAGCCGTTAAAGAAGCGATTGATGTGGTGGAACTCGTTATCAGCAGGAGTTACGCTACCGAAGGGAATGAGATTGCGTTAGATACTCTAATTTCAGGACCTGAGGGCTTTCAGAGCGAACACACAATGCCGGAACTTGCACGAATATATAAAGGAATGGATGAGCACTTGACTGCCATTTCAAGTGATCCTCAACTGAAATCATTGGTGTTTGTAAAATACTTACCAGGCACCCCCAGAGTTAAAAACTCTGACGCCTTTGTTGACCAAAGAGATTTGGCGCGCCGGGTATTCATTTCTGAGCCAAGTGTGCAGGATCATCATCCGCTGTTCTATGCAACCATTCTTCTTCATGAACTTTCACATCACCAAAAAACGCTAGACTTTTCATATATAAGAAGTGAAATGTCAGCTTTGCATTTGCCGGGTGCCGAGGAAGTTCTGGATGACGTCCTGGCCAGTAATTTGCAATACGCTTCCCCGCTTACGGCAGGTGCACATGATAAAGCCATTTTTAAAGCCATCGAAAAATATAGATCCGGACCGCGCGCGGAGTTTTTTAAAAACCAGTTTCCTGAACTCATGGGGGATATTTCCAGCCTTTCAAATCCTCTGGTCAGGGAGAGAATATTCACAGGGAACGCAGACTCAATTGCCTATTTAGCCGTAGCATTTGCCGCTAATAAACTTAGTGCGGCAGTCAGGGCGGGCAGTTCAAGCAGGGCAAGCACTTCAAGCAGGGCAGGTACAAGTGGGGCAGGTCGGTAATTTTGTGTGCAGAGGGTGTATAGAGGTGGCAGGAAACTGCCACCCCTGGCAGGCCAGGAAGGGTTCATATCACCCGTTCGTCAGGAGCGTCTATAGTTGCTGGGACAACCTCGGGAGCATCCACATGGCAGTGACATCTGAAGTCTCGGCAGATGGCAGCAAGCTGACAATCGCCATCAAGGGCCGGTTCGACTTTGCCAAACATCAGGAATTTCGCAGTGCCTATGAGGAATTGAACCCCCGGCCCGCTTGCGTGGTAGTGGATTTGAAAGACGCCACCTACCTCGACAGCTCGGCGCTGGGCATGCTGTTGCTGTTGCGCGAACACGCGGGCGGTGATGACTCCGATATCCGGGTGGTCAACAGCAGCCCTGACGTACGCAAGATTCTCGGTATCTCCAACTTCGACAAGTTGTTCGATATCAATTGACCAGCCCCATGGAGCGCCTGCGGCGTCTGCAACAAACGGTTGTGCAGCAGCGTGACCTGATCGCCCGGCACAACGACTACTTGCTCAACGAGCAGCGGGTAGCCAAGGCTGTGTTTGATCGGGTGGCGCATTCTGGCTGCCTGAGTGCCCCCAATATCCGCTATCTGCAGTCGCCCTATGCCTTGTTCAACGGCGATTTGCTGTTGGCGGCCTACACGCCGACCGGGGACACCCACTTGCTGCTCGCCGACTTCACCGGTCACGGTTTGCCGGCGGCCATTGGCGCGATGCCCCTGGCGGAGGTGTTTTACAGCATGACGGCCAAGGGCTATGGCCTGGCTGAAATGCTCCGGGAAATGAACGCCAAGCTCAAACGCATCCTGCCCGTCGACATGTTCTGCTGCGCCACGTTGCTGTGTGTCAGCGCGCAGCGGCGTTGTGTCGAGGTCTGGAATGGCGGGATGCCCGATGGCTATTTGCAGGCTGGCGGCCAGCGCACGGCATTGACCTCGCAACACTTGCCGTTGGGCGTACTGCGGGCGGAGAAGTTCGACCATTGCACCCAGGTCTTGCCCATGCTGCCCGGCGATCAACTGTTGCTGTTGACCGACGGTGTGCTCGATACCTGTGGCCCGGACGAGCAATTGTTCGGGGTTGAGCGCCTGGAGCGGGTGCTGGATGCCAATTGTCAGCCGCAGCAGTTGATCGCCGAGATCGAGCAGGCCCTGTGCGATTTCCAGGGCCAGGCCCGCGATGACGTGAGCATGGTGCAAATCACCTCGCAGTTGCCGGCGTTTTTGGGTGTGCCTGCGGTGACCTATTCCGACAGTGGTCAATGCAGTCCTCTGGACTGGTCGGCCAGTTTTGAGTTTCGGGCGCCAAGCCTGCAACGGTTCAATCCGCTGCCATACGTGCTGCAATTGTTGATGGAGGTTCACGGGCTGCGCGCGCAAGGGCCAGTGATTCATGCGGTGTTGTCCGAGCTTTATGCCAACGCCCTCGAGCATGGGGTGCTGGGGCTGGATTCGCGTCTCAAGCGCGATGTTGAAGGTTTTGCGCATTATTACCAGCAGCGCAATGAGCGTTTGGCCTCGCTGCAAAGCGGCTTTGTGCGGGTGTCGTTGCAGATTGAGCCGGTCGGGGCGGGCGGGCGCCTGGTGATCCGGGTTGAGGACAGCGGCAAGGGGTTTGATGTGGACAGGGTCATGGCCAGGCCCCTCGATATAGACCGTTTGTCGGGTCGCGGAGTAAGTCTGGTACGTCAGCTGTGCCCTGCAGCACACTGGGGGCCGGATGGTCGCAGCGCGACCGTAGAGTTTTCATGGGAGGCTCTGGCATAATCCGGCCATTCTTGATCAAGGAGTGAACAAGTGTCTGACATTCATATGGATCCGAAAGTGGTCAGTGCGTTACGTGACGTGATGGAAGGCGGTTTTGCAGACCTGCTCGACACCTTCCTCTCCGATTCCGAAGAACGTATTGGCCAATTGCACAGCGCGCGCGAAGCTGGCGACCTGACACTGGTTGCCCACAGCTTCAAAGGCAGCAGCAGCAACATGGGCGCCATTCGATTGGCGCATTTGTGCGGCCTGCTGGAAGACCGTGCGCAAAAAAAGCAACTGGCCGGCATTCACGAGCTGGTGATCAAGATCGACGATGAATACCAAATGGTACGGCGACTTTATCGCGCCGAACGCCAGCGTTATGTACCTCACCATTTTGCGGCCGGCTGATTTTTCCAAAGCTGGCCCGAACCTTGCTCTGACTCTCTGACCTGTACCTATGCCAGCCGTACAGCGGAGACCTGTTAATGCCTCTTGCCGCCCAATCACTGCTTCAGACACCTGCCGCTACTGCACCCAAAGCAGCGGCGGGCGGCCCTGTGCAGCCAGTCAAACCCGACGCACACCACTTTGCACAGGTGTACGCCAAGGCGTCAGATCCGGCGCCAGCTGTTGCCGATAGCGGCAACCCATTGCCTGGCGGCAAGGCCCATGATGCAGCCGGCACCGATCAGGATGACCGTGCCGGCAAGCCGGGTGACGAAACCCCAGTCACCGATGCACCAGCCCTGCAGCCAGTGACGCCACCCCCGGCCCCGGTGGTTGAGGTGGTCCCCGAAGCGGTGCCCGATACCCCACAGGTGCAAGTGGCGCCACTGGTGGCTCAAGTGGCGCCAGCCCCTGTGGCCGACGACACCTTCGACCCCGAAGCGGACCCTCTGGACGCGATGCCAGCCGTGCGCCTGGCGATGGAGCAGGGCGGGCATGTTTCCCCTTCCAGCCAGACCCCCGTCAGGAACGCCTCCGGCGAAACCGCGCCCACTCCGACCCAGGGGCAGGTCAGCGGGGTCGCCATGCTGGTCGATGGGGAGGCCGATCAATCCACCCCCGGTGAAGGCGGCGAGAAGGCCTTCAAAGGTCTGGTTGATGACGGTCTCAAAGACTTGAAGAACGCCGCCAGCGATACACGGGTCGATGACTTTGCCAATCGCCTGGCGGCCCTGACCCAGGCCGCGGTGCCGAAGACCGTGAATGCGCTGCCGGTCAATCAGCCGCTGGCCATGCACCAAAGCGGCTGGTCTGAAGAAGTGGTCAACCGCGTGATGTACCTGTCCAGTGCCAACCTCAAATCGGCTGATATCAAGCTGGAACCGGCGGAGCTGGGGCGTCTGGATATTCGGGTCAACATCGCCGCCGACCAGTCGGCGCAAGTCAATTTTGTCAGTGGCCATGCCGGCGTTCGCGAAGCGCTGGACAGTCAGATGCACCGTTTGCGCGAAATGCTGGCTCAGCAGGGTATGGGGCAGGTCGACGTTAACGTGTCGGACCAGCCGCGCAACTGGCAGGGCTCAGGCCAGGAACAGCAGTCGCAGAGCCGTTCCGGCGGTCATCGACTTGAGAGTGGCGGCGAAGAAGAACCGATCGAAGCGGCCGTAGCCCCGCGTGTGGTACTGGGCTCCAGTGCGGTGGATTACTACGCGTAATACATCGCCCCACAATCCCCCCGTCACTTCTGGCATAACACTTGCTCTGCCAACTCCAGCACCTGTGAAAACCAAATAGTGACGGATTATTGGCATGGCGACGAGCGACGCAGTAGATGAACCCGCCGGCAAAGGCAAACTCAAGCTGATTATCCTGATCGCCGTGGCTGTGCTGCTGGCGATTGGCCTGTCCGTGGGCGCCACCTGGTATTTCATGCACAGCCCCAAGAGCGAGCCTGTGCCCGAGGCAGATGCCAGCGTCAAACTGCCCGCTATCTATGAGCCCATGGCCCCGGCCTTCGTGGTCAATTACAGCGCCAATGGCCGCCAGCGTTACATGCAAGTGACCATGACCTTGCAAGCGCGCAATCCCGAGGATCTCAAGGCACTGAAAGTGCATATGCCGGTGATCCGCAACAACCTGGTGATGCTGTTCTCCGGGCAGGTTTTCGACGATCTGGCCACACCGGTGGGTCAGGAAATACTGCGCCAGAAAGCCACTGCCAGCGTGCAGGAAGTTGCGCAAAAAGAACTCGGCAAAGTGGTTATCGATCAGGTGCTCTTTACTAACTTCGTATTGCAGTAGGATCACGACATGGCCGTGCAAGACCTGCTGTCCCAGGATGAGATCGACGCGCTGTTGCATGGCGTCGATGACGGTCTGGTACAGGCCGAAACAGCTGCCGAGCCCGGCAGTGTCAAAAGCTACGACCTGACCAGTCAGGACCGCATTGTCCGGGGGCGCATGCCGACCCTGGAGATGATCAACGAACGTTTCGCCCGCTATACCCGCATCAGCATGTTCAACCTGCTGCGCCGCTCGGCAGACGTGGCCGTGGGCGGGGTTCAGGTGATGAAATTCGGCGAGTACGTGCATTCGCTGTACGTGCCCACCAGCCTCAACCTGGTCAAGATCAAGCCGTTGCGCGGCACGGCGCTGTTTATCCTCGATGCCAAGCTGGTGTTCAAGCTGGTGGACAACTTCTTTGGCGGCGACGGCCGCCACGCCAAGATCGAAGGCCGTGAATTCACCCCCACCGAATTGCGGGTGGTGCGCATGGTGCTGGAGCAGGCCTTCATCGACTTGAAGGAAGCCTGGCAGGCGATCATGGAAGTCAACTTCGAGTACATCAACTCGGAAGTGAACCCGGCCATGGCCAACATCGTAGGCCCCAGCGAAGCCGTTGTGGTGTCCACCTTTCACATCGAACTCGACGGCGGTGGCGGCGACCTGCACGTGACCATGCCGTATTCGATGATCGAGCCGGTACGGGAAATGCTCGATGCCGGTTTCCAGTCCGACCTCGACGATCAGGACGAGCGCTGGAGCAAAGCCCTGCGCGAAGACGTGCTTGATGTCAGCGTGCCGCTCAGTGCCACGGTGGCCCGGCGCCAATTGCGCCTGCGGGATATCTTGCACATGCAGCCCGGTGACGTGATCCCGATTGAGCTGGAAGACGAGCTGGTGATGCGCGCCAATGGCGTGCCCTCGTTCAAGGTCAAACTGGGCTCGCACAAGGGCAATCTGGCCTTGCAGGTTGTTGAACCCATCGGTCGGCGTTAAGCCGCTCCACACGAATCTAATGATTGATTGCCCGCCGAGGACATCCCATGGCTAACGAACACGATACAACTGCTGCAGACCAGGCGCTGGCTGATGAATGGGCCGCCGCGCTGGAAGAAACCGGCGATGTTGGGCAGGCAGATATCGACGCGTTGCTGGCTGCCGATGCGGCAACCAAACCGACCTCCAACCGTCTGGCGATGGAAGAGTTCGCCAGCGTGCAGCGCAATAACCAGCCGGTCACGCTGGATGGTCCCAACCTGGACGTAATTCTGGATATTCCGGTGTCGATTTCCATGGAAGTGGGCAGTACCGACATCAATATCCGTAACCTGCTGCAACTCAACCAGGGCTCGGTGATCGAGCTTGATCGCCTGGCCGGAGAGCCACTGGACGTGCTGGTGAACGGCACCCTGATTGCTCACGGCGAAGTGGTGGTGGTCAACGAGAAGTTCGGCATCCGCCTGACTGACGTGATCAGCCCAAGCGAACGCATCAAGAAGCTGCGCTAAGTGAAGCGGGTTCTCGGCGGTTTACTCGCGTTCCCTGTCAGCGTGCTGGCGGCTGAGCCACTGGCCAGCGCCACGGCGGCCGCTGCGCCGGTTGTCGGTAGCAGCATCGGCGGGCAATTGACTCAGCTGGTGCTGGGCTTGCTGCTGGTGCTGGGGCTGATTTTTGCCCTGGCCTGGCTGCTGCGCCGGGTGCAACAGACCGGGCCGCGCCAGGGGCAGGTGATCGAACTGATCAGCTCACGGGCCCTGGGCGCGCGTGATCGGCTGGTGCTGGTGCAAGTCGGCAACGAGCAGATCCTGCTTGGCCTCACGCCGGGCCGCATCACCCCGTTGCATGTGCTCAAGGAGCCGGTGCAAGTGCCGGGTTCTGCGCAGCCGGCAACCCCCGAATTTGCCAAGCGATTAATGGAAATATTGGGTCAGCAAAAGGACAAGCCGTAATGCGTTTAGTTGTCGCGCTGTTGTTGGCGCTGGTCGCGCCATTGGCGTTAGGGGCTGACCCGCTGTCGATCCCGGCCATCACGCTGGGGACCGGGGCCAACGGCCAGCAGGAATATTCAGTCAGCCTGCAAATCTTGCTGATCATGACCGCGCTGAGCTTTATCCCGGCGTTCGTGATGCTGATGACCAGCTTTACGCGGATCATCATCGTGTTCTCGATCCTGCGTCAGGCGCTGGGGTTGCAGCAAACTCCGTCGAACCAGATCCTGACCGGCATGGCGCTGTTCCTGACCATGTTCATCATGGCGCCGGTGTTCGACCGGGTGAACCAGGACGCCTTGCAGCCCTACCTTGCGGAGAAACTCTCGGCCCAGGACGCGATTCTCAAGGCCGAAGTGCCCATCAAGGACTTTATGCTGGCGCAAACCCGCAGCAGCGACCTTGAGCTGTTTATGCGCCTGTCCAAGCGCACCGACATCGCTACCCCGGATGCTGCGCCCCTGACCATTCTGGTCCCGGCGTTTGTCACCTCGGAGCTTAAAACCGCGTTTCAGATCGGCTTCATGATCTTCATCCCGTTTTTGATCATCGACCTGGTCGTCGCCAGTGTGTTGATGGCCATGGGCATGATGATGCTGTCGCCGCTGATCATCTCGCTGCCGTTCAAAATCATGCTGTTCGTGCTGGTGGATGGCTGGGCGCTGATTATCGGCACGCTGGCCAGCAGTTTCGGCGGAGTCTGAGCCATGACCCCAGAAGTTGCGGTTGACCTGTTTCGCAGTGCGTTGTGGCTGACCACGATCATGGTCGCGGTGCTGGTGATCCCCAGTTTGCTGGTGGGGCTGCTGGTGGCGATGTTCCAGGCCGCCACCCAGATCAATGAACAAACCCTGAGCTTCCTCCCGCGTTTGCTGGTGATGCTGGTCACCTTGATCGTGGCGGGGCCGTGGCTGGTGCAGACCTTTATGGAATACATCCTGCAGTTGTACGGCAGCATTCCGCAGTTGATCGGCTAAATGTCGCTGCTCGCTCTGACAGACGCGCAGATCAGTACCTGGGTCGCCAGCTTTATGCTGCCGTTGTTCCGGGTGGGCGCGCTGTTGACCACCATGCCGATCATCGGCACGACCTTGGTGCCCAAGCGCATCAAGTTGTTCCTGTCGTTGGCGATTACCCTGGCGATCATGCCCAGTCTGCCGCCGTTGCCCACCGTCAACCCGCTGGACTTGAGCGGCCTGATGCTGATTGCCGAGCAAATCATCATCGGCGCGCTGCTGGGGTTTTCGCTGCAGCTGTTTTTCCAGGCATTCGTGGTGGCCGGGCAGATCGTTGCGATCCAGATGGGTATGGGGTTTGCGTCCATGGTCGACCCGGCCAACGGGGTCAACGTGGCGGTGATCGGGCAGTTCTTCACCATGTTGGTGACCTTGCTGTTCTTGTCGATGAATGGTCATTTGGTGGTGTTTGAGGTGCTCACCGAGAGCTTCACCACCTTGCCGGTGGGCGGCGGGTTGCTGACCAATCATTACTGGGAAATTGCCAACAAGCTGGGCTGGGTACTGGGCGCCGCGCTGCTGCTGGTGCTGCCGGCCATTACTGCGCTGCTGGTGGTCAATATCGCCTTTGGCGTGATGACCCGCGCCGCGCCGCAACTGAACATCTTCGCCATCGGTTTCCCGCTGACCCTGGTGCTGGGTATGGTGATCCTGTGGATCGGCATGGCGGACATTCTCAACCAGTATCAACCGCTGGCCTCCGAGGCCCTGCAGTTTTTACGTGAACTGGCGCAGGCGAAATAGACCGTCATGGCAGAGAGCGAAAGCGGCGCCGATAAAACAGAAGACCCCACGGAGAAGCGAAAAAAGGACTCCAGAGAAAAGGGCGAAATCGCACGCTCTAAAGAGCTGAATACTTTGGCCATCATGCTGGCGGGTTCTGCGGGGCTGCTGATTTTTGGCGGCGCGCTGGCGCAGGACTTGATGGAGTTGATGCGCTACAACTTCAGCCTGAGCCGCGACGTGCTGCTCAACCCCGACTCCATGGGTATCTTCCTGTTGCACTCGGGCAAGATCGCGCTGCTGGCCCTGCAGCCGGTGTTGATTACTTTGCTGATTGCTGCCCTGGTCGGGCCGATCTCCCTGGGTGGCTGGCTCTTTGCTGCTGGCAGCCTGGCCCCCAAATTCAGCCGCATGAACCCCGCCGCCGGGATCAAGCGCATGTTCTCGGCCAAGGCCCTGATCGAACTGCTCAAAGCGCTGGCCAAGTTTTTCATCATCCTGATCGTGGCCTTGCTGGTGTTGAAGTCCGATATCGACGACTTGCTGCGTATTGCCCATGAACCGCTGGAACTGGCAGTGATTCACAGCCTGCAAGTGGTGGCGTGGAGTGCCTTGTGGATGGCCTGCGGGTTGATCCTGATCGCTGCAGTGGACGTGCCGGTGCAGTTATGGGAAAGCCATCAGAAATTGCTGATGACCAAGCAGGAAGTGCGCGACGAGCACAAGGATCAGGAAGGGCGGCCCGAGGTCAAACAGCGGATTCGCCAGTTGCAGCGTGATATGTCCCAGCGGCGGATGATGGCGGCGATCCCGGATGCTGACGTAATCATCACCAACCCGACGCACTACGCCGTGGCGCTCAAGTACGACCCGGAAAACGGCGGCGCGCCGATGCTGCTGGCCAAGGGCAGCGATTTTCTGGCGCTCAAGATTCGCGAGATTGGTGAAAAGCACAACATCCTGTTGCTTGAGTCGCCGGCGCTGGCGCGTTCGATCTACCACTCCACGGAGCTGGAGCAGGAAATTCCGGCGGGGTTGTACCTGGCGGTGGCTCAGGTACTGGCCTACGTGTACCAGATCCGCCAGCATCAGGCGGGCCAGGGCAAAAAGCCGGACCCGCTCAAGGACCTGCCGATTCCACCGGACTTAAGGCGTGATGAGTAACGGGCGGATTACCGGTAGTATGTGTTTTTGATTGTTCTTAAAAACTTTCTTGAAAGTAGTATTGAATAAAAGATATAGCTATAAGACTATATGGTTGATATGTCTTCTCGTTGAAATAGAATATGGCTGAAGTTGTCTGGGTCGAAGCTATGTAGTGGTGATCAGTAAATTCCTACGTATTTATTTAAGTGTTCTTCTATGCTGCTTGCAACAATCTCTCGCCCGATAAGTAAATGTCTGGCGGATTGTTAATTGATTTCCTGCATATTTTTCAATAGTTGATTGCTAACTTCTGCGCTGCTCTTTACAGGGCGAAATGTGATGGCAGGGAGAAGTCTGGCTTTGCTCTGGTTGAATAAATACAGGAGCCCATTCCAATAGCGATGGGTTTGATATTTTTGCATGGGAGAATTTTTATGAGCGTTGTATTGAAAACAGTTTTCGCATCCATGTTGCTGGCTGCTTCTGCATCGGTCGTTCATGCGGCGGGAGCCGGGTCTGGAACTATCACATTCGAGGGCGAGATTTTGGAGGCTGCCTGCTCCATAAAGCCTGGTAATAGCGATCAGACCATTTCATTGGGTGAAATAGCCAAGTCGCAGTTGGAAACGGGCGGTTTAGGCAGTTCCGAAAATTTTAAAATCGAGCTGGTCGGGTGTTCTACTTCGACGCTTACCGATAAAACCGTATCTGCCACCTTCACGGGTGCCCAATCTATTGAGGTGCCCGGAGCATTAGGCATTACTGGAGATGCCAAGGGCGCGGGCATCGTGCTGTACGATGGCTCGGGCACAGTTGTAGCGCTGGGTACTCCAACCAAAGTGCAACTTCTTCAGGACGGTGATAATACCCTGAGTTTTGGTGCCCTTCTGAAGGGTAAAGCCACAGGCACTATTACCCCCGGCAAGTTCTCTGCAGTGACTAACTTCTCCTTGGCTTATAAGTAAGTTGTTTGCCCCGCTACAGCCTGCCTGGTGGCGGGGCACATACAAGTGGGGGTCTAGTGTGAGCGCACTTGCGAAGCTGGCCATGACGGGTTGTCTCGGTATGTTAATAAGTTCATTGAGTACGATGCTTGTTGCACAAGAACATCAAGGCAGTGGCCGTGTCACCCTCGTAGGGGAAATCCTTGACTCTGCCTGTGCATTGGATGTGAACAGTGCCTATCAAGTCATTGATATGGATCTTTTGTCGATGGGCAGCCTTATTCGTCACAACGTGGGGGAGCCCCGTGCGTTTTCATTGCGCTTGATCAAGTGTTCGTTAACTCGCCCCGATCCCGGACGCCCCGGTAGCAACTTGCCCTATTGGCAGCATGTAAGGGTGACCTTCGACGGTGTGACTGACAGTGGAGGGCGTTACTTTGCGGCATTGGGTACTGCGAGCGGTTTGGCCCTGCGTATTACCGATTGGCGAGGGCAGGAAAGCATACCGGGCGTTCCCATGCCAATTATCTCCCTGAGTGGCAATGATCAAGAGCTGCGTTATTCCTTGCAACTGGTGGGCAATGGTCGGTCCATGGTTGTTGGGTCGCACCGCACAGCGTTGCGATTCAGGCTGGAGTATTTTTGAATGTGTGGGGTGTTTGCACTACGGGATTTTTCAACTACCACGACAATTCTGCGCACGGGTGTGTTGAGCGGTTTGATCTCTCTTGCATGTGAGGTATCGGCTGCTGAAGACATCCAGTTCAATACCGATATTCTCGACCTGAGCGATCGTACCAATATTGACTTGTCGCAGTTCTCGCGTAGCGGTTTCATCTTGCCTGGTATCTACCCGATGAAGGTGCAGATAAACACGCTAGTGCTACCTGAACAGCGCATCGCTTTTTATCCTCCGGACGATGATCCGAAAGGCAGTCAGGCCTGTGTCTCAGCCGAACTGGCGGAACAGCTGGGCTTGAAGAAAAGCAAGATCACTCAACTCGCCTGGTGGAAGGGTGGAGAGTGTTTGGATATTCGCAGCCTTGCGGGGACGGAGGTTAACGGCGACCTGGGTACATCCACGCTCTACATTTCTCTGCCGCAAGCCTATCTGGAGTACAGCGCCCAGGACTGGGATCCGCCCTCCCGTTGGGACGAAGGTGTTCCCGGCCTGCTGGTCGATTACAACCTTACGGCGCAATCAATCAATCAGAGGAGCACTGCCAGCCGAACCGGCCTGACCGGTAATGGTACGTTCGGTGCCAACGCGGGCCCTTGGCGGTTGCGCGCTGACTGGCAAGGTCGTATTGAAGATGAAACTGCCAGTCGCGGTAAAAGCCTGGAGTGGAGTCGGTTTTATACTTATCGCGCTCTACCTTCAATCCAGTCACGTTTAACGCTGGGGCAGAACTACCTGTATTCGGACCTGTTCGACAGTTTTCGTTTTACCGGCGTAGCACTCAACACCGATGACAGCCAGTTGCCACCCAACTTGCGAGGCTATGCGCCCGAGGTCGTGGGTGTTGCCAAAACCAATGCGAAGGTCACTATCAGCCAGCAGGGTCGGGTGCTGTATGAAGCACTGGTCGCGGCCGGGCCCTATCGTATTCAGGATCTCAATAATGCCGTCACCGGCAGTCTGGATGTGCGGGTGGAAGAGCAAGATGGCAGTGTCAATACGTTCAAGGTCGAGTCGTCCAGCATTCCCTACCTGACACGCCCCGGTACCGTGCGCTACAAACTGGCCACGGGCCGTCCGTCCGGCTTGCATGATGGAGGGCAGGGCAGCGTCTTTGGCTCGGGAGAGTTTTCCTGGGGGGTGAGTAACGGTTGGTCAATTTATGGTGGGGGCATCAGCGATAACAACTACAGGGCGCTATCGGTCGGTGTAGGGCGCGATCTGCTGGCCTTTGGTGCGCTTGCATTCGATGTTTCGCGAGCCAACACCACTCTGCAGGACGACACGTTATCTGGCGCCTCCTACCGCCTGAGCTACTCGAAAAACTTCGAAGAATACGACAGTCAAGTCACCTTCGCGGGGTACCGGTTTTCCGAGAAAAACTACTTGAGCATGAGCGAATACCTGGATGCGCGGCGCTACGGCGGGCCGGTGGGGGGCAGCAAATCGCTCTATACCGCGACGTTCAACAAGCATTTTCGCGATGTCGGACTCTCCGCTTACTTGACCTACACCGATCAGTCCTATTGGGACCGCCCGAGCAGCCAGCGCTGGAACCTGTCCCTGGCTCGTTTTTTCAATATGGGGTCGGTCAAACACATGAGTTTTTCATTGAACATGTTTCAAAATCAGGAACGAAACCAGCGCACCGGAACGCAAAGTAATAATACCGGGATGTTTCTTTCGCTCACGATGCCTCTTGGTAGATCTGGCACTTTAACTACGAGCGCCAATAGCTCGCAGAATAAAAACACTTATTCGGCACGTTTCAGTGACCAACTGGATGAGCGCAACCATTTTCAACTGACTGCAAGTAACAGCTCCGTCGGTGGTTATCTGAGCCATACCGCCGATCATGCGGATCTGTCTCTGAGTGCCAGTCTGCAGGAAAACAACCGCACCAGCCTCAGCATGTCTGCGCGTGGCGGCGCCACACTTACCCAGTACGGGGGGGCGGGGCATCGAAGTTCTGGCATGGGCGGTACTCGATTGATGGTCGATACAAGCGGAGTCCCAGGAGTGCCGATCCGTGGTTATGGCAGCCCAACGAGCAGCAATGCCTTCGGTAAAGCTGTGGTCTCTGACGTCAACAGTTACTTGCGCACTGCGGCCAGTGTTGACCTTGAGAGCTTGCCGCCAAATGTCGAGGCGACTCAGTCCGTGACCCAGTTGACCCTGACTGAAGGTGCCATCGGTTACCGCACCCTGGATGTGGTTGCCGGCCTCAAAGCCATGGCAGTGCTGCGCCTGCCTGATGGCAGCGTGCCGCCGTTCGGTGGCACGGTGAAGAATGAAAAACAGCAGGAAACGGGCATCGTCAATGACGGCGGCAGTGTCTATCTAAGCGGCATTCGGCCCGGGGAGAAAATGATTGTCTCTTGGGGGGGGATGGAGCGTTGCACTCTGGTAATGCCTGCCAGTTTACCGGCCGACGGGTTGGCCACTGCTCTGGATCTACCCTGCCAGGGTGTAATACCCGATAACGCTTCACCCGCATCAGCATCGCGGATCCGGCTTACTGATACAGAGATAAATCCCTCATGAACAAGAAATTCAGTTTTGTAATTTCGGCTTCTGCCTTTCTGGCTATGTGCTCGATCAACAATGCCAATGCAGCCATTGGCCTGGATCGAACGCGAGTCGTGTTTGATGGCAGCAAAGAGGCCGTCAGCATGAATATCACCAACAACAACACACAGCTGCCGTACTTGGCCCAGGGCTGGATAGAAGATGAGCAGGGCAACAAGATCACTTCCCCTCTGATCGTGCTCCCACCTGTCCAGCGTCTGGAGCCGGGTAAAAAAAGCCAGGTCAAAGTCCAGTCGTTGCCCGCAATCAATGGGCTCCCTCAGGATCGAGAGACGGTGTATTACTTCAACCTGCGGGAAATTCCGCCCCGCAGTGACAAGGCCAACAGCCTGCAAATTGCTCTGCAGACCCGGATCAAATTGTTTTACCGCCCTGCCACGTTAGTTCAGGGTCGGCAGGAGCGGTCTGCCCCCTGGCAGCAAGAACTGACCCTCACCCGCGTGGGTGAACACTACCAAGTAAACAACCCCACCCCGTACTACATCACGCTGGTCGATGCCCGTCGCAGTAAAGACGCGGAAACCGCCTCGGATTTCGAGCCCCTCATGCTGTCGCCAAAAAACTCGTTGATGCTGGGGGGGAGTGTTGCTGCACTCGGCACTAAACCCAGATTGACCTATGTGAATGATTACGGCGGTCGCCCGACCCTGGTTTTCAGTTGTGATGCCAACCTCTGCAAGGTGGACGTGGCTGCGTCCTCGGTCAATGAGTAACGCGCTGCGGTCTTGCACGGTCACGGCCCTGAGTTGCCTGTTACTGGCGTTTAGTACCCAGCAGGCTTGGGCCGGGGCGGTCGATGGCATGAGTGGAGTCCTGGATGTTTCGGGCTCATTGCACAACTCCCCCTGTGCCCTGGACATGACATCGGCCTATCAGGATGTAGACCTGGGAAGTGTGTCTGGCAGCCAGTTGTTGCGCCCCGGCGATCAAGCAACACCGGTTGCTTTTCAATTGCGCTTTGTCGACTGCCAGCGTGCTTCGGGCAGCATTCAGAGTGAGCGCACGGGCAATCTGGTGTGGAGTGCCTATCAGCCTGTGGTGTCGGTTGCCTTTGTGGCGCCAGCCGATGCTGATAATCCACGGCTGGTCAAGGTGCAGGGTATTACTGGAATGGGCCTGCTCCTGACCGATGCCCTTGGGCGGGACGCAGGCCTGGGCAGTCGCGGTGAGCCTTTGTTTCTGCAACATGGGAGCGACACCCTGACCTGGCACGTCCAGCCAGTGCGCACTTCGGCTGCGCTGAGCAATGGCGCCTTTCGGGCGGCCGTTGATTTCAGACTTGCCTATGAATGAGGGTGGAACGATGAATGTGTCAAAACATTGGCGGGCAGTAAGCGCCTTGGGCGGCCTATTGTTGATCTGCTGTCAGGGTGCCTTTGGGGACGTCAGTGTGAAAATCAAGGGGGTTGTCCTTATGCCTCCACCCTGCGTTGTCAACGCAGCGGGCACGTTGAACATACCTTTTGGAACCGGCCTTCTGACCACTCGGATCAACGGCGTTAATTACAGCAAACCAGTGCCCTACACCGTGACATGCGGGCCGCAGCCAACCAACTTCATGACCCTGAAATTAACCGGAACCGGCGCCGGGTTTGACAGTTCGGCCTTGGGTACCAGTAAAAGTAATCTCGGCATCAGGCTTTTGGTGGGAGGAGCTGCCTGGCCCCTCAACACAACCGTGAATTTTACCTACCCCAACTTGCCCGATGTGAAGGCGGTGCTGGTTAAAAAAACCGGCAGCACCCTCACGGGTGGGACATTTTCTGCCTCGGCTACATTAGTGGTTGCACTGCGATAAGAGGGAAAAATTGATGAGATTCAAGCAACGATTCGCAATTTTTGCGGTGTGCACCCTTGGCTTTGGCGGTAACGCAATGGCCAACCTCACGTTCAGTGGCACCCTGGTAGAGCCGCCGCCCTGCACCATAAACAGTGGTGCCACTATTGCTGTCGACTTTGGTGAAATAAGTGTCAAAAATGTCGATGGGGTCAAGCACCGCAAAGGGTTGAATTACACCATTACTTGCAATGCCAGCACTCTGCCGTGGGGGCTGAATTTGATGGTGACGGGTACGGCAACGAGTTTTGATTCGTCAGCCGTGCAGTCCAGTGTCGCGGACCTTGGCATCAAGGTACTGCGAAATAACTTGGCATTTGCGCTCAATACAAAGCATTCGATTAGCCTGTCAAGTCCACCGGTGCTGGAGGTAGTTCCGGTCAAGATGCCAGGCTCCACGCTACGTGAAGGCAATTTTACGGCCACAGCAGTACTGCTGGCTTTTTACGAGTGAGGAGGGCACTCCATGCGAGCCGAGAGCATAAGCAAGCGTTGGCAACCTGCAGTGATCGCGCTGCTGCTGGGTGCGGTCTTTATGCTGCCGGATGATGAGGTAGCGGCGAGCAACCTGACGCTCAAGGGAGCACTGGTTACAGCAGCCTGCAATATCAAGGCTGGCGACGAGGCGTTGGCGATTGATCTGGGGGCGGTCACTAACGCAGATCTTTATCTTTATACCCGTACAGTGGGTAAAACTTTTCAGATCAACCTTGAAGATTGCGACACAGGTATCAGTAACTCTGTGACGACCACCTTCAGTGGCAATGAGAGCACCCAGCTGCCGGGCTTTCTGGCGCTGAACGGCGCCGGTGACCAAGGGGTAGCGATCGGGCTGGAAACGCTCACGGATAAACCGTTGCCGTTGAATATGGTCAGCGACAAGCAGGTATTAAGTAATGGCAACAATGTAATTGCGTTCAAGGCATTTATTAAAGCGGAGCCACAGGCCATTGCCAATAAATCAATAACGGCCGGAACCTTCACTGCTATTTCGACCTTTACATTGGACTACCCTTAAAGCGGCGCCACTTTTGTAGTGCTGTTTTCTATAGAAGAGATTGGTATGAAATATATAATTGGACTGATGTTATTGCTGCTGATTCAAATTGCCGGCGCAACAGAGTGCAGAGTGAATGGCGGTAACTGGTTCGATGCGGAGACGAAAGGGTTTAATGTTTATGTCAATGTTAAAGCAAACTTGAGCCTGGGAAAAATCGTGCTGGATGGTTATACGATGGACTGCCGGCATGGGTTGCCAACGTATTGGCCCTATAACTCCTCGCAAACTATAGTGACCTATCCCGATGCCGTCAGGTTGCTTCCGCAATACAGCCATCTCAATGGCGGCTTGAGTACGGGGGGAGGTGTTTATCATCCGATACCTGTGAGGGCCGGTATTGTCCTCTCGGTGCAGGGAGCGGAGCCTCAGGTAAGTGTGGCGGGCCGACCCTATCTAAACATTACCACAACACCTGGAAAATACATTGATATCAAATCAGGGACGATGATCGCTGTACTTCATTTAAGTTTTCGCAGCTATTCGTTCGGTTCGCTTGTCAAGGAGTTCACCACGATTGTCAATGTTTTTGCGAGCAATTCGCTCAATATGAGCCCGTCAACGTGCACGATTAATAATAACAACCCAATTAATGTAGACTTCGGTTCGGTGGACCCCCTTGCGGTCGGGGGGGATATGCCTGCCGGTACACCCTACAGGCGAAGTGTCGTTCTGAATTATTCATGTCCTGATTTGGGTATTAGCTCCCCCATAGATATCAAGCTGGCGGGGACTGCCTCTTCGTTTAACTCAAGTGCCCTTGTCACCACTAACCCTAATCTTGCCGCTGGTATGCATCGTCTCAGTGCATTAGTCGCTCCGGGAGGTTCTTTCAGGACCAGAATAAGCAACAGCTCAGGCAGCGACACGGTGTTGTTTACGCTTTTTCGCAAACCCGGCAGCCTACCTGCCGCCGGGCCTTTCACGGCGAGTGCCACGCTGGTAATGAGCGTGCCCTGAGCACAAAAAACCAGGCTCGATACAGCCCTTGAGGTTTACGTGACCTCAACTGTGGGAGCGAGCCTGCTCGCGAAGGTCTCAACAAGATTGCGATCATCGAGTAAACACACATCAGGGTTTACGCGCTTCGCGAGCAGGCTCGCTCCCACAGAAGCCCCAGTCGTTTAAATCGAGAGGGGCTTTTTATTCTGATATGGCCATTGGCCAAAGTTGGAAGGGTTCTTGCACAGGCAGGCTCTACGGCGCATCTGGCGTCAAAAGTTTGCTAAAGGTTTGCCGCAATGTCTTTGGATCGCTCTCAGTTAATCAACACCGCACGCAGCGGTCTGGCCGGTTTGGGTCAGGGGCAGCTGGGCGTGCCGCTGTTGCTGTTGGTGATGCTGGCAATGATGATGTTGCCCATTCCACCTTTTCTGCTGGATGTGTTCTTCACCTTCAACATCGCGCTATCAATTGTGGTGCTCCTGGTCTGCGTCTACGCGCTGCGCCCATTGGATTTTGCGGTATTCCCCACCATTTTGCTGGTCGCGACCCTGATGCGCCTGGCGCTGAACGTGGCCTCCACCCGAGTGGTGATGCTCCACGGTCATGATGGCCACGCTGCCGCAGGCAAGGTGATCCAGGCCTTCGGCGAGGTGGTGATCGGCGGCAACTACGTGGTCGGTATCGTGGTCTTTGCGATTTTGATGATCATCAACTTCGTGGTAGTGACCAAAGGTGCCGGGCGGATTTCCGAGGTGAGTGCACGTTTCACCCTCGACGCCATGCCCGGTAAACAAATGGCCATCGACGCGGACCTCAACGCCGGCCTGATCGACCAGAACCAGGCCAAGATGCGCCGCCAGGAAGTCGCCCAGGAGGCCGAGTTCTACGGCTCGATGGACGGTGCCAGCAAATTTGTGCGCGGTGACGCCATCGCCGGCCTGTTGATTCTGTTTATCAACCTGATCGGCGGCATGGCCGTAGGTATCTTTCAGCACGGGATGGCGTTCAGCGAAGCCGGCAAGGTCTATGCCTTGCTGACCATCGGTGACGGTTTGGTGGCGCAGTTGCCATCCCTGCTGCTGTCCACCGCTGCCGCGATCATGGTGACCCGTGCCTCGGGTTCCGAAGACATGGGCAAGCAGATCAATCGTCAGATGTTCGCCTCACCCAAGGCGCTGGCGGTAGCGGCGGGGTTGATGGCAGTCATGGGCATCGTGCCGGGCATGCCGCACTTCTCCTTCCTGAGCATGGCCGCAGTCGCCGGTGGCGTGGCCTACCTGATGTGGAAAAAACACAACGTGGTCAAGGTCCAGGCCCTGCAAGAGGTGCAGCGCCAACAGGAGCTGCTGCCGTCCCCGGCCCGCGCCCAGGAGACCAAGGAGCTGGGCTGGGATGACGTGACACCCATCGACATGATCGGGCTGGAGGTCGGCTACCGGCTGATCCCGCTGGTGGACCGCAACCAGGGTGGCCAATTGCTGGCGCGGATCAAGGGCGTGCGTAAAAAACTGTCCCAGGACCTGGGCTTTCTGATGCCTACCGTGCATATCCGAGACAACCTCGACCTGGCCCCCAGCGCCTATCGTCTGACCTTGATGGGGGTGATTCTGGCCGAGGCCGAGATCTACCCGGATCGCGAAATGGCGATCAACCCGGGGCAGGTGTTCGGCACGTTGAACGGCATCACCACCAAAGACCCGGCCTTTGGTCTGGAGGCGGTGTGGATTGAAGTCAGCCAGCGCAGCCAGGCGCAATCGCTGGGCTATACCGTGGTGGACGCCAGCACCGTGGTGGCGACCCACTTGAATCAGATTTTGTACAAGCACTCCCATGAGCTGATCGGCCATGAAGAAGTGCAGCAGTTGATGCAGTTGCTGGCCAAATCCTCACCCAAGCTGGCGGAAGAACTGGTGCCGGGGGTATTGAGCCTTTCGCAGTTGCTCAAGGTGTTGCAGGCCTTGCTGTCCGAGCAGGTGCCGGTGCGCGATATCCGCAGCATTGCCGAAGCCGTCGCGAACAATGCCCATAAGAGTCAAGATACTGCCGCTTTGGTTGCCGCTGTGCGCGTCGGGCTGTCCCGCGCCATCGTGCAAAGCATTGTAGGTGTTGAGTCTGAGCTGCCTGTGATCACCTTGGAACCAAGGTTGGAACAAATATTGCTCAATAGTTTGCAGAAGGCCGGACAAGGCCAGGAAGAGGGCGTTTTGCTGGAGCCAAGCATGGCAGAGAAGCTCCAGCGCTCGTTGATCGACGCTGCTCAGCGTCAGGAGATGCAAGGCAACCCGGTTATCTTGTTGGTGGCAGGCCCGGTACGCGCGATGCTGTCGCGTTTTGGCCGTTTGGCGGTGCCCAACCTGCATGTGCTGGCGTACCAGGAAATCCCTGACAACAAGCAGGTCACGATCGTTGCGACAGTAGGCCCTAACGGCTGAGGGTTTGGTTTATGCAAGTGAAGCGATTTTTTGCCGCCGATATGCGTCAGGCCATGAAGCTGATTCGTGATGAGCTGGGGGCTGACGCCGCCATTATTGGCAACCGCCGGATTGCCGGGGGCGTTGAGTTGACCGCGGCCCTGGACTACAAGTTGTCCGCGCTGGCACCCCGGGTGCCGAACATTGAGCTTGAAGAAGAACTGCGCAAGACCCAGTCGCGGATCGTCTCGGCCCAGGCCGAGCTGAGCCTGCGCGGCGAAGGCGAGGCGGGCGATAACCGTCAGCTGTTTGCCGGTTTGCCGCTGACCGCTGCCGAGCCGTTGATCGAGCCGACCCTTGAAGAACCGCCGCGCCCTGCGCCGGTGGCCACGCCGACAATTGATCAGCGCGCATTCGACAATATGCGTCACGAACTCAATGGCCTGCGCGAGTTGCTCGAAGTACAGCTGGGCTCGCTGGCCTGGAGCCAGTTACAGGATGCCAAGCCGGCGCAGGCCAATCTGTGGCGCCGCTTGCAGCGCATCGGTCTGTCCGGGCCGCTGTCGCGCGATCTGCTGGCGCAAGTGGCCGGTATCGAAGAGCCGCGCCAGGCCTGGCGGATGCTGCTGGCGCACCTGGCACGGATGATTGCCACGCCTGAGCTGGAGCCGCTGGAAGAGGGCGGCGTGATCGCGATGGTCGGGCCTGCGGGGATGGGTAAAACTACTACGCTGGCCAAGCTGGCGGCCCGTTATGTACTCAAGTACGGCGCGCAGAATATCGCGCTGGTGAGCATGGACAGCTTTCGTATCGGTGCCCAGGAACAATTGAAAACCCTGGGCCGCATTTTGAACGTGCCGGTGACTCACGTGGCCCCGGGCCAGTCATTGGGCCAGACTCTCGAGCCGCTGGTGCGCAAGCGTGTGGTGCTGGTGGATACCGCCGGCCTGCAGGCCAGCGACCCGGCGTTGCGCCTGCAGCTTGAAAGCCTGGCCGGGCGCGGGATCAAGGCGCGCAATTATCTGGTATTGGCCACCACCAGTCAGAAGCAGGTACTGACGGCGGCCTACCTCAGTTACAAACGTTGTGGGCTGGCCGGTTGCATCCTGACCAAGCTGGATGAAACGGCGAGCCTGGGTGAGGTGCTGAGCCTGGCGATCAGTAACGGGTTGCCGGTGGCTTACCTGACGGACGGCCCGCGTATCCCGGACGATCTCCACCTGCCGCGGCGTCACCAGCTGGTGAGCCGCGCAGTGAGTGTGCAAATGCAGGAAGAACCCAGCGAAGAAGCCATGGCCGATATGTTCGCTGATATCTATCACAGCCCTCCCAAGCGGGTTGGCTGAGGTAGTCACGATTACGTTGCAATGTACCTACATCAGATGGTCTGAAGATTGTGTTCCGGTGGGGAACGCGCAGCCAACGTATGTAGCCGCGTCTAAGTAAGACAAGGTAAAGAAAGATCATGGGCAGCATGCATCCCGTACAGGTGATCGCAGTGACCGGCGGCAAGGGTGGCGTCGGTAAAACTAACGTTTCAGTCAACTTGTCTATCGCATTGGCCGAGCTGGGCAGGCGTGTCCTGCTAATGGACGCGGACCTCGGATTGGCGAACGTCGACGTCCTGCTGGGCCTTACCCCGAAATTCACCCTGGCCGATGTGGTCGAGGGGCGTTGCGAACTGCGCGACGTATTGCTCCAGGGCCCCGGCGGGATTCGTATCGTGCCGGCGGCCTCGGGCACCCAGAGCATGGTGCACCTGAGCCCGGCGCAGCATGCCGGCCTGATTCAGGCATTCAGCGACCTGGGCGATAACCTGGATGTGCTGGTGATCGACACCGCTGCCGGGATCGGCGAGTCGGTGGTCAGCTTTGTGCGCGCCGCCCAGGAAGTGCTGCTGGTGGTGTGCGATGAGCCGACCTCCATCACCGATGCCTACGCGTTGATCAAGCTGCTGAACCGCGATTACGGAATGAACCGTTTTCGCGTACTCGCCAACATGGCCCAAAGCCCCCAGGAAGGTCGCAACCTGTTCGCCAAGCTGACCAAGGTTACCGACCGTTTTCTGGACGTGGCCCTGCAGTACGTGGGCGCCGTGCCCTACGACGAATGCGTGCGCAAGGCCGTACAGAAGCAGCGCGCCGTCTACGAAGCGTTCCCGCGCTCCAAATGTTCGCTGGCATTCAAGGCCATTGCCCAGAAGGTGGACACCTGGCCACTACCTGCAAACCCCCGGGGGCACCTGGAGTTTTTTGTCGAGCGTCTGGTGCAGCAAGCAGGGGGACGCTTTTAATGACCGCCAGTGGCTACCGCATGTACAGCAAGGCATCGCGTGACAGCCAGTACGAGCTGATCGAACGCTATGCCCCCCTGGTCAAACGCATTGCGTATCACCTGTTGGCGCGGTTGCCGGCCAGCGTGCAGGTGGATGACCTGATCCAGGCCGGGATGATTGGTCTGCTCGAAGTGTCGGGCAAGTACGACGCGAGCAAGGGGGCGAGTTTCGAGACCTATGCCGGCATTCGTATCCGTGGCGCGATGCTCGATGAGGTGCGCAAGGGCGACTGGGCCCCGCGTTCGGTTCACCGCAATACACGCATGGTCAGCGATGCAATTCGGGTAATTGAAGCAAAAACCGGTTGTGACGCTAAAGATCATGAAGTTGCGGCCGAACTCCAGTTAAGCCTTGATGATTATTACGCCATTTTGAATGACACCCTGGGCAGCCGCCTGTTCAGTTTTGACGATCTGTTGCAGGACGGCGAACACGAAGGGCTGCATGAAGATGGCGCAAGTGCTCACCCGGAACCGTCGCGGGACCTGGAAGACGAACGCTTCCAGTGCGCCCTGGCCGATGCGATTGCCCATCTGCCCGAGCGTGAGCGACTGGTGTTGGCGCTGTACTACGACGAGGAGCTGAACCTCAAGGAAATCGGTGAGGTGCTGGGGGTCAGTGAGTCCCGGGTCAGCCAGCTGCACAGCCAGTGCGCCGCACGATTGCGCGCACGCCTGAGCCAGTGGCGCGCGCACTGACGGGAACACGTGCACTTATTGTGGGAGCGGGCTTGCTCGCGATGGGATCGACACGGTGAATCAGAAAAACCGCGCCGCCTGCATCGCGAGCAAGCCCGCTCCCACAGTCGATTTGGGCGGTGTTTGAAAACGAATTGATTGAATGGCGCGTCCCCAGACAGGACGCGTTTAAGACTGCTTGGAGGTCGAATTGGACAAGAACATGAAAATCCTCATCGTTGATGATTTCTCGACGATGCGGCGGATCATTAAAAACCTGTTGCGTGACCTTGGTTTCACCAACACGGTCGAGGCGGATGACGGCATCACGGCGCTGCCGATCCTCAATCTGGGGCATATCGACTTTTTGGTGACCGACTGGAACATGCCGGGCATGACCGGTATCGAGCTGTTGCGCCATGTGCGTGCCGACGAAAAACTCAAGCACTTGCCGGTGTTGATGGTGACCGCCGAAGCCAAACGCGAGCAGATTATCGAAGCGGCCCAGGCCGGTGTTAACGGTTATGTGGTCAAGCCGTTCACCGCTATCGCACTCAAAGACAAAATCGAAAAGATCTTTGATCGCATCGGTTGATCGGTTGCCTTGGGGGCGCTATGGAGCATCAAGAAACTACGCAGGGCGATTTTGAATCGACCCTGAAAAAACATGCTCACGAATTGGTCGAAAGCCTTGAAAGAGGCCAGTTTGGCGATGCAGTGCAGCTGATTCACGAACTCAACCAGACCCGGGACCGCGGGCTGTATCGCGAAGTCGGCAAGCTGACCCGTGAACTGCACAGTGCAATTGTCAATTTTCATATTGACCCGGGCATGCCGCAAGCCGAAGAAGTGTCGCAGATCACGGATGCCACCGAGCGTTTGGCTTATGTTGTGAAACTGACGGAAGCCGCCGCCAACCGCACCATGGATCTGGTGGAGCACAGCACGCCGCTGGTCAACGGAATGGGCCAGGAAGCCAGGGCTCTGAGTACGGACTGGGGGCGCTTTATGCGTCGCGAAGTCGGTGCCGAGGAGTTTCGCGAGCTGGCGCGTCGAGTCGACAGTTTTTTGACGCGTAGCGAAACGCAGAACAACATCGTGTCCGCCAACCTCACTGACATCTTGCTGGCCCAGGATTACCAGGACCTCACCGGTCAGGTGATCAAACGGGTAACGCAATTGGTGACCGAAGTTGAAAGCAATCTGCTCAAGCTGGTGCTGATGGCCAGTCAGGTGGATCGCTTTGCAGGGATCGAACACGACCGTGATGCAATGCGCGCCGAAAATAATTCGCAAAAAAGCCAGGCCAGGGGTGAAGGTCCGCAGATTCATGCCGATACACGTAATGACGTCGTATCCGGTCAGGATGATGTTGACGATTTGCTGTCCAGTTTAGGTTTTTAGGACTTCGCGGACGTGCGGGCGCTGTTGCCTGGCGTCGAAGCCCTATTTCAAGGAGCACGTACATGAGCTTCGGCGCCGATGAAGAAATCCTTCAGGATTTCCTGGTTGAAGCCGGCGAGATTCTAGAGCTGCTGTCCGAACAGCTGGTCGAGCTGGAAAGCCGACCGGATGATGCGGATCTGCTCAATGCAATTTTTCGCGGTTTTCACACTGTAAAAGGGGGCGCCGGCTTCCTGCAGCTCCATGAGTTGGTGGAGTGCTGCCACATCGCCGAAAACGTCTTCGACATCCTGCGCAAGGGTGAGCGCAGCGTTGACTCGGAGCTGATGGACGTGGTGCTTGAGGCCCTGGATGCGGTCAATGGCATGTTCAGCGAAGTGCGCGAACGCTGCCCGATCACGGCCGCAACCCCGGAGCTGCTGGCGGCGCTGGCACGTCTGGCCGAGCCTGCCGCGGCCCAGGCGGTCGTTGCGCCTGCGCCGATGGTGGCCGCCCCGGTAACCGATATCACCGACAGCGAGTTCGAACAGTTGCTGGACTCGCTCGATGCGGTCAAGGCGGCTGCGGCCGAACCTGACCCGGTGGCACCCCCGCAAGCCACGACCAGCGACGAAATCAGCGACGCCGAGTTCGAGTTGCTGCTCGACCAGTTGCACGGCAAGGGCCAGTTTTCTGCGCAGGCTGCGGTGGTTGCCGCAGTGCCCGAGGAGGTGCCCGCCGCGCCGGCCGAGGCCAGCCATGACATCACCGATGACGAATTCGAAGCCTTGCTTGATCAGTTGCATGGCAAGGGCTCGTTCAACGCAGACGCGCTGGAAGCTTCAGCGCCTGTTGAGCCCCAGCCCTCGGCCGCTGAACCTGCCGGCGACCCCGGGCTGATCAGCGACCACGAATTTGAAGCCTTGCTCGATGAGTTGCATGGCAAGGGCAAGTTCAGTGCCGACAGCGCGGCGGTAGCGGCTGCACCGGCACCGGTCAAACCGGCTGCGGTGCGAGCGGTCCCGGCCCGGACAAGCTCCGGGCCTTCGGAAAAACCGGCTGCCTCCGAGGCTGAGACCACCGTGCGGGTTGATACCGCCCGGCTTGACGACATCATGAATATGGTCGGCGAGCTGGTGCTGGTGCGTAACCGCCTGGTGCGCCTGGGGCTCAATAGCCACGACGAAGAGATGGCCAAGGCGCTGTCCAACCTCGACGTGGTCACCGCCGACCTGCAAACCGCAGTGATGAAGACCCGGATGCAGCCGATCAAGAAAGTGTTCGGCCGTTTCCCGCGGCTGGTGCGTGACCTGGCGCGGCAACTGAAAAAAGAAATCAGCCTGGAACTGGTAGGCGAAGAGACCGACCTGGACAAAAACCTTGTCGAGGCCCTGGCCGATCCGCTGGTGCACTTGGTGCGCAACGCCGTCGACCACGGGTGCGAAACCCCGGAAGAACGCGCCGCTGCCGGCAAGCCGAGCTGTGGCCGGGTGATTTTGTCCGCCGAGCAGGAGGGCGACCATATCCTGCTGTCGATCTCCGATGACGGCAAAGGCATGGACGCCAATTTTCTGCGCTCCCTGGCCGTGAAAAAAGGCCTGATGGACAAGGACGCCGCCGACCGCCTGAGCGAAAGCGACTGCTACAACCTGATCTTTGCGCCGGGGTTCTCGACCAAGACCGAGATCAGCGATGTGTCGGGCCGGGGCGTGGGCATGGACGTGGTGAAAACCAAGATCGCCCAGCTCAACGGCTCGCTGAGCATCGAGTCGACCCTGGGCCGGGGCTCGAAAATCGTGATCAAGGTGCCGCTGACCCTGGCCATCATGCCGACCCTGATGGTGATGCTGGGCAACCAGGCGTTTGCCTTCCCGCTGGTCAACGTCAACGAAATTTTCCACCTCGACCTGTCGCGCACCAATGTGGTCGACGGCCAGGAAGTGGTGATCGTGCGCGACAAGGCGTTGCCCCTGTTCTACCTCAAACGCTGGCTGGTGGCATCAGCCGCCCACGAAGAGCAGCGCGAAGGGCATGTGGTGATTCTTTCGGTGGGTACCCAGCGCATCGGCTTTGTGGTCGATCAGTTGGTCGGTCAGGAAGAAGTGGTGATCAAGCCGTTGGGGAAAATGCTCCAGGGCACGCCAGGCATGTCGGGCGCCACCATTACCGGTGACGGCCGTATTGCCTTGATTCTGGACGTTCCGAGCATGCTCAAGCATTACGCATCACGGCGTATTTGATTCTGGTGAGCCGGGGCGTTTGCGCCCCGCACCGCCTAACGGAGTGTTTATGGTAGTCAAGGTCCTGGTGGTGGATGATTCCGGTTTTTTCCGCCGCCGCGTCTCGGAAATTCTGTCGGCCGACCCGACGATTAAAGTGATCGGCACGGCCACCAATGGCAAGGAAGCAATCGATCAGGCCCTGGCACTCAAGCCGGACGTGATCACCATGGATTACGAGATGCCGTTGATGGACGGCATCACGGCCGTGCGTCATATCATGCAGCGTTGCCCGACCCCGGTACTGATGTTTTCCTCCCTGACCCACGAAGGGGCCCGCGTCACCCTCGATGCGCTGGATGCCGGGGCGGTGGACTTCCTGCCGAAAAATTTTGAAGACATCTCGCGCAACCCCGAGAAGGTCAAGCAAATGCTGTGTGAGAAGGTTCACAGCATTTCGCGCAGTAACCGTCGCCTGTCCAGCTACAGCGCGCCGGCCCCTGTGGTGTCTGCCCCGGTCCCGGCCCCCCGGCCTGCGCTAGGCGGCTTTGTGCCATCCGCTCCGCCCGTCTCGCCGCCCCCGGCGCGCACCACGCCCATTGCCAGTCGTGGTGCGCCTGCACCGACGTCAGCTTCTGCCGCGCCCAAACGCAAGGCTTACAGGCTGGTGGCCATCGGCACCTCGACCGGCGGCCCGGTCGCCTTGCAGCGGGTATTGACCCAGTTGCCGGGCAACTTCCCGGCCCCGATCGTGCTGGTGCAGCACATGCCCGCCGCGTTCACCAAGGCGTTTGCCGAGCGTCTGGACAAGCTGTGCCGGATCAGCGTCAAGGAAGCCGAAGACGGCGATATTCTGCGCCCCGGCCTGGCTTTGCTGGCCCCGGGCGGCAAGCAAATGATGATCGATGGCCGTGGTGCGGTACGCATCCTGCCGGGTGATGAGCGTTTGAACTACAAGCCGTGTGTGGACATCACCTTCGGTTCTGCTGCCAAGTCCTTCGGTGACAAAGTTTTGGCGGTGGTCCTGACCGGCATGGGCGCAGACGGCCGTGAAGGCGCGCGACTGCTCAAGCAGGGCGGCAGCCAGGTCTGGGCGCAGGATGAAGCCAGTTGCGTGATTTACGGCATGCCCATGGCCATCGTCAAAGCCAACCTGGCGGATGCGGTGTACAGCCTTGACGAGATCGGCAAACACCTTGTGGAGGCCTGCCACTGATGGACGTGCTCAGCCTGATTGGCATCATCATGGCGTTTGTCGCGATTATCGGCGGCAACTACCTGGAGGGCGGCCATCTGGGCGCCCTGGCCAATGGCCCGGCGGCGTTGATCGTGCTGGGCGGCACCGTGGGGGCTGCGTTGTTGCAGTCGCCCATGAGCGCATTCAAGCGGGCGATGCACACCGTGGTCTGGATTCTGTTCCCGCCGCGTATCGACATGGCGGGCGGCATTGACCGTGTCGTCAACTGGAGCCTGACGGCGCGCAAGGAAGGCTTGCTGGGCCTGGAAGGGGTGGCCGACACCGAACCCGACAACTATTCGCGCAAGGGCCTGCAATTGCTGGTCGACGGGGTTGAACCCCAGGCCATTCGCAGCGTGCTGGAAGTCGATTACATGACCCAGGAAAGCCGGGATATCGAAGCCGCCAAAGTGTTTGAAAGCATGGGCGGCTATGCGCCAACCATCGGCATTATCGGTGCGGTCATGGGGCTGATCCATGTGATGGGCAACCTGGCCGACCCGGCGCAACTGGGCAACGGCATTGCCGTGGCATTTGTGGCGACCATTTACGGGGTGGCCAGTGCCAACCTGGTGTTGCTGCCCATAGCCAGCAAACTCAAGGCGATTGCCATGCGCCAGTCGCTGTACCGCGAGATGTTGCTCGAAGGCATCCTGTCGATTGCCGAAGGCGAAAATCCGCGCTCCATCGAACTCAAGCTCCAGGGCTTTACGGGTTAATTATGAGCCGGCGCCGTCGTCCCGCGGATGAGCACGTCAATCACGAACGTTGGCTGGTGTCCTACGCAGACTTCATCACCTTGCTGTTTGCCTTCTTCGTGGTCATGTACTCGATCTCATCGATCAACGAAGGCAAGTACAAGGTGATCTCCCAGGCGCTGGTGGGAGTGTTCAATGACAGCGAGCGCAGCATCAAACCGATCCCCATCGGCGAAGAGCGCCCGCTGACGATCCAGCCTGCCGAGCCGTTGATCAAGGACAGTGAACATACCGATGCCGGCCTCGGGCAAGTGCCCGATGACCCGCTCAAAACCATTGCCGATGACATCACCAACGCCTTTGGCGACTTGATCGCGTCCAGGCAATTGACAGTGCGCGGCAATGAACTGTGGGTGGAGATCGAACTCAATTCCAGCCTGTTGTTCGGCAGCGGCGACGCGATGCCGAGCAATGCGGCGTTCAACATCATCGACAAGGTGGCAGCGATCCTCAAGCCGTTCGCCAACCCGATCCATGTCGAAGGTTTTACTGACGATCTGCCTATTCGTACTGCGCAATACCCGACCAACTGGGAGCTGTCGTCGGCGCGTTCGGCGAGCATTGTGCGCATGCTGGCGATGCAGGGCGTTAACCCCGGGCGTATGGCGTCGGTGGGCTACGGCGAGTTTCAGCCGGTGGCCAATAACGCTACGCCAGAGGGGCGCGCGCTCAATCGTCGGGTGGTGCTGGTGGTGTCGCGCAACCTTGAGGTGCGACGCAGCCTGACCGGTACGGGAACCGCCAACGCAACACCCGATGCCGCCCTCAGGCGTGCTGGCACACAAACTGCACCGCCACAGGCACAGCCACTGGTTCGTGGGGATGCCGTCAATTCCCCGTCACCCACCCTATAGTCTCGGCCGGCACGCATGCAGCCGGGAGGAACAACTGAATGAGAGTCTGGGCAGTAGCCAATCAAAAAGGTGGGGTCGGCAAGACCACCACATCCATCGCTCTGGCCGGTTTGCTGGCAGAGGCGGGCAAGCGTGTGGTGATAGTCGATCTCGACCCGCACGGCTCCATGACCAGTTACTTCGGGTATGACCCCGATGGCCTGGAACACAGCGTCTACGACCTGTTTCTGCATCAGGGCCAGGTGCCGGAAGGTCTGGCTGCGCAATTGCTGTTGCCCACCAGCCACGAAAAGATTGCCTTGCTGCCGGCGACCACCGCCCTGGCGACCCTGGAGCGTCAGGCACCGGGGCAAAGTGGCCTGGGCCTGGTGATTGCGCGCAGCCTGGCGCAACTGTGGCAGGACTACGACTACGCGATCATCGACAGCCCGCCGATTCTGGGTGTGCTGATGGTCAACGCATTGGCGGCCAGCCAGCAGCTGGTCATTCCGGTGCAAACCGAGCATCTGGCGCTCAAGGGCCTGGAGCGCATGGTTCACACTTTGCGCATGATCAACCGCTCCCGTGCGCAGGCGTTGCCGTTCTGCATCGTGCCGACCCTGTTCGACCGTCGCACCCAGGCTTCGATGAGCACCTTGCGGGTGTTGCGCGACGTGTATCCCGACACCCTGTGGCAGGGGTTTATCCCGGTCGATACCCGGTTGCGCGATGCCAGCCGTGCAGGCCAGACACCTTCGCAGTTCGATGACAAAACCCGGGGGGTTATCGCCTATCGCGCGCTGCTCAAGCACGTATTGACCCGTCAGCTTGCACCGCAGGTGGCTTGAGGTGGGCGGGTATTCAAGTATCGGCCGCGTGTGGCCGATAACGTCTACAGGTCTCTGTCGCGAGGCTGTTGAGTGGGGCACTTTATGACGCAGCCGGTAGCACTTTCCAACCGATCGCAAGTGGCGTTGCAGTCGTACCTCGACGACTTGCTGTTCGATGCAACGCAAGCGCTGGAATCGGCTGAGCCCGCAGCGCCCGAGCTGGAACAGCCCGCCCCTGATGAGGCGCCCCTGGCGATGCCGGTAGAGCTGTCGCAAGTGGGTGTGCCTGCAGAAGCGCTGGCCCATCCGCTGGTGGAAGTTCATCGGCCGAGTGCGCCGGGGGCTCATCTGCCGATCCCGGATGATGGCCGCCCGGCGTGGGCTGCCGAGCCTTTCGAATGCCTGTTGTTCGACGTGGCCGGGCTGACCCTGGCGGTGCCATTGGTGTGCCTGGGTTCGATCTATTCACTGGCCGGGCGCGAGTTGATCCCGCTGTTCGGTCAGCCGGACTGGTTTCTCGGGATGCTGCCGAGCCAGGGCGGCAAGCTCAACGTGCTGGACACTGCGCGCTGGGTGATGCCCGAGCGCTATCGCGATGATTTTCGCGAAGGCCTGCAATACGTCATTTCAGTGCAGGGTTACGAATGGGGGCTGGCGGTGCATCAGGTCAGCCGTTCGTTGCGCCTGCACCCGAACGAAATCAAGTGGCGCTCCCAGCGTGGGCAGCGACCGTGGCTGGCAGGCACAGTGATCGAACATATGTGTGCATTGCTGGACGTGGCGCAGCTGGCGGAACTGATCGCCAAGGGCAAGGCATAAGAACACGTGTGGTTGATGTTCGCCTGTAAGGGTGAGCCGCCAGTTTTCAGCATTCAGCAGTATTTCAGTCAGGGGTTTGGGGTATGAAACAGTCAGCGGCACAGGGTTTGGAAGATCCGATCCTGCAATGGGTTACCTTCAAGCTGGACAACGAGACCTACGGCATCAACGTGATGCAGGTGCAGGAAGTGCTGCGTTACACCGAGATCGCCCCGGTCCCGGGTGCGCCGGCTTATGTGCTGGGCATTATCAACCTGCGCGGCAACGTGGTGACGGTCATCGACACGCGCCAGTGCTTTGGCTTGTACGGTGCCGAAATCACCGACAATTCGCGCATCGTCATCATCGAAGCGGACAAGCAAGTAGTCGGGATTCTGGTCGACAGCGTGGCCGAAGTGGTTTACCTGCGTCAGTCGGAAATCGAAACGGCGCCTAATGTGGGCAATGACGAGTCAGCCAAGTTTATCCAGGGCGTCTGCAACAAGAACGGCGAGCTGCTGATTCTGGTTGAACTGGACAAAATGATGACCGAAGAAGAGTGGTCGGATCTGGAGAGCATCTGATTGATCCTTGAGGTGGCGGTAATCGTTCTGGGCCTGTTGTGGGCCGTGACCCTGTGGCTGTTGGTCAGCCACATACGCCGCCAGCGCGTGCTGGCGGCGCAGCAGGCCGCGGGCGATGAACAGCGTGACCGGCGCCTCAGGGAGCTGGCGCGGCGCCTGGACACTTACCAGAACGGCAATGTGCAAATGGGTGAAGACCTGCACGAGTTGCGCGCCGTGGTGGCACCGCTGCCCGAGAAGCTGACCCAGCTCGAACAGCGCGACCCTACCAGCCTGTCATTCAACCAGGCAGCGCGTTTGGTGAGCATGGGCGCCAGCGTCGATGAACTGACCCAGTCTTGCGGTTTGACCCAGGCCGAGGCCGAGTTGATGAGCAAGATGCACAAGGGCTGAGCCTGGCTCTGTACCTGTGGGAGCGGGCTTGCTCGCGATAGTGTCGACGCGGACCGCGGCGCCTGCATCGCGAGCAAGCCGGCGCCCACCGATCCGGTTACTGCGTCTTCTCCTGCAGCGCCAGCTTCAACGCCTCAACCATTCGCCCCCTTGCCCCTTGTGCATGGCTGATCAGCACGATCTCCCGGTCATAACGTTGATCACCCACGGGCTCCACCTCACAACTGCCCATCCAGCGCTCAATCCCCGACCAGCAAGGCACCAGACTGACCCCCAGCCCTTCCGAGGTCAGCAGGGCGATGGTTTCCAATGCATCCAGATCCAGCAGGGCGGCGGGCGTCAGGCCCTGGTCTTGCAGGTACTGGACGGCATGACGGCCTCCCCAGGCATCGGGGTCATATTGAATATACGGACAGCTTTGCAGGCGTGCGTCGATGCCCAGCGAAGACTGCTCGTTGGAGATAAACACTAAGGGCTCCTTGCGCAGCAACACGGCGTCGAAGGTTTTGGTCAGCGCAAACGGCGGCGCGACCACTATCGCGGCATCCAGCTCGTTGGCCTCCAGCGCCTGATACAGCGAACGCGACGTACCTGGAATGATTACCGGTTTTAGCTGGGGGGTTGAGCGGGTCAAGCTGCGCAAGGCCTGGGGCAGAAGCCCCGTGAGTACCGTTGAAATAGCGCCGATGCGCAAGGGGCCGGTCAGGCCTTGGTTGTCGACGTCACCTGCCAGAAGGGCCACTTCATTGACGATACATCGCGCCCTTGGCAGCAAGTCCATGCAGGCCAGACTGGGTTTGGCCACATGCCCGACCCGCACCAGAAGCTCCAGCCCCAACTGCCGTTCGAGCGCCACAATACGCTGACTGACCGCTGCCGCCGTCAAGTTCTCCAAGCGTGCTGCCTTGGCAATTGACCCGCACTCCACCACGGCGATCAGACTTCTGAGATAGCGCGTATCCATAAGAATTTCTTTCTTTCATGGAAAAAATAACAGGTTATCTCTTTTGAATTGGGCCGTGCATCATTTCCTTTACGGCCATGTGGCCAGACCCGGTATCAGGAGGTTGGTGTGCAATCGCTTTTTCATTTCGCTTTTCATGTTCACGATCTGGCGGCGGCTCGTGGTTTCTACTGTGATGTGCTGGGCTGTGTTGAAGGTCGCAGCACCGACACGTGGCTGGACATCGATTTTTTTGGTCACCAATTGTCATTGCATCTGGGGGAGCCGTTTGCCGTCAGCAATACCGGAAAAGTGGGCGACCACTGGGTTCCCATGCCGCATTTCGGGGTGGTGCTGAGCATGCCTGACTGGCTGGCCTTGAAAGAACGATTAATGGAACGCGACCTGGACTTTGTGCTGGAGCCGACCCTTCGCTTTGTCGGGACCCCGGGTGAGCAGGCGACGATGTTTTTTCTCGACCCGTCGGGCAACCCCATCGAGATCAAGGGGTTCGCGGACTGGGCGTCGGTATACGCCGTATAAAACAACAAGAGTCAGAGGTTAAATACAGCGCATGAATTTCCTAGACACGGCAGACGCCACCTCGATTGCTGAACAGGTCAGCACGGCACACATCAGCCCCGGGGTTGTGGCTGAGCATTTTCTGGCAACAACCCGGGCCCGGGAAGCCAAGGTCCAGGCCTTCGTCTCGCTCGACCCCGACGGTGTGCGCAAACAGACGCTGGGGCTTGCCAGCCCAAGGCTCAACGGCTTGCTGGCCGGGGTGCCGGTCGGGGTCAAGGATATTATTGACACCCACGACCACCCCACGCGCTTTTACTCCCCGATCTATGACAACAACTGGCCATCGCGCGATGCCCATGTGGTTGCACTGTTGCGTCAGGCGGGGGCGGTGATCATGGGCAAGACCCACACCACCGAATTTGCCTACATGCACACCGGTCCGACCCGCAACCCCCTGGACCTGAACCGGACGCCGGGCAGCTCCAGCGCCGGTTCTGCTGCCGGTATGGCGGCGGGTTTTTTTCCCGTGGCACTGGGCACGCAAACCGCCGGTTCGCTGCTCAAGCCAGCGGCCTATTGCGGGTTGTATGCGTTCAAGCCGTCTTACGGGCTGGTGTCCCTGGAAGGGGTCAAACCCCTGGCACCGAGCTTCGACACCATGGGTTGGTATGGGCGCTCGGTTCGTGACCTGGGGTTGGTCGCACAGGTGCTGATTCCCGGCTTGCCACATGCCACGCGCCCCAGCGGCCCGCGCACGTTTGGTTTTTGCCGCACCGCGCGCTGGGATCAGGTTGATCCTCTTGTGGCTGACGCGTTGCTGGCGGCGGTCGACCGGTTAAAAGCTGCAGGGCACAGCGTGACCATGGTGGAGTTGCCGGAAGAGTTTGCGCAGGTGTTTGATGACCATCTGTTGATCAATGATTGCGAAGGTGCCCGTTCGCTGTCCAAAGAATGGCAATCCAGCCCCGAGCGACTGAGCCCGTCCGTCTTGGCCATGATCGAGCGGGCCAAGGGCACAACATGGGAACAGGAGTCCGCCGCCAAGGCGCGCCTGGCGGTACTGGCCCCCGTATTGAGAGCCATCTTCGCGCCCTTTGACGCCATGTTGAGCGTTACCTGCGGGATGGTGGCGCCGCTGGGTCTGGAAACCACGGGCCCTTCGGACTTCTGCAAATTCTGGATGGCATTCGGGTTGCCGCAAATCAACATCCCCTTGCCACGACAGCCAGGGGAAATGCCGGTGGGGCTGCAGGTGATTGGCGGGTTTCGCGAGGACAGTGCGCTGCTGGACGCGGCCGGGCAAGTGGATTTGGCGTTGCGGGGTTAGTTGCTTGTGTGGGAGCGAGCCTGCTCGCGAAGGCATCACTGGGGTTTGCCGGAAAGATCGCGTCGCCTGCTTCGCGAGCAGGCTCGCTCCCACAAAAAAGGGTGCTATTTAAAATCTGCTTATTGCCTTTGCTTTTGCTGTAGCCACGGGAATGTTCAAACAACGCGAACGCTCATCACGGCTCTCCCGGCCCCGCATCCGGATTAAACCCTTCCGGGAATTTGCCTTTGAGCTGCCAGGCAAAGGCGATGATTTCTGCCAGGGTTCGATAGAGCTCTTGGGGGATGCTGTCGCCCAGCTCCATGCGCGCCAGCAATTTCACCAGTTCGGCATTTTCATAAATCGGTACTTCGTACTCGCGGGCAAGGGTGAGGATGGCTTCGGCCAGTTCGTCATCGCCCTTGGCCGTGAGGGTGGGGGCTTGTTTGCCATCGTATTTGAGGGCTATCGCCTGGCGTGGTGCGGGCTCTGTCTTCATGCGGTTTCGTCGACCCAGCGTTGTTCAAGTCGGGTATGGCCGCTTTGTGGCGGGGTGCCCTGGTGGCAGTCGAGATCGGTCACGCTCAGTCCGGCGTCATGCAATCGCTGGCGCAGGTTGCCCAGTTGGCTTTCGATCAGGTGTGCGGTGGACGCCCGCTCAGCCCAGAGCTGTCCCGACAGGTTGCCGCGCAGCAGTTGTGCCTGCACATGCAGCGGTCCGAGCGGCGCAAGGTCAAAGGCCAGTTCTACGCGCCACAGCTGATCCTTTGTTTCCCTGGCCTCGGGTTTGTCTTGCGGTTGTTTCTCCGGCGGGTCTTCGCGCTGGAATTTGACCTGCAACGGCACGATGTCATGGGCGTTGCGCATCGGGATTTCCAGTTGCCAGGTAGTCAGCACGCCTCCATCGGCGGTGCGCCCGCTTTGCTCCAGACTCGACAGCTGGTGGCTCTGCAGGCGGGAAATGGCCGCTGCTGCGAGTTTGAGCAGGTTTTCCAGGCTGTCCTCATTTGCGCCGCCTTGCACTGAGCCCCGGGGCAGGGGGAAACCACCCGGTTGTGGCTTGGCGCCGACCTGCCCGAGCATGCCCAGCGCGTTGCGTACAAAGGTCGGCATGGCCTGGGCCTGGGTGCTGGCAGCCATGGCGGGGTTGAAGGCGGTGCTGGCCGGCACGCCGGGCAGGATCTGCGCAATCAGCCGCAACAGGGTGGCTTTCATGTCCGGGGCGAGGGCTTGGGTTTGACCGCCCAGCAATCGGGCTTCCAGAAAGGCTCCGCTGTTGAGCAGGGCAGAGCTCAAGGCTTTGGGGTTGCTCAGCTGTGAAGGCGTAGGCAAACCCGCCAGCAGTTTGTCGATGGAGGTACGTAATTCGTCGGGCATGCTGTTGCTGGGCGGGAGTTTTTGCAGGGCGTTAAGCAGTCCCTCCAGCGAGCCTTGGCGGCTTTGTTGTGTTGCCAGTTGTTGTGCAATCGCCAGTTGCTCCTGGCGCCCGCTGAGCGGGACGAAGCTCAAGCTTTGCGGGTCTTGCACCCGGGCGCTCAGCAAGCTGCCGATACGCAAGGGCTGCGGACTGTCCAGGGTCAGGGTGCTGCCGCTCAAGGCACTGTTGAGCAGTGTCACCAACGAGCGGTAGATTGCCGGTTGCCCGGCAGCCTGGGGCAAAGCCTGGGTTGTCAGCACTTTGCCTTGCAGCAGCGTGCCCACCGGCAGTTGCTGTGTATCAAGACGGGTGAGGGTGGCCACGCTGCTGCTCAGCGCCTGTTGCAGGCTGATCGCCAGGTTGCCTGGCGAAGGCTGGGTCACGGCCAGTTGTGTGCCCAGCGGCAAGGGAAAGTTGCTGCTGGCCTGCACGTTGGTTTCTCGCCCGCCGGCCAGGGTCAGCTTGAGGAGCAACTGGAACGCCAGACCGTTTTGCTTGAGCGCCAGAACTTCTGCCTGGGCGCTCTGGCCGGGCCGGATAAGACCTTCAACAGGCTGCAGCAACTTGAGCACTTCACCGCCCACAAGACCGGAGCGCAGACTGCTGGACGCGGTTTGTGGGATGGGTGGAATATTCATGTCGCCTTTCATCGTAACAACCTGTCGAAATTGCCCTCTTTAGCGTAGGACATGGCATGTATAATGCTGCCCCGTCGTTCAGAGGGCATGAAAACATCACAAATGTTTGATCTGGCTCTCTGAAACCGGCCGCAAATGCATTTATTCTGCATCACTTTAACGGCCGCGCCTGAGCCGACTTGAACCGTGAAGGCCTCAATTACGTGACCAGCCCTCTTTTAGAAGCCGTATCGCTCGCGTGTGAGCGTGACTGGCGGATGTTGTTCGAGAACCTCGAATTGCGTCTGGCCAGCGGTGACATGCTGCAAATCAGCGGCCCCAACGGTAGCGGCAAGACCAGCCTGCTGCGATTGTTGGCGGGCCTGATGCAGCCCACGGCGGGCGAAGTGCGGCTCAATGGCCACCCCTTGAGCACCCAACGCAGCGAATTGACCAGCAACCTGTTGTGGATCGGTCACGCCGCCGGGATCAAGGATTTGCTCACCGCCGAAGAAAACCTCAGCTGGCTGTGTGCCTTGCACCGGCCCTCTACCCGCGAAGCGATCTGGGCGGCGCTGGCAGCGGTGGGGTTGAAGGGCTTCGAGGATGTGCCGTGCCACACCCTGTCGGCCGGGCAGCAGCGGCGTGTGGCGCTGGCCCGCTTGCATCTGGACAGCCCGCCGCTGTGGATTCTGGACGAACCCTTTACCGCGCTCGACAAGCAAGGCGTGGCGCAACTTGAAGAACACCTGGCCGGCCACTGCGAACGCGGCGGCATGGTGGTGCTTACCACTCACCATACGTTGACCCGGATGCCGGCCGGTTACCGCGATATCGACCTGGGGCGTTGGGCTGTATGAGTGTGTTTGCCGTGTTGGTGGCGCGCGAGGCGCGTTTGCTGTTTCGCCGTCCGGCCGAGTTGGCCAACCCGCTGGTGTTCTTCGCGATCGTGATCGCCATGTTCCCTTTGGCGGTCGGTCCTGAGACTCAATTGTTGCAAACCTTGTCTCCGGGCCTGTTGTGGGTAGCGGCGCTTTTAGCGGTTTTACTCTCGCTGGACGGGCTTTTTCGCAGTGATTTCGAGGATGGATCGCTGGAACAGTGGGTCCTTTCGCCGCACCCCCTGCCACTTCTGGTTCTGGCCAAAGTGCTGGCACACTGGGCGTTTTCCGGTCTGGCACTGGTAATCCTGTCGCCGCTGCTGGCCTTGATGCTGGGGCTGCCGGTAGCCTGCCTGCCGGTGCTGCTGATGTCGCTGCTGCTCGGTACGCCGGTGTTGAGCTTGCTGGGGGCCGTGGGGGCGGCGCTGACCGTGGGCCTCAAGCGTGGCGGCCTGCTCCTTGCGTTGCTGATTCTGCCTTTATATATACCGGTGCTGATTCTTGGCAGTGGCGCCTTGCAGGCGGCATTACAAGGCATGCCCGCAACCGGTTATCTGCTGTGGCTTGGTAGCCTGACCGCCCTGGCAGTAACCCTTACACCTTTTGCTATAGCCGCCGGGCTGAAAATCAGCGTCGGCGAATAATGAGGTCTGGCCCTGCGGGGCCAGTAAAGACCCTGGCTTTGATAGCGACCCCTGATGGTCGTGTCCAAGCACCGTGATGGAAACAGCGTGATGAACTGGACTTGGTTTCACAAACTCGGCTCGCCCAAATGGTTCTATGCCATCAGTGGGCGGCTGTTGCCGTGGTTAAGCATTGCCGCCGTGTTGCTGATCACCTGCGGGGTGGTCTGGGGCCTGGCGTTTGCACCGCCGGACTACCAGCAAGGCAACAGTTTCCGGATCATTTATATCCATGTTCCGGCCGCCATGCTGGCGCAATCCTGCTACGTGATGCTGGCTGTGTGCGGTGTGGTGGGGCTGGTCTGGAAAATGAAAATCGCTGATATCGCGTTGCAGGCCGCCGCGCCCATCGGTGCCTGGATGACCGCCGTCGCGCTGATCACCGGTGCCGTGTGGGGCAAACCGACCTGGGGTTCGTGGTGGGTGTGGGATGCACGCCTGACCTCAATGCTGATTCTGCTGTTCCTGTACTTCGGCCTGATTGCCCTGGGCAATGCCATCACCAATCGTGACAGCGCGGCCAAGGCCTGCGCGGTGCTGGCGATTGTGGGTGTGATCAATATCCCGATCATCAAGTACTCGGTGGAGTGGTGGAACACCCTGCATCAGGGCGCGACCTTCACCCTTACCGAAAAACCGGCCATGCCCATGGAAATGTGGATGCCGCTGCTGCTGACGGTGGTGGGCTTTTATTGCTTCTTTGGCGCGGTGCTGCTGTTGCGCATGCGCCTGGAAGTGCTCAAGCGCGAGGCGCGCAGCAGTTGGGTCAAGGCTGAGGTGCTGAAGGCACTGGAGGGCGCGCGATGAGTTTTGCTTCTTTTGGCGACTTTATCGCCATGGGCCATCACGCGGTGTATGTCTGGTCGGCCTATGGCATTTGCCTGGCGGTACTGGCGTTGAACGTAGCGCTGCCGATCATGGCGCGCCGACGTTATCTGCAACAAGAGGCGCGTCGTTTGCGTCGGGAGAATTCGAAGTGAATCCGCTGCGTAAAAAACGTTTGATCATCATCCTGGCGATTCTGGTGGGGGTGGGCGCTGCCGTGGCTCTGGCCCTGAGCGCGCTGCAGCAGAACATCAACCTGTTCTATACCCCGACCCAGATCGCCAATGGCGAAGCGCCACTGGACACCCGCATCCGTGCCGGCGGCATGGTTGAAGACGGTTCGCTCAAACGCTCGGGTGACTCACTGGACGTGCAGTTCGTGGTGACCGACTTCAACAAGTCCGTGACCATTACGTATCGCGGCATCCTGCCGGATCTGTTCCGTGAAGGGCAGGGCATCGTCGCGCTGGGCAAGCTCAATGCCCAGGGCGTGGTGGTGGCCGACGAAGTGCTGGCCAAGCACGATGAAAAATACATGCCGCCTGAAGTGACCAAGGCGCTGAATGAAAGTGGCCAATCCGCGCCTGTACCGGGCAGCTCTGCACCGGCGAAAGAGGTTAAGTGATGATGTCTGGACTGTTTATTCCTGAATTGGGCCACCTGGCCATGATTCTGGCGCTGTGCTTTGCCATTGTGCAGGCCATCGTGCCGCTGCTGGGTGCCTGGCGCGGCGACAAATTATGGATGAGCCTGGCGCAACCCGCCGCCTGGGGGCAATTTGCCTTCTTGCTGTTCTCGTTCGCCTGCCTGACTTATGCCTTTATGGCCGACGATTTTTCGGTGGCGTACGTAGCGAGCAACTCCAACAGCGCTCTGCCGTGGTACTACAAGTTCAGTGCCGTGTGGGGCGCCCACGAAGGTTCGCTGCTGCTGTGGGCCATGATTCTGGGCGGCTGGACCTTCGCCGTATCGATCTTCTCCCGGCAATTGCCGCAAGTGATGCTGGCGCGGGTGCTGTCGATCATGGGCATGATCAGTATCGGTTTCCTGCTGTTCCTGATCCTGACCTCAGACCCTTTCGTGCGCTTGCTGCCGCAGATTCCTTCGGACGGTAATGACCTTAACCCGCTGCTGCAGGATATCGGCCTGATTGTTCACCCGCCGATGCTGTACATGGGTTATGTGGGTTTCTCGGTGGCGTTCGCCTTCGCCATTGCGGCATTGCTCGGCGGCCGACTGGACGCCGCGTGGGCGCGCTGGTCGCGCCCGTGGACCATCGTTGCCTGGGCCTTTCTGGGCATCGGCATCACCCTGGGCTCGTGGTGGGCCTACTACGAACTTGGCTGGGGCGGCTGGTGGTTCTGGGACCCGGTAGAAAACGCCTCGTTCATGCCGTGGCTGGTGGGCACCGCGCTGATTCACTCGTTGGCCGTGACCGAAAAACGTGGCGTGTTCAAAAGCTGGACCGTGTTGCTGGCCATTGCTGCGTTTTCGCTGAGCCTGCTGGGTACCTTCCTGGTGCGTTCCGGCGTGCTGACCTCGGTTCACGCATTCGCCTCCGACCCGGAGCGCGGCGTGTTCATCCTGATCTTCCTGCTGTTTGTGGTGGGCGGTTCGCTGACCCTGTTTGCGCTGCGTGCGCCGGTGGTCAAGAGCCACGTCAGCTTCAAGCTGTGGTCACGTGAGACGCTGCTGCTGGGCAACAACCTGGTGCTGGTGGTGGCCGCGTCGATGATTCTGCTCGGCACCTTGTACCCGCTGATTCTGGACGCCATCAGTGGCGCCAAGATGTCGGTGGGCCCGCCGTACTTCAACGCCCTGTTTATCCCGCTGATGGGCCTGCTGATGGTGGTGATGGCAGTGGGCATGCTGGTGCGCTGGAAAGACACCCCGGTGAAATGGCTGTTGGGCATGCTGACCCCGGTGCTGCTGGGCAGCGCGGCCCTGGCGGCGATTGCCGGTGTGGCCTATGGCGACTTCAACTGGGCGGTGATTACCACCTTTATGCTGGCGGCCTGGGTGTTGCTGGCCGGGGTGCGCGATATCGGTGACAAAACCCGTCACAAAGGCCTGGTCAAAGGCGTGCGCAGCCTGACCCGCAGCTACTGGGGCATGCAGATCGCCCACCTGGGGATCGCGGTGTGCGCGCTGGGTGTGGTGTTGTCGAGCCAGAACAGTGCCGAACGCGACTTGCGCCTGGCGCCGGGAGAATCGATGGAGCTGGGTGGTTACCACTTCATTTTTGAAGGTGCCAAGCACTTCCAGGGCCCGAACTTCACGTCAGACAAAGGCACGGTGCGGGTCATCCGCAACGGCAAGGAAGTCAGCGTACTGCACCCGGAAAAACGCCTGTACACGGTGCAGAACTCGATGATGACCGAAGCCGGGATCGACGCCGGCTTCACCCGCGACCTGTATGTGGCGCTGGGCGAGCCTTTGGGCGATGGCGCCTGGGCGGTACGGGTGCATGTGAAACCCTTTGTGCGCTGGATCTGGTTCGGTGGTCTGCTGACCGGCTTTGGCGGGTTGCTGGCCGCGATGGACCGTCGCTATCGGGTCAAGGTGAAAAGCCGCGTGCGTGAAGCACTGGGCATGACAGGAGCTACCGCATGAGACGCTGGTTGATGCTGGTCCCGCTGGCCGCATTCCTGGGCATGGCGTGGTTTCTTTACCGGGGCTTGTACCTGGACCCGACGGAGTTGCCGTCGGCGATGATCGACAAGCCGTTCCCGGCGTTCAGCCTGCCTGCGGTCGAGGGCGGCAGGGTCCTGACCGAGGCGGACCTCAAGGGCAAGCCCGCGCTGGTTAACGTCTGGGCCACCTGGTGCATTTCGTGCCGGGTCGAGCACCCGGTGCTGACCAGGCTGGCCGAGCAGGGCGTGGTGATCTACGGCGTCAACTACAAGGACGTCAACGAAGACGCGAAAAAGTGGCTCAAGGACTTCCATAACCCGTATCAGCTGGACATCAACGATGCAGACGGCTCCCTGGGCCTGAACCTCGGCGTGTACGGCGCCCCGGAGACGTTCCTGATCGACAGCAAGGGCATCATCCGCCACAAGTTTGTCGGCGTGATCGACGACACCGTGTGGCGCGAGCAACTGGCCGGCAAGTATCGGGCACTGGTAGACGAGGCCGGGCAATGAAGCGCTGGCTAGCCGCTGTGGTGTTTGGCCTGACCCTCAGTGGCATCGCCCACGCAGCCATCGATACCTACGAGTTTGCCAGCGACGCCGAGCGCGCCCGTTTCCGCGAACTGACCAAAGAACTGCGTTGCCCCAAGTGCCAGAATCAGGACATTGCCGATTCCAACGCACCGATTGCCACTGACCTGCGCCGCGAAATCTTCCGCATGCTGGGTGAAGGCAAGGACAACCAGCAGATCATCGACTTCATGGTCGACCGCTATGGCGAGTTCGTGCGCTACAAGCCGGCCCTGACCAGCAAGACCGCGGTGCTGTGGTTTGGCCCGCTGGCCTTGCTGATGGGCGGGCTGGTGGTGATTGGCGTCATCGTCGGGCGCCGCCGCCGTACCGGGCCGGCCGAAGGCCCGGACACACTTTCTGCCGAGGAGCGTCAGCGCCTCGACACTTTGCTGGATAAAACCAAAGATGATTGATTTCTGGCTCGCAGCAGGCTTGCTGCTACTGATCGCCCTCAGCTTTTTATTGATCCCCGTATTACGCGGGCGTCGTGCCCAGCGCGAAGAAGACCGCACTGCGCTGAACGTCGCGCTGTACCAGGAGCGTGTCGCCGAATTGCAGGTCCAGCGTGAAGAGGGCGCCTTGACCGCCGAGCAACTGGAAACCGGTCGTGCCGAAGCTGCCCGTGAGCTGCTGGCAGACACCGAAGGCGTGGCCCCGGCGCGGGTTTCCAGCCTGGGCAAGGCCATCCCGTTGCTGGCGGCGATCATGGTGCCGGTGCTGGGCCTGGGCCTGTACCTGCACTTTGGCTCCAGCGACAAAGTCGAGCTGACCCGCGAGTTCTCCCAGCCGCCGAAATCCCTTGAAGAAATGGTCGCGCGTCTTGAGCGTGCTGCCGCGGCGCAACCGGAGTCGGCTGAAGGCCTGTACTTCCTGGGCCGTGCCTATATGGCGCAAAACCGCCCGGCAGAAGCGGCCAAGGTGTTTGAGCGCGCTGCCAACCTGGCCGGCCGTCAGCCTGAATTGCTGGGCCAGTGGGCCCAGGCGCAGTACTTTGCCGACGATAAAAAGTGGAGCGACAAGGTTCAGGCGCTGACCGACGAAGCCTTGAAGGCTGATCCGAAAGAAGTCACCAGCCTGGGCCTGCTCGGCATTGCCGCCTTTGAAGACCAGCGCTATCAGGAGGCGATTGGTTACTGGCAGCGCCTGATGAATGAATTGCCCGTCGGCGATCAATCCCGCACGGCACTGGAAGGCGGAATCGAAAAAGCCCGAGAACAACTGCTGGCCAGTGGTGGCAAGGTTGAAGCGGCGCCTGCAGCCAAGGCCCAGGCTTCGATCAGGGTCAGCGTTGACCTGGCCGACGCGGTCAAGGCCAGCGCTCTGCCGGGTGACAGCGTCTTTATCTTCGCCCGTGCGGTGTCCGGTCCTCCGGCGCCCCTGGCAGTTAAACGTGTGACCGTGGCGGACCTGCCCATCACCGTTGAACTGGGTGATGTCGACGCAATGATGCCGCAATTGAAACTGTCCAACTTTCCTGAAGTCCAACTGATGGCACGCATCTCCCGCGCAGGCCAGCCGACGGCGGGCGAGTGGGTAGGGCGCAGCCAGCCGCTGTCCAGCAGCACTAAAGAGCTGCAACAGCTGACCATCGACAGCCCGGATAAATAGAAATGCATCCACTTGCACGCATCACCTTGCTCACACTGGCTTTAGGCCTGAGCGCCTGTGCGGTTCATCAGCCTTACGAACCGACGGCGCCTTCAACACCGACACCGATGCCGGAAGCGTTGCCCCAGCCCTCCGGCAAACCCCTGCCGGACATGCCCATCCCCAAGCCGCCAAAACCGTTGCCGCGTACTTCGGCCACCTTTGCGCCGCCGCCGGGTGGGCCGAGCCATTGGGATGCGCGCATGGGCGTGTACGTGCTGGATGACCAGACCAACGTCTTTTACCGCCAGCGCGCCTACTACCGCTGGAACAACGGCTGGAGCCGCGCGGTCAGCCCCAGCGGGCCGTGGGAAGAGACCGATATCAGCGGCGTACCGCCGGGGTTGAGTCGGCAGTTCAAGTAACGCAAAAACGGCGACCTTCGGGTCGCCGTTTTTGTTTGTAGCGGTAGAGCAAATAGGGTCGTTGGAACACGGATAGATCAGGCAATTATTGCTGATTCTGGGCAATTTAAAATAAGAAGGAATTTATATTCCTACTAACCCTGTTGGAAATTAATTGGTGTAACGGAGAAGTTTCTTACCCAAATAAGTAATGCTGCTTCACTGCTTTTAAGCATTATCTGAAATTAGTAAGTTTTGTTTGTGTGGATGCCTGTTTTGTACTAATTTCTGAAAGTCAGGTTGTTAGTTGTTTCTTTGGTGGTCCAGATCGTGATGTTGAAATCTTAAATAAATAAAGTGTCTTGTTCGTTATTTGAATTGCCTTGTTTGATTAGGTGGGGTGTTCTGTTGTTTGTTAAATGGGGCTATGGGCATTTTTCTATATGATGTTGAGCTTGGTTTTTATTCAGCAGAGCGCAGTGATCATGTTTTTCCGGATTTGATGAGTCGTTATTATTGGTCTGAGGTGAATGGTGAGGTGCTTGTTATATTTGAGTGTGGCCGCGCACGCAAAAATAATCAATTGGATGAGTGTAAGGGTTATTTTCTTCTTGAAGAATTCGAGGCTTATGTGGAAGTTGGGTTCTCGTTTAATGAGATGACGCATTGGCAGGGAATAGTTGAACATACGGAACGTTTTATTCTGTCTAAAGTGAGAAATAAATAATTTTTACGTCGGAATATCACGTTTTAAGAGGGGTAAGTATGTATGTGCATATAGTTGGTATTCTTGCCGCACTGTCTGCTTTTCCATGTTCAGTATTGGCTGAGTGTGTTTTGTTCGAAGGTCAGCAGGCAAAACTTTCATACAGGCTAAATATTTCAGCGGAAGAGTGTAAATATGTACGCTATAACGGAGGGGGTGTTGTAACTCTGGATGTTAGGTATCCAGATATGAAAATTGGTTACCCCAGGGTTATTAATGATTCGATTGTGTCTATTTATTTGGTTTCTATATCCAGAGGGTATAATCAAGACGCGATTTTTGAAGGGAGGCAGCCTATAAGTTCAAAGGGTGGAGTGGTGACGTATGAGGATGGAGGTCGGATGCTTAGAAGATTCATAGGAAGTGATGGTAGTCCGGTCGCAGTGTCGGATGGGGCATATGCCCGTCGTGCGCATCATATGTTTAATGAGAAGCTAAGAGTTAGTTATCAATACACGTTGATGCATGAGGATTTGAGACGGATGGATGATTTTGTGATCGATTTAATAAATAAAACTATAGTTATGTAAGAAGTGTATATGAGTTTGATAGATTTGACTTCAGAGCAGTTGGCGCAGTTGATTGTGCTGCGGAGCAACAAAGAACATTCTGCGATGTACAGTTTTCTACATAAAATAGTCATTGATAAAGTAGCGGTATCGCCTAAAGAACTGTTAGTGCACGAGTGGAAAAAACAGCTGGCTAAAGTTGTGTCAGATGGTTTGGCGCAAAGCATAGCTCACACTGTTTTAGAGACGGGTGGCATCCCCGGTGTGCAAGAGTTGATTGAAGCAGACATTAATGCAACGGTTCAGGGGGTCAAACTGGAAAGGTGGCACTGGCCTGGCACCTTATATGATCAACTCCCATACCCATTTGGTTGGGGGCAGGATTTGGTTCAAGTCACCGGCAATACTCGTATGGAGTACCTTAAAAATATGGGGGTCGCGCTTATGCAAACTGTAGCGGGGCTCAATCGATACCTTGATCGCGACACACTGCTTGATACAGTGTCTCATTGGAAAATGGCCCGTGATGCTAATAGTTGGGTTGACGATAATCTATACAGATTGTTCCCTGAAACTTTCGTGCCAGCAGCTGAACAAATAAAGGTTAAATGAGAACCATCGGCGTCACTCCGTCTCAGTACCACTTGCAGAGGAAAGTATGAGTAAGTATCGAAGAGGGTGGAGGTATAGCGTTTCAATAATTTATATTTTTATTTGGCAGATCTTAAGGATCGGTGCTGCCAGTCTTTTATTGATTTTTTATGTGCCGGCATTGTTTTTTTGGATTGGCCCTCAAAACGTGTCAGAAGAAGATATTGAGCGTTATAAAAATTACCAGCCACCCAATCCTCTTGTTACGTGTGGGATGATATCGGGTACGGTCTTGGAAGTTTCCAGGAAATACATAATGTTCTGGCCTGAGTACGAAGGAAAGAGCTCGTGGGATAAAGATTTTATTTTCAATAAAAAAGGCTGTGATGCCAATCTTCGAACATTGGATTTGACGGTCTCTTGGCCTGGATTTCAAATTGTTAAATCTGAGGATTATTTTGCCAGGCGGGACGAGATATCAATATTAGAGATCACCGTGGCGCCGTTAGTGAAAAGAGAAGATTTTATGGGTCGTAAACTTAAGTTTTATGCATTGGCCCGTCAGGGGGGTGGTGTTTTAAGTGCTGAAGATAAAAACTACGAAGTCGAGCTGAATCTTTTTTCTGCTGAGCGTAGTGATCATGTCTATACGGATATTATGAATCGCTACTATTGGTCTGAAATTAATGGTGAGGTGGTTGTTTTGTTTGAATGTTATCGAGCGCGAAAAAATAATCAGCTGAAAGACTGTAAAGGGTATTTTCTTCTTGATGAGTTCGAAGCTTTTGTGAATGTCAGGTTTTCTTTTGAGGAGTTGAAGTATTGGCGAGAGATCGTTTATCTAACTAAAAATTTCATACTATCTAAAGTGAAAAATTAAGGGGTAATTATTATGCCGCAAGAACTGAGTTTGCATGATTTAGAACGTGCTAAAGGACTTTTAGACACATTAGGCCCTGCTGCTGCATATGACTATTTAGCTGCAAGAGGATATAAGTATGCAACGCTGGCAAATGGGGTGGCGAAGGGTAATTCTTTATCAGGCGATGCTGCCATTAACTTTATGAGGCTGACGGCATCGGACTTGGGTCGTACGCTATCTGATGTTGATGTGAATCGTATTCGAAAGGATATGGCTGTTGAATATATAGAGGCGTTGAAGAATAAGTTGGATGATGGTGGTGGCGTTTTGGCTGATGATATAAACCATAAAGAAGCCTGGGAATTTCATAAAAAGGTTTTCAATGATAATAATCTTTCGGCGGAGGCCTGGACCCTCCACTCAGTGTTGTCAGTAATTACAGAAAATACCAGAGAGACATATTGGAAGAAGGTTTTGGAGTCGGCGGGTGATTTGCCAAGTGAAATTAATGTGGCATTCCAGACAGATCGACTTATGTCGTTAGCGTCGACTATAAGTACGGATAGTAATAAGCAATAGGCTAAAAGATGGGTTGGTAGATTTGACTCCCCATCGGGAGCTGCCACAATAGCAAAAAGTATTTTCAATCAAATAATCAATATGATTTCCGGTGCTTTTTCAAGTGACTTCAATAAACCTTCCAATGAGCCGGCCTCTACGTTAATTGATATCAACATCACCCCCACCCCAACACCCCAGCAAACTATCCAGGGCGAAAACCAGGCCCGTCAGGATGTAAGCAACGGTTTTGCCGTCAACTCACCGACTCACCTAATTTCATTCAAGGACGGCCTGTTAAATAAAACAGATTTCACCTCGACCCAAATGGGCAGCATGGCAACGGGCGGGATACGGCCAGGTGAAATTCAACGGGACCCCAATGCGCGGCCCAATAGCTATCTTTCACAGTTCTATCTTGATCGTCCCACCAGTAGCAGTCCGGATTTTGGCCTATTGAATGCCGTAACGCTCAATGGCCTTGCCGCAATGACCACAGTCAACACTTACGGTGACCCTTTGCTGCTGGATTTGACCGGTAATGGGGTGGGCATGACTGATATTCGTGACGGTGTTCTGTTCGATACCGATCACTGCGGCACACTCAAGCGTACGGGCTGGGCCGATCGCAGTACTGGAATGCTGGTGGTTGACGACGGCACGGGCCAGATTAAAAACGTCAGCCAGATGTTTTCCGAGTACTACGCGGGCAAGGTTGGTTTGGGCGGTGCTGCTGGGGAGGCGCGATTCAAGGATGGCTTTGCAGCGTTAGCCAGTGAAGACGTAAATGCAGATGGCGTGATTGATCTGAATGATCCGATCTGGAGCACGTTACGGGTGTGAGTGGATGCCTCCCACGATGGGAAAACCGATGCAGGTGAACTCAAAACCCTGGCCGAGCTGGGTATTACGCAAATCAATGTGCGGGATACAACCGCCAGCAATGAAGTTCGTGATGGAAATCGAGTACTTGCCCAAGGCACTTTCACGATCAACGGCAACCTCCAGGAGGCGCTCGCGGTCGACTTTTTGGGTGACCCTGTCAGCAGTACGTTGCTTGCTCAGGCATCCGGCACTCAGGTGATATCAACTTCAGAAGGTTCGACCACGACCGCTTACGCAAGCCACAGCCTAACCGGTGAAACATTGAATGCCGCTCAGTTGGGGGTTAACAATCTGTACGGCAGTGCGGGTGATGACACCTTGATTGCGGCCCCAACGGGCAGCTGGCTGGTGGGCGGAGGTGGCAGCAATGTCTATAACGGGGCTGCCGGTGACGATGTTTTTGTCATCAGCGCCTCAGACGTCATGGAGAACATCCACGGCAACGGTGGGCGTGACACGGCGATTATCGTAGGTGACGAAGGTGTGGCGTTGAATATGGCCCGCGCCGGGTTGACTGTCGCTCAGGGTGGGCGTAGGCATCGCTACTACAGCGCTTGACCCTGCGGGTGGCAAGGTTCAATTACTTTATCTGGATGCACTGGATATTTCACAACTGAACAAGGCAGATTTTATTTTTTCCAGCCATGCATTGGAATTGGTGCCGATCGCGATTGAGGTGGTGGAGCCTGTTTGGTGGCGGTCCGGTGTTGGCGAGTCGGGTAGGTCGGAGTCCTCCATAAAGTGGCCAAGCACTGATGTATCGCCTGCGGTTGTATTTCCGATAGAACACCCTAAAACACCGACTTTCGATGATCGTATGGCAGCTATCAATGCTCGTTTGAACGATAGGGAAATTAAAACCTTTGATGAGATTTTGGCGGAGCGGGGTATTGATTTAAACAAGTTGCATGAGCGGCATCAGCCAACCCCGTTTGTGCAAAGGGCCGATAGTCTAGTGCAAGCAATGGCAGCATTTGACCCGCCTGCTGCCAATTTGACCAACATCACTGTACCTGATCAGCAGGATTTCCAACCGGCCCTGGCTGCCAATTGGAGGTAGCAGATATCTATCGGGTGGAGAGGGGGGTGGTCGAGAAGCCGCCTTCCTTTCGCTGCCGAAATCGTTTTTAAAGCCCAATCAGTAAACTCCGCACCAAGTCTTTGCAGGCCGCGTCTGTTCACATTTAAGTAGGCTGTCTCAGGCGCCCAATCTCGGGATTCTCCAGCCAATCCACTCCGAAACCTGTATACTTCTTGTCCGTTCGCGTCAGGTTTTTACGCCACTGATGCAGGACTTATCTTCCGGCACACGCCGGCCATTGCTGCAAGCACAAGGTTCAACGTGCTAGCGCACGCTTTACCTTTTGACGTGGGACGCCTCTTGCGTTCCGTCACTTGCCAGCCATCACTCTGACAACCCACGGACTGCTGTCCGCTATCGCCTGCCTGTCAGGAACTCCGGGTTGTTGCGCCTGCCGATTTCGGCCTTTCGTTGCGTCTGTGACGTCTGCGTGCACATAAAAAAGGAGAAAGGAATGTTCCAACTTTCCACCCTCACTGTGTTGCTGCTTCTGTTCTGTTTCTATGGCCTGACTTTTCTGGTCTCTTTGCGCGTGGGTCGCAAGGAGGAAAATGTCGACGGCTATATGGTTTCCAATAACTCCATCGGTTTTGGCATGTCCGCCGCCAGCATGACGGCGACCTGGATCTGGGCCGCCTCGTTTTATGCCGCTGCCAGTGCGGGCTATAAATTTGGCCTCTCGGGAGCGCTGCATTACGGCTTCTGGGGCGCGCTGATGATTCTGTTCATCTACCCCTTTGGCCGGCGATTCCGGCAACTGGCACCCAAGGCCCACACGCTTGCCGAGATCATGCACGCCCGGCACGGGCGCTCCAGCCAGATGATTCTGGCGGGCTCCAATATTGTCGGCAGCCTGATCAGCCTGATGGTCAACTTCACTGCCGCCGGGGCGCTGGTGGCGGTGCTCTCGCCGCTGAGCTTTACCCACGGGGTGCTGATTGCGGGTGTCGGGATTTTGACATACACCATCTGGTCGGGGTTTCGTTCATCGGTACTTACGGACTTCGGTCAGTTGTTCGCCATGATCTTCGCCGCCGTGGTGATTATTCCCATTATTTTCTTCCAGCTGGGCGGGCCGGAAATCTTCACTCAGGGCATGCCGAAAATCACGCCCGAGCAAGCCAGCTTCTATTCGAAAACGGCGATTCTCGAACAGGGCGCACCTTACTTCGTGGCCGTGCTGGCCTACGCCATCGGTAACCAGACCATCGCCCAGCGCCTGTTTGCGGTGCGTGAAGACTTGATGAAATCGACCTTCGTCACGGCCACCATCGGTTATGCCTCGATTGTGATCGGGCTCGGCATGCTGGGCTTTCTGGCGCTGCTGGCCGGTATCGAGCCGCTGGATGGCGACCTCAACAACCTGATCCCGCAGATGGCTTCGACCTATTTGCCGCCTTTTGCAGTGGGGCTGTTTTTCATCATGGTGATCGGGTCGCTGTCATCCACTGCCGACTCGGATCTGTCCGCGCTGTCTGCGCTGGTGATGACGGATGTCTATGGCAAGAACATTGCCAAGGGCAAGCCCAATCCAAAAACCATGTTGTTTGTCGGGCGCCTGACCATGGTGCTGGCAACGATGCTGGCGATGATCTTTGCCAGTATGAAGCTGGACATTCTGACCATGCTGATTTTTGTCGGCGCACTGTGGGGCGCCATCGTGTTCCCCGTGATTGCCAGCCTGTATTGGGAACGGATTACCAATGCGGCGTTTACCAGTGCGGCGATCGCCGGCTTTGTGATGTTTTTGGTGGCGCGTTTCGAGCTGCTGGAGATGCAGGGGCTGGTGGCGCTGTTTTTCGAACTCTGCGCCTCGATTGGCGGCGGGGTGGTGATCGGCCTGATGGCATTCGGCTTTTTGGGTAAACGCGCCGGCTTTGTGCTGGGTGCACTGGCCTTTATGGTGTTTGCGCCGTTTGCGTTTGGTTTCTTGCGTGATTACCCGGTACTGCTCAGCTCACTTACGGCCTATGGCGTGAGTACGGTGGTGTGTGTGCTGGTGAGTTTACGGTCCAACCAGACATTTGATTTTGACTGCATCAACGAGCGTGTTGTGGCCTTCCACCACAACGCGGAACCTGCCACTGAAAAAGGAGCCATACCATGTCCAGTTTCGCTTTGACTGTTTATGTACTGATCTGGCCGGTCATCGCGGCCGCCGTGATGCTGACCCTGTGCGTCAGCCTGTGGCGCGATATGCGCAAGGCCAAGCGTGAAGGAACGGATCTGGTTTAACGTCAGACCACTGCCCGAGTACGAAGGCGGCGATTGGCAACGCTCCATCGCCGCCTTCGTGCCTCGGCAGCACTTACAAACCGCGCCATGTTTCCCCGGATTGTGTAGGGTACTTCTGGTCTTTATCAGGAGCTGGCCATGAGCCCATTTGAATTCAAGCAAGTTGATGTCTTCAGCACGGTTGCACTCAAGGGCAACCCGGTGGCAGTGGTGTTGAACGCCGACCGTTTGACCGATGCGCAGATGAGTGACTTTGCGCGCTGGACCAATCTGAGTGAAACCACCTTTGTGCTCAAGCCGCAAAACCCTGAAGCCGATTACCGCCTGCGTATCTTCACCACCCTTAAAGAACTGCCGTTTGCCGGGCATCCGACGCTGGGCAGTTGTCACGCCTGGCTGGAAGCCGGGGGCAAGCCCGGGGGCGAAGAGATTGTCCAGGAATGCAGCGCAGGCCTGATCAGAATCCGTCGCCAGGGCGAGCAACTGGCCTTTACTGCACCACCCCTGTTGCGTGCTGGTGCTGTCGAGGATGCGCTGCTGCAGCGTATCTGCCGTGGCCTGGGCATTGAGCCCCGGGCGGTGGAACAGGCGCGCTGGGTTGACAATGGCCCGGGATGGATAGCGCTGATGCTGCGCGACCGCGAACAGGTACTGGCTCTGGAGCCTGATTACGCACAGTTGCTGGGCCTGTCGATCGGTGTGGTGGCGCCTTGGAATGCCGAGCGTGATGGTGATGAAGCGCAGTTTGAAGTGCGTGCGTTTTGTGCAGGTGAAGGCATGCCCGAAGACCCGGTCACCGGCAGCCTGAATGCCGGGCTGGCGCAGTGGCTGATCGCGGACGGCCTTGCTCCGGCATGCTATGTGGCCAGTCAGGGCACGGCCATGGGGCGGGCGGGGCGGGTGTCCATCGAGCAGACTGGCGAGACGATCTGGGTCGGTGGTTCGGCTGTGACCTGTATCTCCGGGTACTTGAGCCTTTGACTGGAGCCGGGCGGGGGCTGCTTATGCCCCCTTGGCTTTCACCGCCCGCTTGGGTTTTGGCTTGGCCTTGCCTGCCGGGGCCTTGCGCTTTTTCTTCCACGCCGGTGCCGCACCCGACGGGCTGGCCGGGCCGCTGATGGTCATGGTCATGGCGCTGCAGCGCTCGATATGTTTGCTCATCCATGCCGCCTGTTTGGCGACAAATGTGTCGAGGGTCATTTCGCCGCTTTGCACCATGTCCAGCGCTTGTTCCCAGATGGCGGTGGTGCCCGGGTCGGCGATGGCGCGGGGCACCGCGTCGATCAGGCTGAAGGCGGGCGCCGTGGCGGCCAGGGCCTTGCCGTTTTTGATCAGGTAGCCGCGATCCAGCAAGCCCTGGATGATCCCGGCACGGGTGGCTTCGGTGCCGATGCCGGTGGTGTCCTTGAGCTTTTGCTTGAGCAGCGGGTCTTGCACCAGTTTGGCGACGTTTTTCATCGCCTTGATCAGGTCGCCTTCGGTGAAGGGTTTGGGCGGCTGGGTCCACAGGTCTTTGAGATGGATGTTGGCGATCGCGCAGTCCAGACCTTCGCGCAATAGCGGCAAGGGTTGCGGTGCCGGGGCTTCGCGGCCCTTGGCCGGGGCCAGGGCTTCGGGCAGGGCGCGCTTCCAGCCGGGTTCGACAATCTGCTTGCCAACGGCCCGCAGGTTTTGGCCTGCACAGTCGAAGTCGGCCTGGGTGCGGTCGTATTCGTGGTTGGGCAGGAACTGCGCCAGGTAGCGTGCGCGAATCAGCGTGTACACGGCGCGGTGTTTGCCGGTCAGTCGCTCGAGGTTTTTGGCCGCTGCCGTGGGAATGATGCCGTGGTGGGCGCTGACCTTGGCGTCATTCCAGGCCCGTGAGCGGCGTTGCGGGTCGAGATAACCGGCCAGGGGCGCAAGTGCCGGATCAGCCTGCTGCAAGGCCGCCAGAATGGCCGGTGCTTCGCCGTGCTGGCTTTGCGGCAGGTAGCCGCAATCGCTGCGCGGGTAAGTCACGACCTTGTAGGTTTCGTACAGCGCCTGGGCGATGTCGAGGGTTTCCTGGGCGCCGAGGCCGAGTTTTTTCGAACACACTTCTTGCAGGGTGCCGAGGTCGAACGGCAGGGGGGCCACTTCGCGCATGCGCTCGGTGCGCAGCTTCATCACCCGGGCGCTGCTGGCGCTGTTCATCGCGGCGGCGGCCTGTTGGGCGTGGGCCTGGTTGAGGCAGCGGTCCTGGTCGTCGCAGGTGTCGGGGTTGGCGCGCCATTGTGCGGTGAACAGTTGCCCGTCGTGTTTGAGCTGCACATCAATGGCCCAGTACGCCACGGGTATAAAGTCGCTGATGCTGCGGTCCCGGTCGACCACCAGCCGCAGTGTCGGGGTTTGCACCCGGCCTACGGGCAGCACGCCCTGATAACCGGACTGACGCCCCAGCAGGGTGAACAGGCGGCTCATGTTCATCCCGATCAGCCAGTCGGCCCGCGAGCGGCCCAGGGCCGAGTGGTAGAGATTGAAGGTTTCGGCGCCGGGCTTGAGGGCGGCCAGGGCCTTGCGGATGGACGCGTCATCCAGGGCCGAGAGCCACAACCGCTGGACCGGCCCGCGATAACGGCAGTGGTCGAGCAGTTCGCGGGCGATCATCTCGCCTTCGCGGTCGGCGTCGGTGGCGATGACCAGTTCGCTGGCTTCACCCAGCAGACGCTTGACTGCCTTGAACTGGCTGGCGGTCTTGGGTTTGACGCGCATTTTCCATTTTTCGGGAATGATCGGCAGGTCGGCCAGCACCCAGCGCTTGTAGCGCTCGTCGTAGGCGTCGGGCGGGGCGGTTTCCAGGAGGTGGCCGATGCACCAGGTCACGGTGGCGTTGGGGCCCACCCAGCAGCCATCACCGCGTCGGCTGGCACCGAGCACGGCAGCAATATCTTTGGCCTGGGAAGGTTTTTCACACAGAAACAGCCGCATAGCTCCACTCATTGATCATGCCGCGCAGAAGGTGCACAGCATGGGCAGAGACGGGCGCGAGGGCAAGTGTTTTTACTGTTGATATGTACAGTTAAAGGCAAGTGTGGGAGCGGGCTTGCTCGCGATAGGGGTCGCTGCGGTTTTACAGGTGGACCGCGTCGTCCCTATCGCGAGCAAGCCCGCTCCCACAGGAGGCGGGGATTATTGACCGTTATAGATCTGGTCGAAAACGCCACCGTCGTTGAAGTACTTTTTCTGCACGTCGCGCCAGTCGCCGAAGGTTTTTTCAACCGACAGGAAGTCAACTTTCGGGAAGCGGTCGTTGTACTTGGCCAATATTGCCTTGTCCCGTGGGCGCAGGTAGTTTTTGGCGGCGATTTCCTGGCCTTCAGGCGACCACAGGTACTTCAGATATTCCTCGGCGGTTGCGCGGGTACCTTTTTTGTCGACCACTTTATCGACCACGGTCACCGGCGGCTCGGCTTCGGCGGACACGCTCGGGTAGATCACTTCGAACTGGTCGCGGCCAAATTCGCGGGCGATCATTTCAGCTTCGTTTTCGAAAGTCACCAGTACGTCGCCGATCTGGTTGGTCATAAAGGTGGTGGTCGCAGCACGGCCGCCGGTGTCGAGCACGGGTGCCTGCTTGAACAGCTTGCCGACAAACTCTTTGGCCTTGGTTTCGTCACCGCCGTTTTTCAGCACGTAGCCCCAGGCCGAGAGGAAGGTGTAGCGACCGTTACCCGAGGTTTTCGGGTTGGGTACGATGACTCCCACGCCGTCCTTGAGCAGATCCGGCCAGTCTTTCAGGGCCTTGGGGTTGCCTTTGCGCACGATAAACACCGTGGCGGAGGTGAACGGTGCGCTGTTGTCCGGCAGGCGGGTCACCCAGTTTTCCGGGACCAGCTTGCCGTTGTCGGCGAGGGCGTTGATGTCGGTGGCCATGTTCATGGTGATGACGTCAGCCGGCAGGCCGTCGATAACCGAACGAGCCTGTTTGCTGGAACCGCCAAAGGACATTTGTATATTGAGCTTGTTGCCGTGCTCGGCTTCCCAGTGCTTCTGGAAGGCAGCGTTGTAGTCCTTGTAGAAATCGCGCATCACGTCGTAGGACACGTTCAGCAGAGGCGGCGGTGCAGCTGCATGAGCGATGCTGCTGAGGGCCAGGCCAGCGGCCAGGATCGAGGCGCTAAAAAGTTTGTTCACTGCGCATTCCTTGTTATAGGGGGCATATTACCAGCAACTATAGCGGCTGGCGTTTAGTCCTTAAAAGATTAAAAAGCACTTTGCTTATGTCTTTTTGGTAAAGAGGGCATTGCCGCATCTCGAGCAGAAAGACGCCGATTGTTCGTGGCTGTTCTTTTTGCATGTGGGGCAGTCATGCTTGAGTTGTTCGCCGCGCATGGCGTTGGCCAATTCGGCGGTGAAGATCCCGGTGGGCACGGCAATGATCGAGTAGCCGGTGATCATTACCATGGCCGAGATGACTTGCCCCAGTACCGTCTTGGGCACGATGTCACCGAAGCCGACAGTCGTCAGGGTAACGATGGCCCAGTAAATGCTCACCGGGATGCTGGTGAAGCCGTTCTCCGGCCCTTCCACCACGTACATCAGGCTGCCGAACACGGTGACCAGGGTCGAGACACTGACCAGAAACACGATGATTTTTTGCTTGCTGCCGCGCAGGGCCGAGAGCAGGTAGTTGGCCTGGCTCAGGTAGGGCCGCAGCTTGAGAATCCGGAAAATCCGCAGCATACGGATGATGCGGATGATCAGCAGGTACTGCGCGTCGCTGTAATAGATCGCCAGAATCCCCGGCACGATGGCCAGCAAATCCACCAGCCCGTAAAAGCTGAAGGCGTAACGCAGCGGTTTGGGCGAGCAATACAGGCGCAGGCCGTACTCGATGGCAAACACAAAGGTGAAGCCCCACTCGATGTAGGCCAGCAGATCGGCGTAGTTGCGATGGATGCTGTTGATGCTGTCGAGCACCACGACCACCAGGCTGCACAGGATGATCAGCAGCAGTGCGGTGTCAAAACGGCGCCCGGCGGGGGTGTCGGCCTGAAAGACCATGACATACAGGCGTTGGCGCCAATCCTTGTTATCCATGCAGGTTGCTCGATGCCCAAATGTCAGAAGGTTCGAGTATTAACGCTCAATGCGCAACCTGCATTGTTCTCGTGCGGGGCTGAGTATTCGTACGCTGGCGTGTACCAGCCAGCAACTGAGGATAAACGGCGCGGTCAGGGGGGGGAGCCCCAGGGCGCCAAAGCCGGGTGCGAGCAGCAGAGTGACGAAGATGCCGATCAAGGGCAGCCAGGGGTGGCGGCGTTGCTGGCAAAGGGCCATGGCGGCCAGGGCCGGGTTGTAGCCTGTGAGCCCGTTCAAGGCGGCGGCCGTATCCTGTTGATACAGGCCAAACATCAGGCCGGCCAATGACCCCGTGAGTGCCCACAGTGCAGCTCGCCGACTGCTTAGCCACAGCCCGAGCACAATCAGCAGCCCGGCAATCGGATGCTGCAACAGCATGACTTGGGCCACGCCTTTGAACAGGCCTTGTATCAGCGTCAGGCTGTTGACGGTCTGATCGTGGTTCAAGGCAGTAGCAGAGGCGTTGTTGACGTGCAGCAAAATCCAGCCAATAGCCACGAACGGCGCGGTATAGGCCATCAGGCTTTGCCCGTGGGCGGCGCGTTTCAACCATTGGTGGACGAGCATGGTGCTCAACCCGGCGCTCGCGATAATCAACAAGGGTAGCAGGGCCGACCATTCCAGTTGGTGGCTCAATAGCAACCCCAGCAAGATGCCGTTGTAACTGTAGAGACCTGCCTGGCGTTCGGCTTTGGGGTAGTCGCGGCGTTGCGCGGTAAGGAGCCCCGCAACACCGCCCAGCAAGGCGCCACCGAGCAGGGTGGGCGCACTGAGCAAAATCGCCAGCAGGCACATCACGCCGCACAGTGGATGGCGTTGAAGGAAGATTTGGCTGAAACCGGCGCACAGGGCAGTCGCCCAGTCGGGACAGGGATGTGAGCTCATGGTGATAGCTACGCAGTGTGGCGGTTGGAACCCGTAAACCCTGTAGAAACTATGGGTGGGAGCGAGCCTGCTCGCGAACGCCGTTCGCGAGCAGGCTCGCTCCCACGATTGAAGTTTCTCTGCAGAAGTCGCGCAGACTACTTGTCGCGAATCGAGAAGTTGGCCATATGTTCCAGGCCCTTGATCAGCGCCGAGTGGTCCCAGTTGCTGCCACCGATGGCCGCGCAGGTGCTGAACACCTGTTGGGTGTTGGCGGTGTTGGGCAGGTTGATCCCCAGCTCACGGGCACCGGCCAGGGCCAGGTTGAGGTCCTTCTGGTGCAGGCTGATGCGGAATCCGGGGTCGAAGGTGCCCTTGATCATGCGCTCGCCATGCACTTCGAGGATTTTTGACGAGGCAAAACCGCCCATCAAGGCCTCGCGAACCTTGGCCGGGTCGGCGCCGTTTTTCGCGGCAAACACCAGGGCTTCGGCCACTGCCTGAATGTTCAGGGCAACGATGATCTGATTCGCCACTTTGGCGGTTTGACCGTCGCCGTTACCGCCCACCAGGGTGATGTTCTTGCCCATGCTCTGGAGCAGGGGCAGGGCGCGGGCGAAGGTTTTTTCGTCGCCACCGACCATGATGCTCAGGCTGCCGGCCTTGGCGCCGACTTCACCGCCGGACACCGGAGCGTCCAGGTACTGCGCGCCCTTGGCGTTGATTTTTGCGGCGAAGGTTTTGGTCGCGGTGGGCGAGATCGAACTCATGTCGATCACCACCTTGTTCGGGCTCAGGCCCGCGGCGATGCCGTCTTCACGGAACAGCACGTCTTCGACCTGAGGGGTGTCCGGCACCATGACAATGATGAATTCGGCTTCCTGGGCCACTTCTCGCGGGCTGGCCAGGGCGATCGCGCCGGCGGCTACCAGATCGGCCGGAGCGGCGCCGTGATGGGTGGACAAAAACAGGCTGTGCCCGGCCTTTTGCAGGTTGCTGGCCATAGGCGAACCCATGATGCCTGTGCCGATAAATCCGATTTTAGCCATGACAAATCCTCTTGTTTTTCTTAAGGCAATTCAGAGCAGGTGGGCTGATGCGAGAGCGGGCTTGCTCGCGATGGGGTCGCTGTGGAGTGACAGGTGCAGCGCGTCGTTGCCATCGCGAGCAAGCCCGCCCCCACAGAGTTACACCGCGTTATGGGTTTTGAGCCAGCCAAGGCCCGCTTCGGTGCTGGTCAGCGGCTTGTATTCACAGCCGACCCAACCCTGATAGCCGATGCGGTCCAGGTGCTCGAACAGGAAGCGGTAGTTGATTTCGCCGGTACCCGGTTCGTGGCGGCCGGGGTTATCGGCCAGCTGGACATGGTTGATCTGCGCCAGGTGGGTTTGCAGGGTGCGGGCGAGATCACCTTCCATGATTTGCATGTGGTAGATGTCGTATTGCAGGAACAGGTTGGCGCTGCCGACTTTGTCCTGAATGGCCAGGGCCTGTTTCGTGTTGTTCAGGTAAAAGCCCGGGATGTCGAGGGTGTTGATCGACTCCATTACCAGCTTGATGCCCGCCGCCTGCAACTTGTCGGCCGCGTATTTGAGGTTGCTGACGAAGGTTTTTTCGATCAGCGCCTCGTCTGTGCCTTGTGGGCGAATCCCCGCCAGGCAGTTGATCTGGTCGTTGCCCAGTACCTGGGCATAGGCGATGGCCAGGTCGACCCCGGCACGGAACTCTTCAACCCGGTCCGGGTGGCAGGCAATGCCGCGTTCACCCTTGGCCCAGTCACCGGCCGGCAGGTTGAACAGTACTTGGGTCAGTTGGTTGGCATCGAGTTGGGCCTTGATCTCGGCCGAGCTGTAGTCGTAAGGAAACAGGTACTCAACGCCGTGGAAACCAGCGTTGGCAGCCGCTTGAAAACGGACAAGGAAATCCTGTTCGGTGAACAGCATGGACAGGTTGGCGGCAAAACGCGGCATGGTGAACTCCTGCAAAAAAGTGGCCCCTCTCACTGAAAGAGAGGGGCGGTCAATTAATCCAGCATCGAGATAGCGGTCGGGGCATCGTTACCCACCAGCGCCAGATCTTCAAACTCATTGACGGCGTTGATTTCGGTGCCCATCGAAATGTTGGTCACGCGCTCCAGGATGATTTCCACCATCACCGGCACCCGGAACTCTTTCATCAGCTCCTGGGCCTTGCGCAGGGCGGGCTGGATTTCACCCGGTTCGAACACACGCAGGGCCTTGCACCCCAGGCCTTGAACGACGGCGACGTGGTCGACGCCATAGCCATTGAGCTCCGGTGCGTTGAGGTTGTCGAAAGCCAACTGCACGCAGTAGTCCATCTCGAAACCGCGTTGTGCCTGACGGATAAGCCCCAGGTAGGAGTTGTTCACCACCACGTGGATATACGGCAGGTTGAACTGTGCGCCCACCGCCAGCTCTTCGATCATGAACTGGAAGTCATAGTCGCCGGACAGTGCCACGACGTTGCGGGTCGGGTCGGCCTTGACCACGCCCAGCGCCGCAGGAATGGTCCAGCCGAGCGGGCCGGCCTGGCCGCAGTTGATCCAGTGGCGCGGCTTGTAGACATGCAGGAACTGCGCGCCGGCGATCTGCGACAAACCGATGGTGCTGACGTAGCAAGTGTCTTTGCCGAACACCTGGTTCATCTCTTCGTACACGCGCTGGGGTTTGACCGGCACGTTGTCGAAGTGTGTCTTGCGCTGCATCGTGGCCTTGCGCTGCTGGCAGTCTTGCAGCCAGGCACTGCGGTTTTTCAGTTTGCCGGCGGCTTTCCATTCCCGTGCCACTTCAAGGAATACCTTGAGCGCGGCGCCGGCGTCGGAAACGATGCCCAGGTCCGGGTTGAAGACGCGGCCGATCTGGGTCGGCTCGATATCAACGTGAATGAATTTTCGGCCTTCGGTGTAGACATCCACCGAGCCGGTATGGCGGTTGGCCCAGCGGTTGCCGATACCCAGTACCACGTCGGACTTGAGCAGGGTGGCGTTGCCGTAACGGTGGGACGTTTGCAGGCCGACCATGCCCACCATCAGCGGGTGATCGTCGGCAATCGTGCCCCAGCCCATCAGGGTCGGGATCACGGGGATGCCGGTCAACTCTGCGAATTCAACCAGCAGGTCGCTGGCGTTGGCGTTGATCACGCCACCGCCGCTGACCAGCAGCGGGCGCTCGGCCTGATCGAGCAGGGCCAGGGCTTTTTCTGCCTGGAGCCGGGTTGCCGATGGCTTGGCCAGTGGCAGCGGCTCATAGGCCTCGATATCGAATTCGATCTCAGCCATTTGCACATCGAACGGCAGGTCGATCAGCACCGGGCCGGGGCGGCCGGAGCGCATTTCGTAAAAGGCTTTCTGGAAGGCATAAGGCACCTGGCCCGGCTCCATCACGGTGGTGGACCACTTGGTGACGGGTTTGACGATGGCGGTGATGTCTACGGCCTGGAAGTCTTCTTTATGCATCCGCGCCCGGGGGGCCTGGCCGGTGATGCATAAAATCGGGATCGAGTCGGCAGAAGCACTGTAGAGCCCGGTGACCATATCCGTGCCCGCAGGCCCTGAGGTGCCGATGCAGACGCCGATATTGCCGGCCTTGGTGCGGGTGTAGCCCTCGGCCATGTGCGAGGCGCCTTCCACGTGGCGAGCAAGGACGTGATCGATGCCGCCGACCTTTTGCAGGGCCGAGTACAGCGGGTTGATGGCGGCGCCCGGGATACCGAATGCGGTATCGACACCTTCGCGACGCATCACCAGAACGGCGGCTTCGATTGCTCTCATTTTGCTCATTGTTTTGTGCCTCTTACGTTTTGTAATTGTATACAAGTGGCTGTTGAGCGAGTGTATTCATGCTCCGGTGTGCAGGTCAATGGCTTTTATCGAATCAATGACTGGCCGGTCGAAAGCCCTGTATTCAGGCTTTATGGGTGGGTTTTTAATTTTCGTCTCTAAAAAATTGTATACAAACTAAATTATTATTGTGTTCTATTGGTTGCATGAGAATCGCTTGAAAAGGCGTATGAAAGGCTTTCCATAACAAGATGAGGACGGCAACCATGAGTGCTTTAACCTTGAAAGTCGCTTTAAATCTGACCGCTCAGGCCCTGGCTGCAGGCCGCCAGATCAACGCGTCGCCGTTGACGGTGGCGGTGCTCGATGAGGGTGGGCATTTGCTGGCGTTGCAGCGTGAAGATGGTGCCAGCTTGTTGCGCCCCAGCATTGCGATCGGTAAAGCCTGGGGTGCGGTTGCGCTGGGTAAGGGCTCGCGCTTGCTGGCGCTGGATGCGCAACAGCGTCCGGCGTTCTTCGCGGCGCTTAACGGGATGGGGCAGAGCGACGTAGTGCCTGCGCCGGGCGGGGTGTTGATTCGTGACGGGCAAGGGCAGGTCATCGGCGCGATCGGGATCAGCGGCGACACCTCGGACATCGACGAACAATGCGCGATCAGTGCGATAGAGGCCCAGGGGTTGCGGGCGGATGCGGGGGTGGTGGTTTAAACGCAGAGACCGTATTGAGGGGGGGCGGCGCGGGCCTTGTGGGAGCGGGCTTGCTCGCGATGCAAGCGGCGCGGTCCCTCTGGAGTGCGCGGTGATGCCATCGCGAGCAAGCCCGCTCCCACAGGTTTCGAAGAGGGGCTCAGTCCGGAGTACAACCCTTGAGCACCAGCCGGATAATGGTCTGGGTCGCAGCTTCGTAGTCGCTGTCTTCCAGCTTGGCCTTGCCGGTGATGGCGGAGATCTGCCAGTCGAAGTCAGCGTAGGTCTGGGTTGCGGCCCAGATGCTGAACATCAGGTGATGCGGGTCGATCGGGGCAATCTGGCCGCGGTCGATCCAGATCTGGATGCACTCGATGTTGTGACGGGCCTGGGCGTTTAGCTGCTCGACCTGTTTTTCACTCAGATGCGGCGCGCCGTGCATGATTTCACTGGCGAACACCTTGGACGCAAACGGCAGGTCGCGGGAAATCAGGATTTTTGAGCGGATGTAGTTGCTCAGCACTTCGTTCGGTTCGCCGTCGGCATTGAATGGCGTAGAAGCCCGCAGAATCGGGTCGATAATGCTTTCGAGCACCTCGCGATAGAGGTTCTCCTTGGACTTGAAGTAGTAGTAGACGTTGGGCTTGGGCACGCCAGCCTTGGCCGCGATGTCGCTGGTTTTGCTGGCGGCAAACCCCTTGTCAGCGAATTCTTCGCTGGCGGCACGCAAAATCAGTTCTTTATTACGCTCGCGGATACTGCTCATAAACCCGATATGTCCTTGCCTGCTTGGGCGGTCGGGCATGGTAGCACCGGGCTTGCAAGCGGCTCAAGATTGCAGCTTTCAGGCTGGCACGCGCTATGCTTGTTGCCATTCAATCTCAAAGGACGTTTTTCTATGGCTGGCAGTAGTTTGCTGATGTTGCTCGACGATATTGCCGCGGTACTCGATGACGTCGCACTGATGACCAAAGTGGCCGCCAAAAAAACCGCCGGGGTGCTGGGTGATGACCTTGCGCTCAATGCCCAGCAGGTCTCGGGTGTGCGGGCTGACCGGGAATTGCCTGTGGTGTGGGCCGTGGCCAAGGGCTCGTTTCGCAACAAGCTGATTCTGGTACCCGCCGCACTGGCCATCAGCGCATTTGCGCCGTGGGCGGTGACGCCGCTGTTGATGGTGGGCGGCGCTTATTTATGTTTTGAGGGTTTCGAGAAGCTGGCTCACACCTTTATGCACCGCAAGGCCGACACCCATGGCGAGCGCCAGGCCTTGCAAGAGTCGCTGGCCGGTGCGGACGTCGATCTGGCAGCGTTCGAAAAGGACAAGGTCAAAGGCGCGGTGCGCACGGACTTCATTCTCTCGGCCGAAATCATTGCCATCACCCTGGGGATCGTGTCCGAGTCACCGCTGATACAGCAAGTGGTCGTGCTCTCGGGCATCGCCATTGTGATGACGATCGGTGTGTATGGCCTGGTGGGGGGCATCGTCAAGCTCGATGACGCGGGTTTGTACCTGAGCCAGAAAACCGGCGAAGGCCTGTGGCCGCGTTTTCAGCGCAGTTTTGGACGCGGGTTGTTGAACACCGCGCCGTACATGATGAAAAGCCTGTCGGTGATCGGCACGGCGGCCATGTTTATGGTCGGCGGCGGGATCCTGACCCATGGTGTGCCGGCGGTGCATCACTGGATCGAAGGCGTGGCGGCCAGCAGCACGCAGTGGTTGAGCGTGGTGTCAGCCATTGTGCCGACCCTGCTCAACGCCGTGGCCGGCATTATCGCCGGCGCGGCAGTGCTGGCCGTGGTGGCGGGTGCGAGCAAGGTCTGGAGCACCGTCAAAGGCTAAGCCGTCATGCCGCCAGGCTGCGTGGCGAGGTGCTGTCCTGCAGCAGGCGATAACCCAGCGCGGCGGACAGCAACATGGCGCCCCCGGCAGCCAGCGACACGGTAAACCCGGTGCGGGGGCCGTAAGCGTCAATCACCCAGCCGCCGACGACTGCGCCGAGGGCAACGCCGATGCCCAGACCGGTAATCATCCAGGTCAGGCCTTCGGTCAGTTTGGCGGGCGGGACGATATTTTCCACCAGGCCCATCGCGGTAATCAGGGTAGGGGCGAAAAACACTCCGGCGAACAGCATGCCCACAGCCAGTGTGGCGATGCTGTCGACCCACATTAGCGGCACCATGGTAATCGCGGTGGCCAGCGCGCCCAGCAGGAACAGCCTGGGCAGCGGCATGTTCAATTTGAGCGTGCCGAACACCAGACCGGCCACGCACGACCCCAGGGCATACATCGACAGCACGATGCTGGCAGCAGCAGGTTGGCCCTGATGCTGGGCAAAGGCGACGCTGACCACATCCACGGTGCCCACAATCGTTCCGAGCCCCAGCAGGGACAGCAGCAAAATCACTACGGCACCCTGGCGCAACACGCTGGCGCTGTGTTCGCTGCTGCGTGGGTGTACCGGCGGTTCGGTTTTGCGTTGCAGCACAAAGGCGGTAACGCCGATGGCCAGCAGGATGGCTGCCACCAGCGGCCCGGCCTGGGGAAACAAGGCCACGCTCAGCCCTACGGAAATCGGCGGGCCGATAATGAAGCTCACCTCATCGAGCACTGACTCGAACGAAAAAGCGGTGTGCAGTCTGGGCGTGCCGCGATACAGCTCGGTCCAGCGTGCACGCACCATGGCCGGCATGCTGGGAATGCAGCCGGACAGCGCGGCGAAAACAAACAGTGTCCAGTCAGGCGCCGCGAAATGGCTGCACAGCAGCAAGCCCAGCAGTGCGCTGACGCCAATGGCGGTGACGCCGGGCAATACGCGGCGCTGGCCATAGCGGTCGACCCAGCGCGAGATTTGTGGCGCCAGCAGGGCCATGGCCAGGGCAAAGGTGGCGGCCACGGCACCGGCCAGCCAATAGGAACCGTGCAATTGCGCAAGCATGGTGATGATGCCGATGCCGACCATGGAAATCGGCATCCGTGCGATCAGCCCCGCGCCGCTGAAAGCCCTGGTGCCGGGGGCGCTGAAAATCTCGCGATAAGGGTTAGCCATACAAGCTCCGGAAATATAGTTGAGTGGTGGGAGCGGCGGTGCGACGACTGGACTTGTTCGCGATGCGGTTCAAATGAATTGAGCGGCGATTCTATCGCGAGCAGGCCCGCTCCCACAGGTTCCTCTGCGCGCCACATACGCGGCGTATGTAGAAATATACGCATACACGGCGTATGTCAATTAACATACGCCGTGTATCCCAAAAAAAGGTGGCAGACATGGCGCCCAAAGCGCGGTCGCAAATGATCGAAGAAACCCGTGGCAAGCTGCTTGAAGCCGCACGCCTGGCCTTCGGTTCGGTGGGCTATGCCCGGACCTCGATGGATGAGTTGACGGCTTCAGTGGGCCTGACCCGTGGTGCGCTGTATCACCATTTCGGTGACAAGAAGGGCTTGTTTCAGGCGGTGGCCCAGCAAATCGATGCCGAACTCGATGCGCAGCTGGCGCAGGTCCTTGAGCAGGCCGAAAGCCAGTGGCAGGGATTTCAGGATCAGTGCCGGCTGTATCTGGAGATGGCCCTGCAAGTCGAAGTGCAGCGCATTCTGTTACGGGATGCGCCCTCGGTGCTGGGCTCGCAATACGTGCAGAGCACGCAGTCGGTGTGCTGCCTTTCGATGGCGGCGATGCTGCAGGGCTTGATGGACACGCAGGTGATCCAGCGCACCGATCCCGAGGCGTTGGCGCGCCTGATCCAGGGCGGCTTGATGGATGCGTCGTTCTGGATTGCCGAGGCCGACGACCCGCCGCAGCGCCTGGCGGCTGCGCTGGACAGCCTGGACCTGATGCTGCGCGGTTTGCTGCAGGTGCCTCAGGCGCGATAACGCGGCTGAGGCCAGTGCATCAGAAGTGGTACTTGACCAGCAGGCTTGCAGTGTCCTGGTTGGTTTTGAATGAACCGCTGTCTTCGATGCCGTACTTGTTCTTCCAGTAGTCGTACTCAACACCTACGTACAACTGCTTGGCGCCCCAGCTCAAGGCTTTGCCCAGGTCGTATTTGACCTGAGGGTTGAAGTGCAGGTTGGCGTGGTAGGTGCCGCGCGAATTCTGGTCGTTGTCGACCACCCAGTCCATGTAACCGTCGATCAGCACATCGGAGTTGCCCACGGGCAGGGTGTAGGACCATACCGGAGTGATCTGCCATACGCCTTTGCCAGCGCGGCTGCCTTCAGGGAAACGCTGGTAGAAGTTCAACTGGAAGTAGTCAAAGCCCGGCACGTTCAGGTCGAAACCCGGGCCGATCAGGTAGGCCTCGGTGTCGCCTTCGCCAAACTCGTAAGTCATGGCCAGCAGTACGTCTTTGATCGGGCCAAACTCAAACTTCTGGTCGAAGATTTTGCCGAACGACAAGCGTGGGGTGAATTCGCCGTAATAGGTGTTCGGGCCAACGTTACCGTCTTCTTTACCGTTATAGAAAATTCGGTCGAGGAAGAAAAAGTTATCGCCGTACTTCCAGCTGTCAGCGTGCTCGAAGGTGAGGGTTTGCTGGATCTTTGGATTGACCTGGAAGTCTTTGCCGTACAAGTAAGTCAGGCTGTTGGTTTGCCATTGCAGCAGGTCGCCGGCGACTGCCGGAGCCCCGCCCAACATGCTCCCCGCAAGCATCAGGCTGGTAAGAGTGCGCTTCATTCGGTTAGCTCCAAAAAAGTAAAAAGGTGTGCAGTAGTGAGAACGTGGCGCTCTGTTTTGGCGCCTTGGTCCGTTTTTTAAAACTTGCCCTTACGGTCAGCTTTATTGTTTAAAGCAAGTACGGGGCCATGCCTGTTTGAGGGCCAAAAAAACCCCCCGGCAGTCATCTGACAATCGCGTGAAAGGTGATTAATACAGGCACTAAACCTTTGATTTAAAGGCATTAAGTTGGCTTTGAAGTCAGCTTTAAAACAACACTCGCGTTTGAGCGGCCGCGGAGAATACTGGCTCAGACGTTTGCACTCAAGCGCTCTGTTATCACCCGGGTCGAGCGATAACAGAGCGTGCACAGCCTTTAACTTAGAAGTGGACTTTGATCAGGGCACTGGCCGTGTTCTGGTTGGTGTCCAGGCGGCTGCTGCTTTCGATGCCGTACTTGTCTTTCCAGTAGCTGTATTCAATCCCCACATACAGCTGTTTCTCACCCAGGTTCAGGGCTTTGCCCAGGTCATATTTGATCTGAGGGTTGAAGTGCAGGTTGGCGTGATAGGTGCCGCGGGAGTTCTGGTCATTGTCGACCACCCAGTCCATGTAGCCGTCGATCAGCAGGTTGGAGCGCCCCATGGGGATGGTGTAGGAAAACGACGGGGTAATCTGCCAGGTACCGGTACCAGGGCGCGGTCCTTCGGTATGGCGACGGTAGAAGTTCAGGGTGAAGTAGTTGAAGCCGGGTACCGCCAGGTCAAAGCCGGGGCCGATGAGGTACGCCTCGCTGTCGCCTTCGCCGTACTCATAGGTCATGGCCAGCAATACGTCCTTGATCGGGCCGTACTCAAACTTGCGGTCGAAGATCTTGCCCAGGGACAGGCGCGGGCTGAACTCGCCGTAGTAGGTATGCGGGCCTTTGTTGGGGTCTTCCTTGCCGTTGTAGAAAATGCGGTCGACAAACAGGAAGTTGTCGCCGTATTTCCACTTGTCGGCATGCTCGAAGGTGACGGTTTGCTGGATCGAAGGGTTGATCGCGAAGTTCTTGCCGTAGAGGTAAGTCAGGCTGTTGGTTTGCCACAAAAACAGATCACCGGCCATTGCCTGACCGGCAGCCAGAAAACCACCCGCGAGCATGACGCCCCAGTGTTTGCAGTTCATGGGTAACTCCTTTTTTATTGTTGTTTTCTTTACCAGAAGCTGGTGACTCTGTGGGAGCGAACCTGCTCGCGATGGCCTCAATGCGGTTGTTCAGAAATACCGCATCGTTTGCATCGCGAGCAGGCTCGCTCCCACAAGGGGGTAGTCGGATCAGTGCTGATGCACGTGCCCGCTCATGGCTGCACGGCCGGCGCCGCCCAGTACGTTGAACATCAGGTTCAGGCATACCGCGCTGACGGCGGCCATGGCGATTCCGCTGTGCGTGATGGGGCCCATCCACAGTGGCAAGTGGGCGAAGAACTCAGGGCGCACCACGGGGATCAGGCCCATGCCGATACTGACGGCCACCAGCAACTGATTGCGGCGGTCGGCGATATCGGCTTCCTGCAGGATCTTGATCCCCGTAGCCGCAACCATGCCGAACATGGCGATGGCTGCGCCGCCCAGTACCGCAGGCGGAATAGAGGCCACCAGATACGCCGCCTTGGGCAGCAGGCTCAGGGTGATCAGAAATATCCCGGCCATGATCGTGACCGAACGGCAACGCACGCCGGTCATCTGCACCAGACCAATGTTCTGGGCAAAGGAGGAATGGGTAAAGGTGTTGAAGAAACCGGCGAAGAACGAAGCGCCCGCATCACACAGCAAGCCGCGACGCAGCATGCGCGGGGTGACTTCCTGGCCGGTGATTTTGCCCAGCGCCAGGAACATCCCGGTGGACTCGACAAAAATGATCACCACCACCAGACACATGGAGAGGATGGGTGCGAGGTGGAACTCGGGCATGCCGAAGTGCAGCGGAGTGACAACCTGGAACCAGGGCGCCTGGTCGATACCGGAGAGGTCGACCATGCCGATTGAACCGGACAGAACGTAGCCCAGCGCCATACCGATCAACACCGAAATATTGACCCAGAAACCGCGCATGAAGCGGTTGATCAGCAAGATGGTACCCAGCACCAGGGCCGCGATGGCCAGGTACACCGGGGAGCCGAATTGCGCAGCAGCACTGCCGCCACCGGCCCAGTTCACCGCGACGGGGAACAGTGACAGGCCAATGGAGGTGATGACAGTACCGGTGACCAATGGCGGGAAGAAACGCACCACCTTGGACATGAATGGCGCAATGATCATCCCGAAAAAACCGGCAGCAATGGTTGCCCCGAAAATGCCGGTCATGCCGATACCCGGCATGCCGGCCATGGCTACCATGCTGCCGACAGCGGCAAAACTGGCCCCCATCATGACCGGCATGCGGATACCCATGGGGCCGATGCCCATGGATTGCACGATGGTCGCGATCCCCGCGACCAGCAGGTCGGCGTTGATCAGAAAGGCGATCTCTTCACGACTCAGACCTGCGGCTTGCCCGATGATCAGCGGCACAGCAACCGCACCGCCATACATCAGCAGCACGTGTTGCAAGCCAACCAGGATCAATTGCAGCAAAGGGAGTCGCGCCAGGGGCGGCGGGGCCGTTATGTCGGGTATGCGCGGTTCGGTTAAATCGGACATGCAACACCTCGGTCATTCTTATTGTTGTGAGCTAGTGGTGTGTTCTTGTGGCCGCAGCCAGGCTGCGGCCACCGCGCGCGTCAGTTGGTAGGGGCCCCGGTATTGATCCAGGCGCCGATCAGGTCGCGTTCCTGTTGCGTCATTTGCGTGATGTTGCCCAGCGGCATGATCTGGCTGGCAACGGCCTGTGCCTGAATGCGCGGGGCCATCAGCTTGATCTGCTGCGCGGTGTCAAACATCACCCCGGCTGGCGCTGCGCTGAACAGCGGGCTGCTGGGCGTGGCGGAGTGACAGACCGTGCAGCGTTCCTGGATCACCACGTGGACTTTTTCGAAATCAATGCTGGCCACTGGGGCTGCGGGGGCAGCAGGTGCGGGTGCGGGGGGCGGGGCATCCGCGGCTTTGACACCGCCCAGAGCGGTTTCCGGAAGCGGCTGGTACTTGATCACCTTGGCCACTTCAGGAGCGGTTGGCGCAGGTTTTGGGCCTGTGACGTAAGCCAGGCAAATCATGCCCAGTGCAGCGACGGGCAAGGTCCAGGCAAATTTATGGCTGTTGTGGCGGGTGTTGAAGTAGTGACGAACCAGCACTGCCAGCACCGCAATCCCGGCCAGGATCAACCAGTTGTACTGGCTGCCGTAGGTACTCGGGAAGTGGTTGCTGATCATGATGAACAGCACCGGCAAGGTGAAGTAGTTGTTGTGGCGTGAACGCAACAGGCCTTTGGCCGGCAGTGCCGGATCGGGGCTGCGGCCTTCCTTGATCGCGGCCACCAGTGCGCGCTGGGCGGGCATGATGGTGCGGAATACGTTACCCACCATGATGGTGCCGATGATGGCGCCCACATGCAGGTACGCACCACGGCCACTGAACACCTTGCTCAGGCCGAAGGCTGCGCCAACCAGCAGCAAAAACAGGATGAAACCGAGCAACGCCGGGCGCTTGCCTAGGGCGGAGTCGCACAGAAAGTCGTAAATGAACCAGCCGGCCATCAATGAACCAATGCCGATGGCCACGGCTTCGGGCCCGCTGAGGCTGGAGCCGGGAGCAATCAGGTACAGCGCCGGGTTGAAGTAGAACACCAGGCACAGCAAGGCAATGCCTGACATCCAGGTGAAGTAGGCTTCCCATTTGAACCAGTGCAGGTTGTCCGGCATGGTCGGTGGGGCCAGCTTGTATTTTTCGAGGTGGTAAATGCCGCCGCCGTGAATGGCCCACAAATCCCCGGCCAGCCCCTCTTTGGGGTTGCTCCGGTCCAGGTTGTTTTCGAGCCAGACAAAGTAAAACGAGGCGCCAATCCAGGCCACGCCGGTAATCATATGAATCCAGCGCACGCTCAGATTCAGCCATTCCATCAGATGTGCTTCCACAGTCTCTACCTCTTGCCTGTCACCCTTGCGCGGGCTATCAGGCCTTCTCTTATTGGTGGGGGGCGAGGATCAACAGCTCATCCTCTTTCAAAAAATGCTCATCGCAGTTATTGCCTGTGCCACTGCGATCAACCACCAGGAAGTCATCCCGCTTTTCGATCGTCAGCACCGGATGGTGCCAAACGCCGCGATGGTAATTAATGCCCTGCCTGCCATTACTGACAAAGGCGCGGACCAGGCCTGATACAGGTTCATCGCCAACTGGCGCGACCACGATCAGAAAGGGGTTGCCGAGCAGCGGGATAAAAGCCTGGCTGCCCAACGGATGACGCTCCAGCATGCGAACGGTAAAGGGCATGTCCTGCGCTTCAGCGCGGAAAATGCTGATGATCGCCTTGTCGTCTGGCGTAGCCGTTTCGACCTCTGCCAGGCGATGAAAGCGCATGGTGGAACCGTTATTGATCATGAAGTGGTCGCTGCCATCGGTTTCGATTACGTCACCGAAAGGGGCGAAGGCTTCTTTGGTCAGCGGTTCAATCATCAATGTGCGCATGGTGGTCTTCTTGTTCAGGTTTCTGTGGTGTCAGTTTTGTCGCTATCGCGGGCAAGCCCGCTCCCACATGTGCGATGCAATTCCCTGTGGGAGCAGGCTTGCCTGCGATCGGGGTCAGCGCTTATTTGGCGACTTTGCCCAAAACACGCAGGCGGCTTACACCACCGTCCGGGAACAGGTTCAGGCGAATATGGGTGATCGGACCGAGGTTTTTGAGTTGCTCGCTGTAGGTGTGCTCAGCGTGCATTTCCATTTTTTGGCTCGGCAGCAGTTCGCGCCAGAACAACGACTGGGTTTCGATCTGGCTGTCGGTGCCGCCTTTGACGAATGCGCCCTGAATCGAGCAGGTGTCCGGGTAGTTGCCCTTGAAGTGCAGGGTGTCGACGATGATTTTTTCGATCTCGCCCGCATGGCCCAGCGCGACGATGACCCAGTCATTGCCCGGCGTACGACGACGCGCGGTTTCCCAGCCGTCGCCCATGTTGATGCCACGGCCCGGGTTGAGGATGTTGCTCATGCGGCCGAAGTGTTCATCGGAGCAGGCGAGGGCACGGCCACCGTTAAGGGCTGCAGCCAGATCGACCTGTTCGTTGTCGCCCACTGCGGACCAGTCGCGGAACGGCACGCCGTAAACCCGCAGACGTGCTACGCCGCCATCCGGGTAGATGTTGAAGCGCAAGTGGCTGAACGCCTGGTCATTGCTGATCTCGTGGTAGTGGTGGCTGTTGCCTTGCAGCTCGACAGCCGACAGCACTTCAACCCATTTAGTGTCTTCGCCCGGTTCGCCCGAGGCCAGGAAGCAGGCCTCAAGGGAGGCAGACGGCGGGAAGTTGCCGGTGAAGAATGAAGTGTCGATGTCCACGCCCTTGATCGAACCCGGAACACCAAGACGGATGACTGCACTGTCATAGCCTTCGAAGCGCTTGCGGCGGGACTCCCAGCCGTCCATCCACTTGCCGTTGTCATCGAAAACGCCCTCCTTCCATACGGCCGGGGTCGGCTGGAACATGCGGTTGGCGTCAGCGAACCAGTCATCGGTTACCGAAACGATTTTGGTGCCCAGGCGGGCATCGGCCAGGTTGACGAACTTCTCGAAAGGTACGGGTTGCGCTTTCATTCTTCTTGTCTGCCTTTAATTAAGTGGCTGGAGATGCGTCATCGGCAGGTGCCGGTTCGGCTTAGAGCTGGAGCAATCGGAACAGGGCAATTTTGTTGATTTCTGCCAACGCGCATTTGAACTCGACGTCTGCCGGGTTGTGGATGCGGGTTTCGAACGCGGCGAGGATCTGGTGCCGGTCGCTGCCTTTTACCGCCATGATGAAGGGAAACTTGAACTTGGCTTTGTAGGCGTCGTTCAGCTCGGTGAAGCGTTGGAACTCTTCGGCCGTGCATTGGTGAATACCGGCGCCAGCCTGTTCATGGGTACTGGCTTCGGTAAGCTGGCCCTGGACGGCTGCTTTGCCCGCCAGGTCCGGGTGAGCGTTGATCAATGCCAGCTGGCTGGCGTGATCGGCGCTCAACAAAATGTCACTCATGCGCTGGTGCAGGGTCTCGATGGTGTCGACGCTGCTGTCCAGGCCCAGGTCGAAGGCTTTTTCAGCAACCCAGGGCGAGTGTTCGTAAATATCGGCAAAGGCCGCCACGAACGCTTCACGACTCAGGGTTGAAGGCTTGAGGGTCTTGAAGGTGCTCATTGGGCAGTCTCTGCAACATAAGGATGGGTGGCGTGCCAGTGGCGGGCGATGTCCACGCGGCGGGTGAACCAGACGTGCTCGTGCCCCTTGGCGTATTCGATAAAACGCTTGAGGGCGGCGAGACGCGCAGGGCGGCCAATGAGGCGGCAATGCAGGCCGATGGATAGCATTTTCGGCGACTCTGCACCTTCGGCGTACAGCACATCGAACGCATCCTTGAGGTACTGGAAAAACTGCTCGCCGGTGTTGAAACCCTGCACCTGGGTGAAGCGCATGTCATTGGTGTCCAGGGTGTAAGGGATCACCAGGTGCGGTTTGCCGGTGGGGTTGTTCGGCTCCCAGTAGGGCAGGTCGTCGTCATAGGTGTCCGAGTCATACAAGAAACCGCCTTCTTCCATCACCAGCCGCCGGGTATTGGGGCCGGTGCGGCCGGTGTACCAGCCCAGCGGGCGTTCGCCGCTGATTTCGGTGAGGATGCGGATCGCTTCGAGCATATGTTCGCGCTCAAGGGCTTCATCCATGTACTGGTAGTCGATCCAGCGATAGCCGTGGCTGCATATCTCATGCCCGGCCGCGACCATGGCACGGATGACATCCGGGTGGCGCTGGGCGGCCATCGCCACGGCAAACACCGTCAGCGGGATATCGAATTCGCGGAACAACTTGAGCACACGCCACACGCCTGCGCGGCTACCGTACTCATAAAGGGATTCCATGCTCATGTTGCGCTCGCCTTGCAGCGGCTGCGCGGAAACCATTTCCGACAGGAAGGCTTCTGACTCGTTGTCACCGTGCAGGATGTTGCGTTCGCCGCCTTCCTCGTAGTTGAGTACGAAAGACAGGGCGATACGGGCGTTGTCCGGCCAATGCGGATGCGGAGGGTTGGGACCGTAACCAATCAGGTCGCGTGGGTAGTCAGCGCTCACTACAGTCTTCCTTATTGTTCGTGTTAACAGTCGATTGGCCAGACCTGGCGTCACTGCGATGGCCTGATTGTATACAACTTTATAAAGCATTTGTAACCCTGATTTCGTCTATTTCTACCACGCCTTGCGCTGGAAGAGTACTTGCAAAAAACTTGCCTGATTAGTCAGGTTATGAACATAAAGTCGCTATGGGCTGCGTTGTTGACGGAGTCAGGTGTCTGGGCCCCGTGGTTTGCGGGGCTGCTTCGATAGCACTTTTAATTGTGTACAATTTTTTTAATAAGTGTATTAATCTTGCTTCGTCGAGCTTTTTGGTACGCCAAACGAGTTCAGCAACCGTTTTATTCACCGGTTCGGGAGGTCGCAGAATCAATGGGACGTTTGACTACGCACGTTTTGGATGCAGCGCACGGCTGCCCGGGCAGCTCGATCAAGGTCGAGCTGTATCGGGTTGAAGGTTCACAGCTGGAGTTGGTGGCGTCGGCACTGACCAACAGCGATGGCCGCTGCGATGCGCCGCTGCTGGAGGGTGAGACCTACCGTTCGGGGGTCTACCAGTTGCAGTTCAGTGCCGGTGATTACTACCGCGCACGGGGTGTGCAGTTGCCGCAGCCGGCTTTTCTGGATGTGGTGGTACTGCGTTTCGGCATCAGTGCCGAGCAGGATCACTACCATGTCCCGCTATTGATTTCGCCTTACAGCTACTCGACTTATCGCGGGAGCTAGAGATTCACGATCTGCGCATGTGGTTATTTGCCCGCTCACACTGCGGGCTTTTTTTTGCCCGCAAACAAATAAGCTGCGGGAGCGGGCTTGCTCGCGATGGCGTCGACGCGGTCATCCAGAAAAACTGCGTCGCCCGTATCGCGAGCAAGCCCGCTCCCACAAATGCGGTGCTGTATCAGCGACTCAACAACGACGCCGTACCCGCCACCCCAAACAGGCCGGCGCTGACGCGGTTAAACCAGCTCTGGCCCTTGCCGCTGCGCAGATAGCCCGCCGCGCCATGGGCGCCAAGGCCGTAGGCCAGCTTGCACAGCAGGTCGAGCACGGTCCAGGTGGCGATCATTACCAGCAACTGGTTGAGGAAGGGCAGGTCGGGGTTGAGAAACTGCGGCAGGAAGGCGGCAAAGAACAGAATGTCTTTTGGATTGCTGGCGCCCAGTACAAACGCGCGCCCAAACAGGGCGGTGAAGCGCGGTATTGGTGCAGCCTGGGGCACATTGACTGCGGTGGCCGGCTGGCGCGATTGCTTCCAGCTTTGCCAGGCGAGGTAAAACAGATACAGCGCACCGACGATTTTCAGGGCGCTGAAGAGTTTTTCCGAGGCCAGCAGCAAGGCCCCCAAACCCAGGGCCGAAGCACTGAGCAGGCAGATCGATGCAAAAACACCGCCCAGAAACGCAGGGTACGAGCGGCGTAAACCGTAGTTCAAACTGTTGCTGATCATCAATAACGACAGTGGCCCCGGAATCAGGATTACCACCAATGCCGCGCTGCTGAACAGCAGCCAGGTTTCCAGACTCATCACTTCCTCCCATGCAACAAACGCCCCGCACTATGGGCGGGGCCGGTTGATACCGCCCGGTTTACAGATAAATAAACTTGGCGATGAAAATAGCGCAGAGCACCCACAAGCTGACGGAAATTTCGCGGTACTTGCCGGTGCCCGCCTTGAGGGCCACGTAACTGATAAAGCCCAGGGCAATTCCGTCCGCCACCGAGAAGGTCAGCGGCATCATGATCATGGTCACGATTGCCGGGATGCAGTCGGTGGGCTTGTCCCAGTTGATGTGCTGCATGCCGCCCATCATCAGCATCGCCACGTAGATCAGTGCGCCTGCGGTGGCATAAGCGGGGATCATGCCAGCCAGGGGGGCAAAGAACATGGCGGCGACAAATAACACGCCCACGGTCACGGCGGTAAGCCCGGTTCGCCCGCCCGCTGCCACGCCGGCGGCGCTTTCGACGTAGCTGGTGACAGGTGGCACGCCGACCACGGCCCCGAACACGCTGGAGGCACTGTCCGCCTTGAGTGCCCGTGACAGGTTTTCGATCCTGCCGTCGGCCTTGACCAGCCCGGCGCGCTGGGCCACGCCCATCAGGGTCCCGGCGGTGTCGAACATGTGGACAAACAGGAAGGCCAATACCACGCTGATCATGCTGATATTGAACACACCCTTGAGGTCCATGGCCATCCAGGTCGGCGCCAGGCTCGGCGGTGCGGACATGATGCCGTTGTAGTGCACCAGGTCCAGGCCCCAGCCGGCCAGAGTGACAGCGATGATGCTGATCAGGATCGCGCCGAACACCCGGTGGTAGCTGAGGATCGCAATCAGCAAAAAGCACACGGCGGCCAGCAGCGGAGCGGGGTCACGCAGCGAGCCGAGCTTGATCAGGGTTGCCGGGCTGTCGACGATGATGCCTGAGGTTTTCAGGCCGATGATCCCCAGAAACAAGCCAACCCCGGCACCCATGGCGTAGCGCAGACTGACAGGAATGCTGTTGAGCAACCATTCGCGTATCCGTGACAGGGTCAGAATCAGGAACAGCACGCCGGAGACAAAAACTGCGCCCAGTGCCGTTTCCCAGCTGTAGCCCATGGTGCCGACCACTGTGTAGGTGAAAAACGCATTCAGGCCCATGCCTGGCGCCAGTCCTACTGGCCAGTTGGCGTAGAGCCCCATCAGCAGGCTGCCGAGCGCGGCGGCGATGCAGGTCGCCACAAAGGCGGCGCCATGGTCAATCCCTGCATCGGCCATGATGTTGGGGTTGACGAAAATGATGTAGGCCATGGTGATAAAGGTGGTCAGCCCGGCGATTAGTTCGGTCTTGACCGTGGTGCCATGCAGCGACAGTTTGAACAGACGTTCCAGCAAGCCCCGTGAGGTGGGGGGTGAAAGGTCCAGGGCGGGTGTTTCTGACTTTTGGCTGTCCACGGTAATTCCTCAGGCTTTTATTGTTTTTAAGGGCACTGGATGAGGCGGGTGACAGGTTTTCTGACTTTTCGGTCAGGAACGCAGGCGAGATGAATTATGCTTTTGTATACAAATAAAGCAAATAATGTTTTTCAAATTGTAGACGAAATGCCGGGTCAGCCTTCCGGCCAATCAGATGCGCCGAGGCGTCGGCAGGTCAGGCGTGGCGGCTTTGCCCCAGAGCATGATTGATCGCCAGCCAGCCGTTGACTGCTTCGTCACCCGCCTGGGCGAATACCCGCTGCAGCAATTTGACTTGCTCGCGGCGCAGGTTTTTTTCGAAGGTAACGCCGTCGGCAGTCAGCTCCAGCAGGCGCTTGCGCTTGTCGGTCTCGGGGGCGACGCTGCGTACCAGGTTCATTTCGATCAATTGGCGCAAAGGCGTGTTGAGGGCCTGTTTGCTTACGCCCAGCAGGGTCAGCAGTTCCTTGACGCTCACACCGGGGTGGTGGGCGATAAAAAAAACAATGCGCTGATGCACCCGGCTCAGCCCGCGACGGCCCAGCATTTCGTCCGCTTTGGCGGTAAATGCTTGATAGCCAAAGAAGAAGGCTTCCATGGCGGCGCGCTGAGTGGTCGGATTTTTAAGGTCAAGCATATTGACGTATCTAGGTTTCGCGGCGTAGTTTCGGTCAACCAGTTTGACTTATTTCCAATTACTTCCGCTACCGGTGATCTGTATGGCCTTCTCCGAACGTGTTTCCCGCCTGAAAAGCTCTTTGATTCGTGAAATTCTGGCTGCGGCCCAGCGTCCGGAAGTCATGTCTTTCGCCGGTGGCCTGCCGGCCGAAGAGATGCTGCCAAAGGTCGACTGGACCGGCATGCCAGCTTCCATGGGCCAATACGGCATGAGCGAAGGCGAGCCGGCCCTGCGTGAAGTGCTGGCGGCAGAGGCCCGCGCCCTGGGTGTGGATTGCGATGCGAGCCAGGTCATGGTGCTCAGCGGTTCGCAGCAGGCACTGGACCTGGCGGCCAAGCTGTACATCGACAAGGGCACGGAAATCATGCTCGAAGCGCCGACCTATCTGGCCGCGCTGCAAATCTTCCAGCTGTTCGGTGCCGAATGCCTGAGCTTCCCGCTGCAAGCCGATGGCCCGGACCTGGCGGCATTGCGTGTGCAGCTCGAAAAACACCAGCCGGCATTCATCTATCTGATTCCGACGTTCCAGAACCCGTCTGCCGTGCGTTACAGCGAATCCAAGCGCGACGCCGTAGCGGCCTTGCTGGATGAGTTCGGCGTGACCCTGATCGAAGACGAACCGTATCGCGAACTGACCTTCGACGGTGGCAGCGCCACGCCGATTGTCGCCCGCCTGAAAAAAGCCAGCTGGATTTACACCGGCACCGTATCCAAAACCCTGTTGCCGGGCCTGCGCGTCGGTTTCCTTATCGCCAGCCCGGACCTGTTTCCTCACCTGCTGCGCCTCAAGCAATCGGCGGACCTGCACACCAACCGTGTGGGCCAGTGGCAAGCCTTGCAATGGATCGGCACCGAAAAAATGAGCAACCACCTGGCCGAACTGCGTGATTTCTACCGCGTGCGCCGAGATGGTTTTCAGGCGGCACTGGAAGAGCACTTCTCTGACCTGGCTGACTGGCAGGTGCCACAGGGCGGGCTGTTCTTCTGGCTGACTCTCAAGCAACCGTTCGATACCCGCACGCTGCTCAAGCCAGCTCTGGAGCAGAATGTTGCGTTCATGCCGGGTGAGCCGTTCTTCGCCAACCCGGATCAGAACGTTGGCAGCCTGCGCCTGAACTTCAGCCACATCGACCCGGCGCGTCTGCATGAAGGCCTCAAGCGCCTGGCCAACGTGATTCGTCAGGCACAGGCTGCCCAGGCGGCCTAAAGGAGGCGCGATGCTCAAGGTTTATGGCGATTACAACTCGGGCAACTGCTACAAGATCAAGCTGATGTTGCATTTGCTGGGTCTTGAGTATCAGTGGTTCGCGGTGGACATTCTCAAGGGCGAAACTGAAACCCCGGAATTCCTCGCGAAAAACCCGAACGGCAAAGTGCCGGTACTGGAACTGGAAGACGGTACGTGTTTGTGGGAGTCCAATGCGATTCTCAACTACCTGGCAGACGGCAGCGAGTTTTTGCCGGCCGAGCCGCGTTTGCGTACGCAAGTGTTGCAGTGGCAGTTTTTCGAGCAATACAGCCATGAGCCTTACATTGCGGTGGCGCGGTTTATCCAGTTTTACCTGGGGCTGCCGCAAGAGCGTCTGGAGGAGTACCGCAAGCTGCAGAAGCGCGGCTACAAGGCGCTGGACGTGATGGAGCAGCAACTGGTTCGCACGCCGTATCTGGTGGGCGATCACTACTCCATTGCGGACGTTACGCTGTACGCCTACACCCATGTGGCCGATCAGGGCGGTTTTGATCTGAGCGGCTATCCGGGTATTCAAGCCTGGTTGCAGCGGGTGGCCAGCCATCCGCTGCATGTCGGGATGCTTGATTGAGCTGATTGCGTATAAAAAAACCGGCCGAGTGCCGGTTTTTTTGTAGGCGGGAGCGGGGTGGAGCGTGATGGCATCAACGCGGTCATCCAGACAAACCGCGTCGTCTGGATCGCGAGCAAGCCTGCTCCCACTGAAGGGGTGGAGCGTGATGTTTAAACGTTGGCAAACCGCTGGTTCAGGTAATTGATGATTACTTTGGAGTCATACATCCAGGTGGTCTTGCCGTCTTCTTCGATGCGCAGGCAAGGCACTTTGATCTTGCCGCCTTGCTCTAGCAGGGTTTGACGGTCTTGCTCGCTGTTCTTGGCATCACGCAAAGCCACCGGGACATTCAGGCGGCGCAGGGTGCGGCGGGTTTTTACACAGAACGGGCACGCATGGAACTGGTACAGGGTCAGGCTTTTTGCAGCTTGATCGACCTGGGCCTGAACGGCGGCGGGACGCTGTTTTTTGCTGGGGCGGGTAACAAAATCACCAGCGATGATGAGCTGACCCAGGCCTACGCGAAGCGCTTTGATAAACACAGTAAAAGCCTCATGGGCAAATTAGAAGGAGCGCAGCTTACCTGAAAACAGGCAGGCGAAAAAAAGCCGGCGATCAACGCCGGCTTTCTTCGGTGGGACGCTTACTTGATCAGGCTGAGAAACTCGCTGCGCGTGGCGGCGTTTTCGCGGAACTCACCCAGCATCACCGAGGTGATCATCGACGAGTTCTGCTTCTCTACACCGCGCATCATCATGCACATGTGCTTGGCTTCGATCACCACGGCAACGCCCAGGGCGCCGGTGACTTGCATCACGGCGTCGGCGATCTGGCGGCTCAGGTTTTCCTGGATCTGCAGACGACGGGCATACATGTCGACAATGCGCGCCACTTTCGACAGGCCCAGCACTTTGCCGCTCGGAATGTAAGCCACGTGGGCCTTGCCGATAAACGGCAGCAGGTGGTGTTCGCACAACGAGTAAAGCTCGATGTCCTTGACCAGCACCATTTCGCTGTTGTCAGAGCTGAACAAGGCACCGTTGGTGACTTCTTCCAGGGTTTGTTCATAACCGCGGCAAAGGTACTGCATGGCTTTGGCGGCACGCTTTGGCGTATCCAGCAGGCCTTCACGGGAAACGTCTTCGCCGAGTTGACCGAGGATCGCGGTGTAGTTTTGTTCCAGTGTCACAGGACTATATTCCATGCGGGTTTCAGAGTGGCACCTCGTCGGGTCGTACCAATTTTGTACCAATCATGCTGTTTTCGAGTTTCCCGAGCTCGCTCCAGTCTGTGCTGGAATTTAGCCATTTAGCATACGTTGAAAGCAACATCTGTACGCTGTGACCTAGCTGATTGGCGATAAACGCAGGGTTCATGCCTGCCATGAGGCACATGGTAGCGTAGGAATGGCGGTAGTTGTATTGTCGGCGCACTCTGATGGTCAGTTTTGATAGCGCTTCTTGAAAAATAAGCGCGACTCGACCTGGCGCACGCTCAATGCATTATCGGGATCAGCACCTGCGTGGATCGAGGGCTGATCCCGCTGGCTGCCTTTCAGGGCTGTGTTCATCAAGCCGCTGTGTGAGCTTTCTGGTGTATGGCCCGATTACAGCGTCAAAGCCTGAGTTCTGGCTTGCACCACAGCGTGTATCACCTGGGAGACACTGGCCATATCCTCCGTGCTCAATATATTGAGGGTTTTCAGGGCTTCGCTAAAGTCTTCTGCACGCTCACTTGCCAAGCGTACTTGCAGGCTGTTCCTGGCGCTCTTGATAGCATTCAATTGACGGTGTAAACCGACTCTCACAGCGTCCGGCATACAAATAGTGATAAAAGAGCCAAATCCTTTGCTGTAGCGTATGTTCATCGCTTTATAGACTCAATCCATGTGATTTTAAAGTCAGCGCTAACTGTGTTCTATTGGAGGCGCCTGTCAAGTTCAGTATTTGTGAAATATAGAGCTTTACGGTGTTTGGCGTGATGCCCATGTCGCAGGCTATTTAGTAGTTTGTTTTGCCTTCACTGAAAAGTTGTGCCGCTTCCAGTTGGCGAGGCGAGAGTTTGCTGAATAAAAATGTTCGATAGTCTGTTTGTTAGTTATCCGGGGCAGCTGTGCTTTTTTAATATCGGTATGTAGATCGCTTATGGAATTAATCAGGTCTTGCAAGCGCCTGCTCAAGGCCTCGCTGCTCTGATTTTGCGTGGCACTGTCTGTTTGCTTGTCTTCCAGTTTTCTTAGTGTTTGAAGCAGCGATTCCGGGTTGACAGGCTTTTGGTGGTAATCGGAAAAGCCTTCACGCAGAGCACGGACCAGGTCCTGCTTTTCGCCTTGGGCGCTTAGCAGGACTGCATCAAAGACGCGATGCTTTTTGGAGTATTGCTTGAGCTTCTGGATGAGTTCTATTCCGTCGAAACCAGGCATCAACAAGTCGCATACCAACAACGCTATCGACGGGTCCTCGTTGAACAGATCAATGGCCTGGCGGCTGCTGTAGCTGGGAATACATGTGAAGCCATTACTCTCAAGAAACTCACACATCTCCTCAACGATAAGTGGTTGGTCGTCGGCAACTAATATGCGTGTTCTGGGAGGTCGTGGGGTCACAAAAAGTTTATCCATTTGTGGTGGGCTAAAAGCGCGCCAAGTACTCAGTATTATCCAGCAGGTTTAAGAGGGAGGGTAGCCATACTTTTTGTATAGTTAGATAGTTTGATAGGAGCGAAGTTTAGCGGGTGACTAGGCTTCGCAAATGATCTTCTTTCGTTTGTAGCTCGGGGTGTCCGGTAACGTATCAACCCTCTCGATTTTCAAATGGATACTCATTCTCAGCAAAGCTTGCAGTTGTTCCCGCAAGTCATACACCGAGGAGGCTACCTGCTCGGTACTGGCTCCCGTATACATGAATATGAAGTCGGTGAGGGAGGTGCGTTGAATTAACCGAAACGAGGAGATGTTAGGGTCAGCATTGAAAAAACTGTCCAGGGTATTCGTAACGATGGCGGTAGGAACATAATGGCCGCTGAGCGTCTTCAGGCAGTCATCCTTTCGACCCTCGACCCGCTCAATTGTTCGCCCGTGTTGGCCACACTTGCAAAGGGTTGAGTCATTTCCAGCCACCGAAACGATGTCTCCATGGTCATAGCGGATAAATGGCATGGTTCGACACATGTAGTCAGTGCAGTAGACAGTTGCCAGTGCTGACCCGTCAGTGCCCGAAAGCTCTTTGAGTTCCACGTGGCCATAATCGAATTCCGGGTGGTAATGCCGGTAAGGGCATTCCAAAGCAATGATCCCAACTTCCTCTGACGAGTATTCATCAAGCACCGACGTCTGAAAAAGAGATGAATAATGCTCGCGTTCATGTCGGGAGCTCGCTTCTGAATTTGTGATGATGGCTTTTAACTCAAGGTGGGCAATTCTGCGGGCGTAGGGAGCAAGTAGAGGCAAGTAGCTTGGCAGAAGATTCAGGAAAATGGGGCGAAGATGCTCCATGTGCAGGACGAACTCTTCGACATCCGCAATATCATTCAAAGTGAATGTTGGGTAATCGCCACACAGGGAAGATAACCAGCTCCTGATATGGTGGACATTGTAGATCCATCGATCGGCGCTGAATGCATTGCCTCCCAGGCGCTGGAACATCCGGTAGTAGGTCAGGGAATTGAAGGATACCGAATCTAAATCGCTGAGAATGGGCAAGGCAACGCCGCTGGAACCGGAAGTGCTTGACCAGAACATTCTGGCTGCATCCTTAGTCAGGTTACGAGGCATAAAATCTTCGGTCTGCACGCTTCTCAAGATATTTTTATTCAAAACGGGTATCGACTCGAAATCAGCCAGCGATCTGATCGCTCCGGATTCATATCCACAGGCCTTGTAAAACTCGTGATAGAAGGGGATCTGGCTAAAGACATAATCGACCACTTCGGACAGATATGGGAGCACATATTCGTTCTTCTGCGCAGCGGTCCAGTAACTTCTGGCGATCATCGTGTCGCGCTCTTTATACCAAAGCCTACGAATATGCTGTTGGATGTCCGGGGTATCGTAGCAGTCTTCCTGCAGGGTCATACGTGAGTTTTTATGAATGGATTCAAGGCCAAAGGTGGAAAGTTGGGTATTTAGCTTTTTCAATGAAACGTCCTTATGTCATACGACTATGAGGGGCTCAGTAGTTAAAAGGTCATGGATACCGTGCCTATTTTGGTTATTGCGGTATATAGGTGACGTGCCAGTCCAGACCCAGTACGCGAATCTTGTTGAGAAATGGTTCAGGGGGTAACTCTTCCGGATGGACCATGGTTCCGACGTCCCATTCGCCATCAAGAACCAACAGGGCTGCAGCCATGGCGGGCAGAGCGGTGGTATAGGCAGTCACTTGGGTTTCGAGGTCGCTGTAGCAATCTTCGTGATTGCATACACTGTGTATGAAGACCGTTTCAGGTGTTCCATCCTTGGTGCCACTTATCAGTGCCCCCACACATACTGTTCCCCGATACTCTTTGACAAAGGTTTGCGCAGAGGGCAAAACTTTCGCCAGGTAATCCAGCGGTGAAATGCGTTCCGATCCTAGTTCGATGGGATTTAGCGATAACATCCCGACTTTCTTCAATACATCGAACGTTGCCCTGAATTCGTCCCCGACACGCATCCAGAATTCAATCTTGGCTTCGGGTATGTTCATGGACAGCGAGTGAACTTCGTCATGGCCTACTGAATATAGTTTTTGTACGCCTATGGCTGGGAAGTTGAACGCCATGCTCCTAGAAAAGGGGGGCGATGAGTGCCACGCGCCTTGTTGCCAGTAACCCGTATCCTCACACAACTCTTTGAGGTTGACCGCAGCGTTGAAATTGGTTGCGAAGAACTGATTATGAACGCCTGCATTCGCGCAGAGAATATCAATGGACTCTATGGTGTCAAGGTAGGTTTTACGCACTTTAGCGCAGAAAACGTTGACCACTCCTGGATCGAAGCCAATGGAAAGAATCGCGGTCAAACCTTTCTGCCGGAATTGTTCGCGTAGCGCAAACTCGTGGGAGTACCAAGGTGCAGGTACGTTGAAGTCTTCAGGCATCTCGAAGACAGCTGTGTCTATATAGTGTGCGCCGACTTCCAGGCAGGCGCGCATAATATTGATATGTGTATCGGGTGTAGCAACATTGACGACAATATCGGGACCGATTTTTCGAAGTGTCTCAATGAGTTCGTCGATTTGTCTGGCATCGCAAAAGTGTCGTTGTGGGCTCAGTCCATATAAATCCTTAATGCGTGTAGCAATCTCATAAGTCGATTGTATCGTTCGACCTATCAAGTGAAGGTGATAGGTATGTGCTCTGCGTTTTTTAGCGAAAGCGCAAGCCAGAACTTTGCCAACACTCCCCATGCCGATCACGACTATATTTGCCGTATTGATATTCATAGTGATTCCTTATGTTCAAGTTGTGTTGCTCGCCATTTGACACTATCTGCTGCACTGTATTTCAAAAATAAAATAGTCAGGGCTATGGCTGTAGCCATAAAGCCTATTTGCATGCCAATCCAGACCACAATCGGGCTTGATGGGTGGTATTTGATCAGTAATAATTGGGAAATTAATCCAAAAAACCAGAAGCCTGCCAGATTCATCACCAGCGGCCAGCGGGTAATTTCGCAACCTCTTAGAATGCCTGTGAGCAACAGGATGAAAGCGTCGATCAACAAAAAGGGGAACGAAAATGAGAGAAATTCATTCATGTCGTTATAGAACGGCTGAGTAACCTCGGTTAAAGGCCCAAGAAACAGGGAGAATATACTGAAGCGAACAAAATACATCAGTGCTAATAGCATTATGATAAAGCTGAATGCGGTAACTGCAACTTTGAACAGAAATGCCCGTAGTGCGGGCCCCGTCGCGGTACTGATATGGGATGAGACATGTATGGCGCAATATTCATTAAAACCCAGGATGAACACAACGATCAGTTCATTAACCTGAAGTATTGCGAGATGTGCGGCCAATGATTGCTCACTGAACCATCCCATCATCAATACGGATACTGATAAAAAGGCCACTGTGCTAATGATGCTCAAACCGATTGGTAGGCCAATTTTCAGCACCTTTACGATATGTGGCAGCAACGACGTACGGAAACTCAAAAGGTCTCTTGTCAGCTGGCTCTCCGTACTGGTTGAATACCGTGACATGAGTAGGTAGAGCACTCCCGCAGCGATCAATGACGCTATCAAAGTTCCTATGCCTGCACCTAACAGTCCTAACTGCGGCGCTCCCCATTTGCCATTGATCAACAAGTAGTTGAGAACAACATTACTGATCAACTGGATCACCGCGCCAGCAATTACCCATTTACTTTTGTCGTGGAAGGCAAGTATTTCCCAGTAGTGAATGAATAACAGGTTGGGCAGAAGCGAGAAGCCCAGTAAAACCAGATAATCCCGTGACTCCTCTACCAGTCTGGGTGATTGTTGCAGGCTCAGAAGTATCTGCGGACCCCACAGGAGAATGATGAATGCAATGACTGCAAATGCAATCAGCAGAAGATAGACAGCCAGCTTACAGCTGGCCATATTCCGGGTGTCGCAGGCATCGAGATATCGGCCATAGACAGGTCCGAAACCGAATACGATACCTTCGCCCAGCATGAACAGGACCAGGTAAATCTGCATTGCCAGTCCACCGGCTGCCATACTGTATATATCGTGCTGCCCAAGCATCACTGAATCGATCAGGGGCATAAGCACTACGGACATATTGGCAAGGCCGAGGGGGATCGCTCTTCTTAAAATTTCGCTTGCTTTGACGTCCACGCTCACACCCCCCTGATAAAGGCGCCTGAAAAGGCGTTGACCGCGTTCATCCGCCACTCCATGTCAGGTGTGGCCTGTGCAAGATGTTTGATATCACTTTTTGAAAAAAAACCATTGGTTGACGCTAACTGCTGCAAGGAGGGCAGTTTCATGTAGGCGGCTTTTGGAGCGTCAGGGAACGCCTGCTTGCGGCGCAGTCGAATCTTATCGAGCAAAATGCCCTTCATGGCAGCCCGAAGCGGTGCTTTTTCGATACCTTGGTTAACTTTCTCCTCTGCGCAGAGACTGAGAGCATGCATGGCCAGATCTTGGTTCAAAAATGGCAGGCGGACCTCCACCCCTGACGCCATTGATAGTTTGTCTTCATGGCTGAGCATGGCTTGCAAATGCCCTTCCATTAGAATGCTTTGCAATGTCGCAACATGGCTCCAGCGAGACTCAAGGTTGTGTTCGATAAGCGTTGCGATTTCGGGCTGTGTGAGAAGGTGCTGAATGCCCCGTTGTTCAGCGATATGTTGAAAATGATTAATGACTTGTTCGTGATCAGTCAGCCTGTAGAGTGCTTGAAGATTGTAGTGATGGTAATAGCCCCCCCAAAATTCATCCGCGCCCTGGCCATTAAGCGCAACTCGGAGGCCCATATTTGATATGTGCTTATAGATCAGGTATTGCGTGATATAAACCTGATCGTGCAATGGCTCTTCAAGGGTGTACTGCACCGACTCGAAGTGTTGCTCAATATCTTCCTTGGCAACACGCACTATATGATGGTCGATGCGGCCTAAATGACTGACGAGTTGCTTGGCACAATGCAAATCTTCATTATCACTGTCGATATAAGCTGCGGTGATGGCTGGAAAGAATTTATCCCTCATTTCAGTTTTCAGCAGGCTTGCAATAATGCTGCTGTCCAGCCCTCCTGATAAAACCAGGGCATGCCCGTGATGTTCGGGAACCATTGAGCTGACGGCATGCGCCAGTTTTTGCCTCAAGGCGTAACCCGGATTGGTTGCCCCCAAGTGCAGGGAATGAATAATCTGCGGCGCCTGCGAGTGTTGATCGTATTGATACACCTTGCCGGGGAGGCAGTTGTTCAGGTCTTTGAAATAAGTGGATTCTCGATTCGAAAAGAAGTCGAAGACGAGATCCGATAATATCCGCTCGCCGTTGAGTTCAAGCGACCCGCGAATTGCTCTAATTGCTTTGGCTTCAGAAGCAAGTGTCAAACCGTCTCGGTTGACTGTATATATCAGCTGCTTCTCCCCAAGCGGATCCCGTGAGAAGAATAGCTTTCTGGAGTTTAGGTCGTAGACGGCTAAGGCCCAGCAGCCTTCCACAGTGTCAAGGAATGCCCAGCCAAAATGATCGATGCCGCGCAATAAAGTCTCGGTGTCTGAGTGTCCTTCGAAAACTATGCCGAGAGCCGTGAGTTTTTCCCGAAGGTATCGGTGGTTATAAAGCTCACCGTTGTACACCATGACCAATTTATCCGTTCTAACGGGTTGTTGACCTTCTTCAATATTCAGGGCCGATATCGACAGCAAGTTGTGGCCGAGAAAGACTTTGCCGTCCTGGGTCGAAAAGGAACCTTGCCGGTCCGGTCCTCGATGTTTGAGGCTATCCAGTCCGCGGAGGTTGAGCAGGGTAGTCACTTCTTTGTTGGCATTTTTTAAATAGGTAGCGAACAGTCCGCACATTTATCTTTCCTTGAAACTTTGCGTAATATATATTTCGTGGCCTTTCCAAGCAGTCGTAAGCCAGTCACGGATTAGAACTTCGAATGATGCTTCGTCTAAAGGTGATTCACCATCACTGCGCAGCCAGAAAGAAAGCGTAGGCCGCTGCTCTATTGGGATGATATAGATACACCCATAGCATTTACTCCTCATCTGATTAGTCACGGTATAAGCAAATGAGGTGCCGTCACGAAATTCTTTCTCATGCCAGCCCAAGTCCACTATGTTGTCATGTAAGGTAATATTAATAGGCCATTGATTCGGGGTTTTATATCGTTCGTGAAGTTTTTGCCGACTGACATAGACGGCCTCGAAGTCGATGATCGCATGGGTTATGGAAAGAGGTTCTACTACGATATCTGCTTGTTCAAAGCCTGTTGGGGGTGATGTCAGTCGTGGGAAAAGTCTAGGCGAATACATCGGACTCCCGTGTTGCGTGCTCGTATTCGAACTGATCAATAGCAGTTTTTAATTTGTCGACACTGGTATAGAACATCGATCTTTCACGCGCGAGAGATACGCGGAATGCCGTGTAAGGTGGGCTTTTTTTGCTCCAGTAGAAAAAACTCCCCGGTAATACATGTACATCTTTATTTGCAAGGTAGTTAACGATGTCTATATCTGAAATCCTGTCGCGGGTTTTAAATTCGAGCCACTCCATAGGCAGGGTGGCGTATGTTCTTTCCGTTTTTGGTTTTACGATGGAATTCGATAATTTATTGACAAGGTAGGCATGCCGGTGATTTACCGGGGCTTGGATGCTAGCAGCGATTCCTGCATGTCGCGTGCGCTCGAATAAAGCTTCGAACATTAGCATCGCGAATCGTGAGTGGCATAGATACACTTCATCGTAGATGATTTCGAATAGGGGGGAGCAGTCTGGAGAGTAACTGATCAGGCTGGTTTTGAGATCGTGAGTTGGCCATGTCTTGCCCGTGTCCTCGATGATGAAATACCGACAACCACTGTGCTCCAGGTGCGCGCGTTCATCATGTTGATGTAGGGTGTACATTCTGAATGTAGTGTCCAGCACTAATGTTTTTTTTCGTTGTGCGCAATAGTCCGTGATGAGCGTCAAATACTCAGGGCCGGTAGTCACTCCCGTTGGGTTGTTTGGGTTCACCAGAAATAGCGTGTCGAAGTGAAGTTCATCAAGCAGTGAAAAAAGTTCCTGAACGTTGAGCGAGTCCCGGAAATGGCTTTCGTCTATGGATTGCAGGACGCAACCACGGCGCCGTAGTAGCAGGGCCAGATTGTCGAATGTAGGTTCTACCAGCAGCACACGGGGTGCTTGGACCGCGAGATACGCTGCAATCAGATCGATAGAGTTCGATGATGTTGGCGAGATTTTGTAGCAATGGCTGTGTTCCAGTGTTTCTGAATTTATCAATTTAGCAAATGCACTTTTGAAACGCTGCTCAGCAATATTGACCTTGGTTAATTCACTGTCTCGCCAGATCTCCGGCAACTGATTTGGAAACCCAGGGTGTATCTCGTTTATGTCATGGTAGGCATGTCCATCGGAGAGGTTGTAATGACCTTTTATTCCTAGAAGTTCATAATCTGTCAGTTGTTGGGGCATAGGATTTTCCGAAGTTGGATATGCTTGAGCGGCGTTAGTGCTGCTACTGCAATTCTTATGTGTGAGTATCGTTTTAAGTGGCTGACTGTGTTTTGGCAGGAGTTCACAGTGCGTAGTGTAATGAGGTTGTGGGTACTGTCATATGGAATAGTCATTAAAAAATGTTGCGAGTGTAGAAGGTGGTTGTGTCGTGTTTTCTGTAAAAGTATTTGTAGTAAATTGAAACCTTTTTAGGTGAACTTTATCCATTGTTGTTGCGGGTTGGTGCGCAGTGTTTAGTGCTATTGACGGCGATTAATTTTGTCGGTAGAAGGTCGCGCAGTAGATAGTTTATAAATATTAAATGGGGTTAAATATGCCTTTTGCTTGTGGAAAAATGGCGTCTATTTTTATGTTTTTACTGTTCGCTGGTGTCAGTGGGTGCGGCAATACTCCAGCTAATTCAATGACTGACAGTGCTGGCACCGTATATATCAATGGCCGTATTTATACGCAGGATGGCCAGCGCCGCGAAGTTGAGGCTATGGCTGTATCAGGTGAAAAAATTGTGTATGCCGGAGGGCGTGACGGTGCAGAAATTTTTATTAATCAGGGTTATCAAGTAATCAACCTGGAAGAAAAAATGGTGTTGCCCGGTTTTCACGATAATCACCTCCACACCCTGGGTACAGTGGCCATTGATGTGTGTGACTTGAAAGGCAAAGGTATCGACCTTGATCAGTTGGCACAAGTGGCCAGAGAGTGCCGGGCTCGTTACCCTGCAGCTCCGGGTACATGGTTGATCATCGACCAATGGATGCCATATGCGGGCAATGAGCCCACTTCAGCCTACAAAACGATTCGCCAGGCATTGGATGCTGCGTCTGCGGATCGCCCAGTCATGCTATTTGGCTCGGATGGACATGCTAGCGCCTATAACTCGATTGCCCTGGCTGCTGCCCAGGATGAACAAGGCGCGGTCGTAGGTTTCAGTACGCAGTCACTGTCTGAAGCAGGGGTGTTCTCAGAGTTGGCTGCATACGTTAGTTTGGCTACTGGGGTAGTGCGTGATCGTGCAAGGGATCGGATCCCGGCTGCCAGCTACGATTTTATGTCCCTGCCCAAAGGGCACCTTCTCGGCAATCAGGTGTATGGCGATATTTTGCCCGATATCTCAACGCTGATGGCCAAGAACGGCATCACCAGCATTCAGGATGCTTGTGCGACTGATTTTATTCGGGATCAGTACGTCGCTATGCAGAAGCGGGATTTGCTGAATATGCATGTGACTGTTGCCACTTGTTTCGCCAACGAAGATTACGCTGGGGTGGTCGATATTCCCACTCGGTTGGCGAAGGCCCGAGCAGTTCGTGAGGAGTTTAATGACAATTCATTGATAAAAGCCGATGTGGTCAAAATATTCCTGGACGGAGTGCTTGAAGGAGACCCCTTTGCCACCCCTCCATTCCTGCCGACAGCGGGGATGCTGAATAATTATCAGATGCCTTCACTTGAACTGAAGGATATGGACTCACAACGTCGGGTAGCAGTGCGAGCCGATAGTACGGAAACCAACTTCAATGGAATTGTTAATATTGAACCCACCTTGCTCTCGCGTTATGTAAGTGCTCTGGATGCAGGTGGTTTCGGCACGCATATCCACAGTATTGGCGACCGCACGGCGAGAATCGCAGTGGACGCCTTGCAGGCAGCTCGAGACAGCAATGGTTTCAGGGGCATACCCCACACCATTGCCAATCTGCAGATAATCCATCCTGATGACCAAAAGCGCATGGGAGCATTAGGACTTTATCTAACCTATACGTATTCGTGGATGAACCTGGACCCTGAGTACGATGTGACTGTATTGCCATTCCTGCAGCCGAGCAAAAAGGGTCAGGCGCTGGAGGAGGTGCTTTACGAAAAAGGCGGTTACGCCTGGCACGCCATCTATCCTGTAGCCAGCACCCATCAGGCAGGTGCAATACTGGTGGCGGGCAGCGATGCGCCTGTAGACACTCGCGACCCTAATCCGTTCGTGAACATTGCATCGGGCATTACGCGTTCGCTTGACGGTCAACAACCCTACAACATCGATCAGGCTGCCACGCTGGAGCAGATGCTCGAGGCCTACACCATCAATGGTGCGCGTTCTGTTCGACAGGGCCATCTGTTCGGGTCGATTGAGCCGGGCAAACTGGCTAACTTCATAGTCATCGATCGAAATCTTTTCGAGCTGGTGGCTCAGGGAACTCCGGAAAAAATCTCGCAAGCTAAAGTCGAGCGCACAGTGTTTCGAGGTCGCACAATCTTTACCCGCTAATTAGATGGGCGAGTGCGCCTGGGAAGGGGGTGCTGGCGTTGTACATCCTCGTGTTATTCGTCGCGACCGTCCATCATGGTGCGTTTGAGCATCACATACACCGCGCCGGCGCCGCCGTGTTTGGCCTGACACGAGCAGAAGCCCAGCACCTGTGCGTGCTGGCGCAGCCAGGTATTGACGTGACTTTTGATCATCGGGCGCTTGCCGTCCAGGCGTACGGCTTTGCCGTGGGTGACGCGCACGCAGCGAACTTCAAGCCTGGTGGCTTCACCGAGGAATTCCCAGAGGGTTTCGCGGGCTTTTTCGACGGTCATGCCGTGCAGGTCAAGGCTGCCTTCGAAGCCGATCTGGCCCAGCTTGAGCTTGCGCATCTGGCTTTCTTGAACACCGTCACGGGACCAGTTCAACTGATCTTCGGGGCCAACATCAATCACGAATTGGTCTGACAGGCCGTCAATGATGGTCGCATTGGTGCGCACGATGGCGTTCTGGCGTAGTTTGGCCAGCTGTGCACGGTCAGCTTTGGGTTTGCCGGTGTCGGCCCGATCATGCTTGATCGGTTTAACACCGCGAATCTCGTTTTTGAACAGGGAAAAGTCGTCGTCTTGCATGTCAGCCTCCGCGAAGGGCGGCTAGTTTACCCAAGTCGACGACGATCGGGCGGCGGATATGCTTCAGTCGTGCTTTTTCATCAGGTGCGGGGCCATGTTCAGCCCTAGGGGCTGGCGCATCTGGCGACGGCGGCGACGCCACATCCAGACCCCCAGCCAGCTCACCAGCAGCCCGAACACCAGCACCAGCGTTGCACCTGCGGGGCTGGCGTTGAGCTCGCCCAGGGCGCTTGGGCGGCCAATCAGGCTGGCAGCACCTGCCAGTAGCAGTAACGCGCCAAACAGGGTCAGCAGGGCCGCAAACGTAAGCACCAGGCGTGAGCGCCAGTTGCTGGGAGTCTTGGGGCGTAAACGTCGAGCATCAAAACCATCGGAGATCTTCATTCCGATCTTTCCTTAAAGGGTATCGGCCCTTCGACAGGAGGATGGGCCGGTTGTTCCAGGGTACAGCGAAATAGGGCACTTCATGCCGGGTGTGGGGTGTACGGATGGGCGGTTGGAGCGTGCCGCCCACCGGCGATCAAATCAGGTTTTTGGTCAGCGTCAGGGTGGCGAAGTTGTCGTTCATGATGGCCATCTCGGTTTTCTGCACCTGCGCGGCACTGATGATGCCGTCCGGGGTGGGCAGGTCCCGTGTGGCGCAGGCATCTTCGACCAGGGTGCAGCGCAGGCCGTAGTCTTTGGCCGCACGTACGGTGGTGCTGACGCTGGAGTGGCTCATGAAGCCGCAGACGATCACATCCAGAGAGCCCAGGTTCTCAAGGGCTTTTTGCAGGCCGGTGTCATTGAAGGCGTTGGGCATGCGCTTTTCGATGATCAGCTCGTCGCCCTGGGGCTCAAGACCCTTGATGAAGGCGCCGCGCTCACCCTGGGGGTCGAACATCCCGCCAACGGTGCCCAAGTGTCGGATATGGATCACGGGGCGCTTGGCCTTGCGGGCAGCGTCGAGCAAAAGGCCGATGTTGGCGGTGGCAGCGTCCATCCCGGACAGGGCCAGAGGACCGCTCAAGTATTCATTTTGTGCATCAATGATCAGCAGGCTGGCATTGCTCAGGTTGGCCGCGGCATAACCACGTCCTGTGAGTTGAAACATCGTCTTTAAAGCGGGCATTCGGGGGCTCCTTTGAATGGGGCTTTTGAGACATTCTCCACTGGCGGAGCGTTTATGTGAATGGCCAGTCGTGTAAGCGTTGTGGTTGTTGGCCTGTAGCGATGTCAAGGGGAATTGGCAGGGGCCTGAAATGTACAAAATGGAGCGAATTTACCTTTTATATGTCGACAGTCTTACTTTTAAAAACAGCGTTCTGTGTAACCGTCCGGCACAACTTTGGCGCGTAAGGGTTTGGCTGTTAGAATCGCCAATCGATTTTGAGGAGTAAGACCATTGATCACTTCCCGCCTGCGCACTTTGCGCGACCATATTCGCTGGGCCGTTAGCCACTTTCATGGGGAAGAGCTGTTCTTTGGTCATGGCACCGACAACGCTTGGGACGAAGCCCGTCAACTGGTGTTGGGTGCGTTGAACCTGCCGTGGGAAATCGCCGATAGCTATCTGGATTGCCGCCTTGAAGACGATGAGCTGGTCAACCTGCAGCATTTGCTCAAGCGTCGCATTGAAGAGCGTGTGCCGACGGCCTATCTGCTGGGTGAGGCGTGGTTCTGCGGCATGTCGTTCATCGTTGATGAGCGCGTACTGATCCCGCGTTCGCCCATTGGCGAATTGATCGAAAAGCGCTTTGAACCCTGGTTGGGCACCGAGCCGGCGCGCATTCTGGACCTGTGTACCGGTTCTGGCTGTATCGGCATTGCGTGCGCTTACGAGTTCCAGAACGCTGAAGTGGTGCTGGCCGACTTGTCCTATGAGGCCCTTGAAGTGGCCAATCAGAACATTGAGCGTCACGGCGTCGATGAGCGTGTGTACACGGTCCAGGGCGATGGCTTCGATGGTTTGCCGGGGCAGCGTTTTGACCTGATTGTGTCCAATCCGCCGTATGTCGATGCTGAAGATTTTGCTGACATGCCCGCCGAGTATCAGCATGAGCCCGAGCTGGGCCTGGCCTGCGGCGACGACGGCCTGAACCTGGTACGCCGGATGCTGGCCGAGGCGGCGGATCATCTGACCGAGAAGGGTTTGCTGATTGTCGAGGTGGGCAACAGCCAGGTTCACGTCGAGTCGCTGTACCCGGAAGTCGATTTCGCCTGGCTGGATTTCGAGCGCGGAGGCCACGGCGTTTTCATGCTGACCGCCGAGCAGTGCCGCGAGCATCAAGCGCTGTTTGCTTCGCGGGTTTGACGGTGAAGTGACCTGTAGTCGCTAGCGGTGTGTAGCGATCCAGATCAACAAGCCTGCCTGGAACACCGTAAAGGCCACCAGGCAGGTGATGGTAAATCGCAAACCGGTCTCTTCGCGCTGGTACTTGCTGAGCTTTTCATCCTTGTCCCGCAGCTTCACGTCCTGTTCTTGCAGATTCTGCTCGGCCTGCTGCAGCATGTGCGCAGCGTCCAGAATCTCCAGAAACTGCAGCTTTTCGGCGTTCCAGCTATCCAGCAGCTCGCCCACTTTCACGTCTTCTATCCGCGCCTTGAGAAACTGGGCGTCGGCATACACCACATCAAACCCGTGTATCCGCAAAAAATGATCGCGCCGCAGGCGGCTGTCTTCGTTCAGGGCGTCCTTGCTGGCCAGCTCTGTGGCGTCGATGCGGTAGTGCGACCAGCGCTTTTGCGCCCACTGCACAGCCTGGGCCAGAACAAATCGGCCAATCCCGCGGTTCAGGGGTTCGATCTGCATGCCGCGTTCGGGGCTGATGCGCACACGGTGGGTGACGTGGTCGGCCCACACATCGAGGTGGTTTTGCTCGCTGCGCACACGCTGACCGGGCAACGCGATGTTCAGGCGCAGCAGGCTGAGGTCTTTGCTGTGGCGCTCGGCACGGCCGAACTGTACGAAGCGCAAGGGCCGCCCGCCGGTGTGGCGGTCGGTCTGCAAGGGGGCCAGGCGCAGCAGCCGGAAATGCTCGGGTTGCACCTCGGCCCAAGGCAGCGGCGGGGCCTCGGGCGGGGCCGCTGCTTCAGGCCCGGCGGGTTGTGATGGGGTGTCGCTCATAACGGCTCGATCCTGTGCTAGCCCGAAGTGTCGGCAAGGCAAAGGCGGCCGATACCGGCTTATCGGCCGTTATGCGCAGTACTGAAGGGCTGGCCGGCGTTCACTTTCGTGATAAAGCGCACAGTTCTATCCCCCAGTTCCCCCGCCAGCCGCTGATTGGGGTCGTTGTAAGACTGGATCTGGCGCTTCATGTCCATGGGCACGATGCGCATCACGTGGTTCATGCCGTTGATCAACGTCAGCAGGGCATCGGGTTTGGCTGTCTTGAGCAGGTGCGCGTCTTTGACCTCGACCTGGATGTCGTGGGTGCCCTGAATGATCAGTGCTGGCATTTTTAGGGCGGCAAAGGCGGTGGCCGGGTTGTAGCGCAGAAGGCTGATCAGGTAAGGCTGCACGCTGGGCCGGAAGACCACTTCGAGGTCCTTGGGCACATTGTCGTCAGTGCGCCCGGCTTCGAGGGTGCTGATCAGTTCAAAACTGCGTTGCAGCAGGGCAGGGGGCAACTTGTTGCGTTGCAGTTGCTCGCGCAACAGCTCACCTACCGGGCGCCCGGTACCCGCAATGGAGATCACCCCGGCAGCGCCGATGCGTGGCGCTGCAAGGCTGGCGATCAGCGCGCCCTCACTGTGCCCCAGCACAAATACCTTGCCAAAACGCGGGTCGCTCTTGAGTTTGTCGCCCCAGGCGACAGCGTCGGTGACGTATTGATCCAGGCTCAACTGTCGCTCATCAGGCCCGGCCGGCTGGCTTTGGGCGATGCCGCGCTTGTCGAAGCGCACGCTGGCAATGTTGTTTTGCGCCAGGCGCCAGGCCAGTTTTTTCAGGCTGTCGTTGCGCCCGCCAATGGGGTTGTTGCCATCGCGATCAGTGGGGCCTGAGCCTGCAATGATCAGTACCACGGGCACGGGCTTGCTGCTTTTGGGCAGTACCAGCGAGCCGTAAAGCGTGCCGGATCCTGTATCGAGCTCAATGGGCCGCAGCAAGACATTGGAGGGAGGGGCCGCCAGGGCCTGGGTGCCAAACAGGGTCAGTGCTAAAAAGAGTATTCGCAGCATCATAGCGCCATCATTGCCTAGTGTGCGGGTTGGACAAACCCGGATGAATAAGGTTCGAGGATGAACTACAAGGGCAGCCTGCGTATACTGGCCCGCTTAGTTATCGAGGCTGAATTTTATCGGCTGATTTTCGCGGAGCGCCCTGCATGTCCGGCAATACCTACGGCAAGCTGTTCACAGTCACCACCGCTGGCGAAAGCCATGGCCCGGCGTTGGTCGCCATTGTTGATGGCTGCCCGCCAGGGCTGGAGCTGTCCCTTGAAGACTTGCAGCGTGATCTGGACCGACGCAAGCCCGGCACCAGCCGGCACACCACCCAGCGCCAGGAAGCCGACGAAGTCGAAATCCTCTCCGGGGTTTTCGAAGGTCGCACCACGGGTTGCGCCATCGGCCTGCTGATCCGCAACACCGACCAGAAGTCCAAGGACTACTCGGCGATCAAGGACCTGTTCCGCCCGGCACATGCCGACTACACCTATCACCACAAGTACGGCGAGCGCGATTACCGCGGCGGCGGTCGCAGCTCGGCACGTGAAACGGCCATGCGCGTGGCGGCCGGTGCCATCGCCAAAAAGTACCTGGCGACCCAGGGCATTGTGATCCGTGGCTACATGAGCCAGCTGGGCCCGATTGAAATCCCGTTCAAGACCTGGGATTCGGTCGAAGACAATGCCTTCTTCAGCCCTGATCCGGACAAAGTGCCGGAACTTGAGGCCTACATGGACCAGCTGCGCCGTGACCAGGATTCGGTCGGTGCAAAAATCACCGTGGTCGCCGAAGGGGTGATCCCGGGTCTGGGTGAGCCGATTTTCGACCGCCTGGACGCTGAACTGGCCCATGCACTGATGAGCATCAATGCGGTTAAAGGCATCGAAATAGGCGCCGGTTTTGCCAGCGTTGCCCAGCGCGGCACCGAGCACCGCGACGAGATGACCCCTGAAGGCTTCCTCAGCAATAACGCGGGCGGCATCCTGGGCGGTATTTCTTCCGGTCAGCCGATTGTGGCGCACCTGGCGTTGAAACCGACGTCGAGCATCACCACCCCGGGCCGTTCGATCGACGTGCACGGCAACCCGGTGGACGTGATCACCAAGGGCCGTCATGACCCGTGCGTAGGCATCCGTGCCACGCCGATTGCCGAAGCCATGATGGCCATCGTGTTGATGGACCACCTGCTGCGCCACCGAGGCCAGAACGCTGACGTGCGCGTGAGCACACCTGTGCTGGGCCAGTTGTAATGCAGGGGCTGTTGAGCGCCACGGTCTGACGACGGTGGCGACACTTCCTTACTGGCGACTGTCGGGGTTCTATCTTTTCTATTTCGCCTTGCTGGGGGCTACGGCGCCGTTTCTGGCGCTGTACTTCCATCACCTCGGGTATTCCAGTGCGCGAATCGGCGAGCTGGTAGCCATCCCGATGCTGATGCGCTGCGTGGCGCCCAATCTGTGGGGCTGGCTGGGGGACTACACCGGCCAGCGCCTGCTGATCGTGCGTCTGGGTGCGCTCTGTACCTTGCTCAGCTTTGCCCTGATCTTTGTCAGCCAGAGCTACGCCTGGCTGGCGCTGGTCATGGCGCTGCATGCGTTCTTCTGGCACGCCGTGCTGCCGCAGTTCGAAGTCATCACCTTTGCCCATTTGCGCGAGCAACCCGAGCGTTACAGCCAGATTCGCCTGTGGGGTTCGATTGGTTTCATCCTGGCCGTGGTGATTTTGGGGCGGTTGTTCGAGTGGTTGAGCCTGGACATCTACCCGTTAGCGCTGATCGTGGTCATGGCCGGGATTGTGTTGTGCAGCCTGTGGGTGCCCAATGCTCAGCCCTCCAGCCAGGGGTGTGCGCCCATAGCAGGCGGATTTTTAAAGCAGCTGCGCAGTCCGGGCGTGCTGGCGTTTTATGCTTGCGTCGCATTGATGCAAATGAGCCACGGGCCGTATTACACATTCCTCACCCTGCACCTCGAAGATCTGGGCTACAGCCGGGGCGTGATTGGCTTGCTCTGGGCCCTGGGGGTGGTGGCTGAAGTGCTGATGTTCCTGGCCATGCGCCGCATCCTGCTCAAGTTTTCGGTGCGCCGGGTGTTGATGTTCAGTTTTGCGCTGGCCGCCTTGCGGTGGCTGCTGCTGGGGTCTTTCGCCGAGCATTTGTGGGTCTTGCTGCTGGCGCAGGTTCTGCACGCGGCCACCTTCGGCAGTTTCCACGCATCGGCCATGACCTTCGTGCAGCGCAGTTTCGCCCCGGGTCAGCAAGGGCAGGGCCAGGCCCTGTATGCCACGCTGGCGGGTATCGGGGGCGCGGTCGGCGCGTTGTACGCCGGTTACAGCTGGAACACGCTGGGCCCCACTATCACCTTTAGTATGGCGAGCGTCGCAGCGCTGGCCGCAGCCGTTATCATTGCAACCCGACTGCAAGAGGACAGGCCATGAGCCTTACCCGTGAACATCTGAGCCTGGAAATTATTGAAGCCGGGCGCTTTTTATATGGACGTGGCTGGTCGCCGGCCACCAGCAGCAACTATTCGACCCGGCTTTCGGCCACCCAGGCGCTGCTTACAGTGTCGGGCAAGCACAAGGGGCAGCTGGGGCCGGACGATGTGCTCGCCACCGACCTGTCGGGCAACAGCCTTGAGCCCGGCAAAAAGCCTTCCGCCGAAACGTTGCTGCATACCCAGCTTTACAGCTGGCGCCCCGAAATCGGCGCGGTGCTGCATACCCATTCGGTCAATGCCACGGTGCTGTCACGCCTTACCCCGGGCGACAGCATCGAGTTTGAAGACTACGAACTGCAAAAAGCCTTTAGTGGCGTTTCGACCCATGAGTCGAAGGTGCGGGTGCCCATTTTTGACAATGATCAGGACATCACGCGCCTGGCCGCCAAGGTCCAGCCGTGGCTTGATGCGCACCCTGACTGCGTGGGCTATCTGATTCGCGGTCATGGCCTGTACACCTGGGGCGCACGCATGAGCGACGCCTTGCGCCAGATTGAAGCCTTCGAGTTTCTGTTTGAATGCGAACTGAAAACCCGCGCTGTACTCAATCGTTAACGCTGACTTCACCGTGAAGAAGCTCACAACCAGATTTGAACGGTCTGCCTGAACGGCCTGTAAAAGCCGAATGTGCGCCGAAGCCGAGGAACCACGCCCCATGAGCAGTCTGTCCGTTTATCACGTATCGAGCCCGGAATTACCGAACAAGGTACTGACCCACTTTGATGACATCGCATCCACCCTGGCCGAGCAGGGCGTGCGCTTTGACCGTTGGCAGGCCGCAGCACCGATCCAGCCGGGTGCCAGCCAGGAAGAAGTGATCAATGCCTACCGTGTCCAGATTGATCGTCTGATGAGCGAACGCGGCTATGTCACTGTTGATGTGATCAGCCTTGACCGCGATCACCCGCAAAAAGCCGAGTTGCGCGCCAAGTTTCTTGATGAGCATCGTCATGGCGAAGATGAAGTGCGCTTTTTCGTCGCCGGGCGTGGGCTGTTTACGCTGCACATCGGTGATTATGTCTACGCAGTGCTCTGCGAAAAGAACGACCTGATTTCCGTACCTGCCGGCACGCCGCACTGGTTTGACATGGGCGAGCACCCGCATTTTGTCGCCATCCGGCTGTTCAATAACCCTGAGGGCTGGGTTGCGAACTTTACGGGCGAAGACATCGCCAGCCGCTTCCCGCGCCTCGAAGATTAAGGACACCCCATGCCGATCAAAGCCATCCTGACCGATATCGAAGGCACCACCAGCGCGGTCAGCTTCGTGTTTGACGTGTTGTTCCCCTATGCGGCCAAACACTTGCCCGAGTTTGTTCGCCAGCACGCCGAAGAGCCTGAAGTGGCCCTGCAACTGGGGGCGGTGCGCCTGGACAGCGGCGAGCCCGAAGCGGATGTGGAGCGCGTCATCGAGATCCTGCAACAATGGATTGCCGAGGATCGCAAGGCTACGCCGCTCAAGGCGTTGCAGGGCATGATCTGGAAGCAGGGTTACGAGGCGGGCGAGTTAAAAGGCCATGTTTACCCGGATGCGGTGCAGGCACTGCAGGCGTGGCACGAAAAGGGGTACGACCTGTATGTCTACTCTTCAGGCTCGATTCAGGCCCAGCAGCTGATTTTCGGGTGTTCTGAGGCGGGTGACCTGAGGCCGCTGTTCAGCGGTTATTTTGATACCACGTCGGGCCCCAAGCGCGAGGCGCAGTCGTATCGGCACATTATGGAAGCCATTGGCTGCCCGGCCGGCAAGATCCTGTTTTTGTCCGACATCGTCGAAGAGCTGGATGCGGCACAGGCGGCGGGCATGCAGACCTGCGGCCTGGCCCGCGAGGGCGGTGAGCTGGCGGGTCATAAAACCGTGAGCAGTTTTGCCGAGATCGATCCCGCAGGGCTGTAATCAAGTACTGATGTACCGCACAACAAAAAGCCAGCAATCGCTGGCTTTTTGTTGTGCGGCTTTCAGTATCAGCGGGTGTGATAGGTCGGCAGGGCGAAGCGGTGCTGGCTTTGCAGCAGCGAAATCGTTGGCAGCTCACTGGCCGTGCCGGCCAGGTCGCGGCGAATTGCGCTGATTGCCCAGGTCAGTTGCTCGGCAGTGTGTAACTGCGCGTAAGAAATTGAGCGCTGGGTCTGCTTGCCGTCGCTGTCACACAGGGTCAGCAGCACGCCGCCGTCTGGGCGGGGTTTGACGGTGACAGTGTGGTTCGAAAACAGCGATGCGAATTTTTCTTGGATCAGGCTCATGTGTGTCAGCTCCATTAGCTCATGAAGGGCTTGCATGGAGTAGAGGTTGCAGTGATTGTGCCACTATCGATTTTTTAAAAAGTCGTTATAAATCAATATGTTATATTTTATGATAAATGTTTGAGTCGTGCATTCTGCATGAATGGCCATCGTGCATCCTGCATTTTGCCCAATCCATGGGTGGGTGCGCCGGCTGATTGATTGTCTCTATGACCATCTTGAGCAAAAAAGGGATGACACATCTGCCGCGTCTCAGGAAACTAGGTTTCTTTGTACCGAACGTGGAGCCTTACATGTCAGACGACAAGCCAGCCAACCAAAACCGGCAGATGAGCCCTGAAGAGGCCGCCGACTTTGCCGAGCAGGTGTTCAACAAGGCGCGCGATGGCGATGCCGCGATGCTGGCAGCTCTGCTGAGCAAGGGTTTGCCGGCCAATTTGCGCAATCAGAAGGGCGATACCTTGCTGATGCTGGCCAGTTATCACGGGCACGTCGAGGCGGTCAAAGTGTTGCTTGAGCACAATGCCGACCCCGAGATCCGCAACGACAACGGCCAAAGCCCGATTGCCGGTGCAGCGTTCAAAGGTGACCTGCAGATGGTCAAAACCCTGGTTGAAGGCGGTGCGCAAGTAGAAGGCGCTTCGTTTGACGGCCGTACTGCGTTGATGATGGCCGCGATGTTCAACCGCGCCGAAATCGTTGACTACCTGATCAGCAAGGGTGCCGATCCAAAAGCCAAGGATGCCAATGGCATTACTGCCCTGGATGCAGCCAAGACCATGGGCGCCACCGATACCACGGCTCAGCTCGAGAAGTTGTTGGGTTGATTGCCCCTTGAGGCGCGCAATTGATATATCCTGCGCGCCCTCAATTTTCCTTGTGACAGGCCTTGCCCATGAAAACCACTCTCGTTGAACTCATCAGCAAAATCAGCTCTGGGTGCATGGGCGACGACGAAATCGCCAGGGTTGCGGATGAGGCTGCTCAAGCCTACGCAGATCAAGATGCATTTCTGGCAGCCAACCCTGACATCAACTACGACGATAGCTTCCCAATCCCGCTGGGCGAGTGGGTAGTGGTTGGCAGCCTCCCCGAAACGGTGTTGTTCCAGGCTGACACCTATATGGACCTGTTTGCGCAGATCGTCGCCTCGTTTGGCCCGGATGTAGCGTTCAACATCAAGCCCAAGCAGCTCGCCAAAACAGAGGCGCTGACGGCGCTTAACCGGATCCAGATCCAGATGGGCAGCATGAGCCCGACTCACGGCGGCTATGTACTGCTGAACCTGAGCCAGCCGCTGGATGATGAAATTCAAGTGGTGCTGGTCTACGGCAATGACGTGCCTCGCGTGCTGGAGCTGTGCGCCGAAGTCGGCATTGCTGCTGCACCCTCGCTGGAAGCCTTGAAGGTAGCCGTTCACGTCTGACCGCGGGCCCGCGTAATAAAAAGCGGAACCCTGGCCGCAGCTGACTATCCTATGTGCACAAGTACTCACTAGGGAGCGTCATCATGGGTTCAACTTTCAATGGTCTGATCGGTCTGATTATTTTGGCCCTGGATATCTGGGCCATCATCAACGTGCTTAAAAGCGGTGCCGGGACCGGGGCGAAAATCCTCTGGGTGTTGCTGATTATCCTCCTGCCGGTGCTGGGGCTGGTTATCTGGGCCATTGCCGGGCCGCGGGGCAATGTACGGATTTAGGCCGCTGATCGGCGGGCAGCGATGAAAAATCATGGCTGCCCGCCGAGTTTGTAAGCGTCAAGGTTCGACCTGTCATGCTCCTCGACGTAGAATGCGCGCCTTTCTTGGGCAGTTGAACCTGTGTCGCGATAGCGGTGTGCGGTTTGGCTGTCGATCATGGGCGGGTGACCGTCCGTTGCCACCAGCATTCAAGGGGACTACCCATGACCGAATTGCTTAAAACCGACTATCTCGAAACACTTTACGAAGGCTATGGCCAGCGCTTCCGCATGGACAAGCTGCTCCATGAAGTGCGTACCGAGCACCAGCATCTGGTGATTTTCGAAAACCCGGTCATGGGCCGTGTGATGGCGCTGGACGGTGTGATTCAGACCACCGAAGCCGATGAATTCATCTACCACGAAATGCTGACCCATGTGCCGATCCTGGCCCATGGCGCCGTCAAGCGCGTGCTGATCATTGGCGGCGGCGATGGCGGCATGCTGCGTGAAGTGACCAAGCACATTGGCATTGAGCACATCACCATGGTCGAGATCGACGGCACGGTGGTGGACATGTGCAAAGAGTTCCTGCCCAACCATTCCAAGGGTGCCTACGACGATCCACGCCTGAACCTGGTGATCGACGACGGCATGCGTTTTGTGGCCACCACCGAAGAAAAATTCGACGTGATCATCTCGGACTCCACCGACCCGATCGGGCCGGGCGAAGTGCTGTTCTCCGAGAACTTCTACCAGGCCTGCCATCGCTGCCTGAATGAAGGCGGTGTGCTGGTGACTCAGAACGGCACACCGTTCATGCAGTTGCAAGAAGTGCAGACCACGGCAGGGCGCATGCGCAGCCTGTTCGCCGACTGGCATTTCTATCAGGCGGCGGTACCGACTTACATCGGTGGCGCGATGACGTTCGCCTGGGGCTCCACCGATGCGAGCTATCGCAAGCTGGCGCTTGAGACGCTGCGTCAGCGTTTCGCCGGTAGCGGTATCGTGACCCGTTACTACAATCCTGAAGTTCATATAGGCGCTTTCGCATTGCCGCAATATGTTTTGCAGGCTGTGAACAAGCCAAGCAACGATTGAGATCCTGCTAGCGCAAGAAAGGGCCGTAAGGCCCTTTCTTATGTTTCAAAATGTGCTCTGTACGAAATTTTCACGGTCTATTCAAGACAATTCGCACGCAAAATTTCGGCTGAATACTAATCCAACTTGAACCAATGGGTCCTAAAACGACATGGCAATCCCGGACGCCCCAAAACAACAGCACGCGGCCACGCGTATGTTGCAACCGACTGTCAAATCGCATCTGGCGTTTACGCTGCTCTGTGCCTTGATCATGATGGTGATGTTCACCCTGCTGCGGGTGGCATTGCTGGTTTACAACCGGGAAATGATCCTCGATACCCCGGCATCGACCTTCCTTGAAGCATTCGCCAACGGTCTGCGCTTTGACCTGCGAGTCGTGGTGTATCTCAGCATCCCTCTGCTGTTGGCACTGCTCAGTGTCAAGGCAATGGCCATGCGCGGCGTGTTGCGCTTCTGGCTGACGGCCGCTTCCAGCCTGGCGCTGTTTCTGGGCCTGATGGAGATGGACTTCTATCGTGAGTTCCATCAACGCCTGAACGGTCTGGTTTTCCAGTACGTGAAGGAAGACCCGAAAACCGTGATGAGCATGCTTTGGTATGGCTTTCCGGTGGTGCGTTACCTGTTGTCATGGGCCGTTGGCACCATCATTTTGTACTTTGCATTTCGTGGCGCTGACCGCGTAACCCGTTCGCACGCCAAGGCGACTACTGCAGGCGCTTCTCGCCCGGTGGCGCCATGGTATGGCCGTGTTGCCGTGTTCATGGTGCTGTTGCTGGTGTGTGTGGTGGCTGCTCGCGGCACCCTGCGTCAGGGGCCTCCGCTGCGCTGGGGTGATGCCTACACAACCGACTCCAACTTCGCTAACCAGTTGGGCCTTAACGGTTCACTGTCGCTGATTGCTGCCGCGAAAAGCCGCTTTGGTGACGATCGCACCAACATCTGGAAGGCGACCCTGGAACAGCCGAAGGCTCAGCAGACTGTGCGCGATATGCTGCTGACCGAGAACGACAAGCTGGTCGATCCGGACACGGCTGCTGTGCGTCGTGATACCACGCCGCCTGCGGAAAAAACCCTGCCGATCAAGAATGTTGTCGTGATTCTGATGGAAAGCTTCGCCGGTCACTCGGTGGGTGCGCTGGGTCGTCCGGGCAATATCACGCCGCACTTCGACAGCTTGTCGAAAGAAGGCTTGCTGTTTGATCGCTTCTTCTCCAACGGTACCCATACCCACCAGGGCATGTTTGCCACCATGGCCTGCTTCCCGAACCTGCCAGGTTTCGAATACCTGATGCAGACCCCGGAAGGCAGCCACAAGCTGTCCGGCCTGCCGGAACTGCTCAGTGCCCGCAAGTTCGATGACGTGTATGTCTACAACGGCGATTTCGCATGGGACAACCAGTCAGGTTTCTTCAGCAACCAGGGCATGACCACCTTTGTAGGTCGTAACGACTTCGTTGATCCGGTGTTCTCTGATCCTACGTGGGGCGTGTCCGACCAGGACATGTTCAACCGTGGCCTGGAAGAACTGAAAAAGCGTGAAGGCAAAGAGCCTTTCTATGCGCTGCTGCAAACCCTGTCCAACCACACGCCGTATGCCTTGCCTACGCCGTTGCCGGTTGAGCCGGTGACTGATCGTGGTTCGCTCAACGAGCATTTGACCGCCATGCGTTATTCAGACTGGGCGTTGGGCCAGTTCTTCGAAAAAGCGCGTAAAGAGCCTTACTTCAAGGAAACCCTGTTTGTGGTGGTCGGTGACCACGGCTTCGGCAACGAGCAGCAGATTTCCGAGATGGACCTTGGGCGCTTCAACGTTCCATTGCTGCTGATCGGTCCTGGCATCCAGGAGAAGTTCGGGCAGCGTAATGACACCGTGGGCACTCAGGTCGACATCGTGCCGACCATCATGGGCCGCCTGGGTGGCGAGTTCCGTCAGCAATGCTGGGGGCGTGACCTGCTGACCCTGCCTGAAGGCGACAAGGGCAGCGGTGTAATCAAGCCGTCCGGCAGTGATCAGACCGTGGCGATCATCAGTGGTGACCACTTGCTGGTGCAACCCAAGGATATGCCGGCCAAGGTTTGGCAATACACCCTGGGCGCCAACCCTGAAGCCAAAGTGGTAACCGATTCGCCGGATGAGGCCGAGCTGAAGAAAAAGCTCGAATCCTTCCTGCAAACCGCTACCAAGAGCCTGCTTGATAACACCGCAGGTGTGGCTGATCCGAAGTAATCAGCCATGTGAATAAAAAAGAGGCCTCAGGGCCTCTTTTTTATTGCGTCACCGGCGTCAGATCTTGCCGAGCAAAAGCAATATCAACAGCACTACCAGCACGGTCCCGATAATGCCTGAGGGGCCATACCCCCAGCTTTTTGAGTGTGGGAACACAGGCAGTCCACCGACTAACAGCAAAATAAGAATGATCAGAAGTATTGTGGTCATAAGCATTTCCTTTTTGATGTGTTCCGCTAACGAGCAGTTCTTACGGAGCGCCGCTTGAGGATCAGGGATGGGCAGTGCTTATAAAGTCCGACTCTGCGGGCCGGTGGAAAATTCAACTTTTATTCGTGCGGGCTTAAAAGTACTTCGGCCTTGATCGGCGACAGGCCCGCAGGTAGGGTGGCGCGCTGCACATTGGGAGACGCCGCGGATGCTCAACTACGTTTGGTTTTTTTTGGCAGCCCTGTTTGAAATTGCAGGTTGCTACGGGTTTTGGATGTGGCTGCGCCAGGGCAAAAGTGCCTGGTGGGCATTGCCGGCCGTTGTCAGCCTGGTGCTGTTTGCCCTGCTCCTGACCAAAGTCGAAGCTGCCTATGCCGGGCGTGCTTATGCTGCTTATGGCGGGATCTACATTGTGACGTCCATCGCCTGGCTGGCAGTCGTGGAGCGTATCCGGCCGCTGGGCTCTGACTGGATCGGGGTTGGGCTGTGCGTGATCGGTGCAACCATCATCTTGCTGGGCCCGCGCTTTTCGAGCCCATAAAGTATTGTTTGCCAGTTAGGTTGTAGGAAATTGCCTGGCAAGTAGTAGGCGTGTGCTGAATTAACTTGTAGGGATTGATGCCCGGTTTTGCGCAGTGCAGTCTTTGTGGCTACCCAGACCTTAGGATGAGAGCCATGCATATACTCAATTGCGCGAAAGGCGAGCGGTTTTCAATCGGACAAGAAATCACTCTGTGCGTTGTAGCCGTTAACGGTAATAGCGTGCGCCTGGGGGTCGAAGCCCCCAAGCACATCAGTGTTCATCGATCAGAAATTTTTGAGCGGATAAAAAGCCAGTCCATCGGGCACCCTGCCAGTGATCCTGTTGCGCAGGGTTAATCAAAGAACTCTTTTGGCACCGCGTGCCTGGGCATTAGCTGGCATTGCTGGCTTTCGAGGTCGAAGAAAATAACGGCTTGCCCTTTGCTCAGTGCATGCCGCACACGCAGCACACGAGTTTCCTGAGGCGTGTCATCGCCATTGTCAGTGCCGTCGCGGCTTACGAAATCCTCGATCAGACGGGTGAGGGTGTCGGGTTCAAGCTGGTCGTAAGGAATAAGCATGGGTTGTCTCGCAACTAGGCAGGTTCGGGTGGCCGGTAACAGGTTCAGATCGATTTATCACGATTATCCCAATAGCTCTGTGCCAGCTCAAAGGCTTGCTCCCGGGGCGTGCCCAGCCCGCGCAATGCCAGGGCAATGGTCGAAAGCAGTGCCAGTTGCGGGTAGCTGTCTTCGACTTCACCGCGCCAGAGCGCCTTTAGGTGCTCGGGGTCCAGCGACGCCGGTTTGACGTGGCGCTGTGCAGACAAGGCCGGCCATTCCTCGTCCCAACTAACGCCTGCGGTGGTGCCGTAAAGATGGCTCAGTGTGTCCGGGTTGATTTCTATTTCGCCGCCATCCCCCTTGACCACGATGCTGGTGTCGCCCAGTAAGCCGCTGGCCTCGCGATGCACACTCTGATAGCCCGGATGGAAGATGCTTTGCAGGCCGCAACGCGCACCCAGAGGGTTGAGAATGCGTGCCAGTGAGTGGATTGGTGAGCGCAGGCCCAGGGTATTGCGCAGGTCGATCATGCGCTGTAATTGCGGCGCCCAGTCCTGTAGCGGAATAAACGCCAGATTGCCTGTATCCAGTGCCTCGTTGACGCTTTGCCAGTTGCGGCACAGCGGAATGGCGAGTTCATCCAGCAGTTGCTCGCTGTACATCCGGCCCGCCGTATGGACGCCGCCGCCATGCATCAAGATGCGTACGCCGTTCTGCGCCAGGCACTTGGCGGCCAGCAGATACCAGGGCAGGTGACGTTTTTTGCCCGCATAAGTTGGCCAGTCAATGTCGACCTTGATTTCGGGCGCTGTCAGACGTTCCCTTACAGCCTCGGTGAAACCGGCCAGTTCCTCAGGGCTTTCTTCCTTGTGCCGCAGCAGCATCAGGAAGGCGCCCAATTGCGTGTCTTCTGCCTTTTCGTCAAGCAGCATGCCCATTGCCTCGCGGGCTTCTTCGCGTGTCAGATTGCGCGCCCCGCGTTTGCCTTTGCCCAGGATGCGCACAAATTGCGCAAAAGGGTGCTCGGCAGGGGTTTCAAGAGTCAGCGCAGCAGGAGCGTTCATAGGCAATTGGTCGGCTTGGGCAGGCCCGCCAGCTTGGCGGCGAGTTTGGCTGGAGTGCCATTAAACAGGCGGTTGAGGTGCAAGCTGTTGCCTTTTTCAGGCCCCAGTTTCAGTGCGGTGTACTTGATCAGGGGGCGAGTGGCAGGCGAGAGCTGGAACTCCTGGTAAAAGCTGCGCAGCAGCTCAAGGATTTCCCAGTGTTCGGGGGTTAGCTCAATGCCTGCTTGCGCCGCCAGAGCCCGGGCAACTTCGGCAGACCAGTCGTTAAGGTCAAGCAGGTAGCCGTCCTTGTCCAGGTCGATATTTTTACCGTTGAAAGTAAGCACATTCATAGCCAGCTGTTGACCTTGTCATATTGAATCGACAGCTCGACGAAAGCCGGGTAATCGACGCATGTTGCCCATGCCGGGCATTCAAGGTTGCGTGCCAGCATGTCCTCTTCAAGGATAAAGACGGTTTTATCTTCCAGCGACTTCAGAGTGCTACTTTGAGGTTGCAGGGCGTACACCGCATCTCCGCACAGCAGCAGCGCATCTTCACCGCCCAGCAAACGCAGGCAGCTACCCAGGCGGGTGTCTGAAAAAGGTGAGTGGCTCAGAACGTGTAGGGTCGTCATCAGAGTGTGATCACTTGGTCGTAACGGTCAAAAAGTGCCCGGATGTCTTCTGCTGACAACGGCTGCACGTCAGGCACCGCCAGGCTGGCTGGCGAAATGCCGCGCTCGGTCAGGCTATGGCTGCAGGCATACAGGTCATCAACGCCGAACAGGGACAAGGCTTGCAGATTGGCCGTAAGGTTTTTCTGTTCAATGGCGGCGGCGTTTTGTTCCGGCAAAAGCTGAAAAGTACCGTCATCCATAAACAGCAGGCCGATAGGCAGATCAAAGGCACCGCCTGCCAGCACGATATCCAGTGCTTCTTTGGCGCCGGGGCCGGACCACGGCGCCTGGCGGCTGATAATCAAAAGTGACTTGGGCATTTCAAGGCCCTCCGAAGCAGATCAGTCGATCAGCCGATTGAATGGCGTCGTGCAGTTGCCCCAGTCCGGACAACTCCCAGGGTGCTTTCACATTGACGCCGGGGCGTTGATAGCGTGCGGCTTCATCCTCATTCAATACGCCACGGCGCAAGGCGGCAGCAATGCAGACCACGCCATCGAGCTGATGGAGGCTGACAAAGTTCGCCCATTGCTGCGCGATATCTTGTTCGTCCTGCGGCGTCACGATATTGCTCGAGGCGCTGTGAACGCCGTCCTGATAGAAGAACAACCGAACAATCTCATGGCCACCCGCCAACGCTGCCTCGGCAAAACGCAGGGCTCGGCGGGAGGAGGGCGCATGGGCTGCTGAATAAAGGGCAATGGCAAATTTCATGGTGGGGCTCTGTCAGCAAATCTGCGGCAATGATAAAGCCAGATGCCCAAAGATGCTTGCAGCAGACAACAAAAAGCCCGCCGAAGCGGGCTTTTGTGTAGCGGGTGTTTATCAGTCGTCGCGGCTCATGATGCCGAAAATTTGCAGCAGGCTGATGAACAGGTTGTAGATAGACACATACAGGCTGATGGTCGCCATGATGTAGTTGCGCTCACCACCATGGATGATGGCGCTGGTCTGGAACAGGATGCAGACCGAGGAGAACAGCACGAAGCCTGCGCTGATCGCCAGTTGCAGGCCGCTGACCTGGAAGAAGAAGCTCGCCAGCGTCGCGCCCAGCAGAACAAAGAAGCCGGCAGTGATAAAACCGCCCAGGAAGCTCATGTCCTTGCGGGTAATCAGCACATAGGCAGACAGGCCGCCAAACACCAGAGCCGTCATTGCAAATGCCGAACTCACCACCTCGGCGCCGCCCTGCATGCCCAGGAAGCGGTTAAGGATTGGGCCCAGCAAGAAACCCATGAAACCTGTCAGGGCAAAAGCGGACACCAGGCCCCATGCCGAGTCACGCAACTTGTTCGTCAAGAAGAAAAGGCCGTAGAAGCCGATGAGAACAACAAAAATATTTGGGTAGCCGACCCGCATCTGCTGGGAGATGTAAGCCATCACACCGCTGAAAGCCAGGGTCAGGGCCAGTAGGCCGTAAGTGTTGCGCAGGACGCGGCTAACCTCTAGCTGCTCGGCCTGCACGCTGTTATTAACTGCGTAATCCTGTTCGCGCATGGCGATACTCCTGTGGTTTGAAATGTTAAGTAGCAAAGATCATAGCAGAGGCTCTGAAACAAGGGATCAAGAGAGTTTGACAACGTGTTTCATTCAGGTATTATGGCGCCCGAAACAACGTTAGGAGGTGTGGCCGAGTGGTTTAAGGCAACGGTCTTGAAAACCGTCGACTGTAACAGGTCCATGAGTTCGAATCCCATCGCCTCCGCCATATTGCTGCACCGCAGAGCCCGCCTTTTGGCGGGCTTTGTCGTTTCTGGGGTTTGGAGAAGGGTGCTGCTGAAGGGCGTTTTTTGGCGATGTGATCCATAGCACTAGGGTCGCTTGTCTCGTTGGAAAAACGCTCATCGCGTGGGGAACACCTGGTGAGAAGTTGGCAGGCATATGGAAGCTCCCGGGCGGTGAAAATGAGGACCAAAAATCCTTGGGCACCCCCGCCAAGTGCTCTTAGTCCGGTCAGAAAATACAGCGCGTCCCATAATCTCAGTCGGTCTCCGGTCAGTCAGTACATTGCCGAATTAGCCTGCTGACTGGCGGCTACTGTTTTGCGCTCAGCCAAGCGGATACCGAAAGACAGTAATAAGGCGACGGCGGCGCATGCACCGGCAAACCACAGATTGGTAGCCAGATCATACCTGTCGAAAACCCACCCACCCGCCCATGCTCCAAGTGCAATACCAACATTGAACATACCCACATACATCGCAGTGGCTATCTCCACGGCACGCGGCGCGGCTTTCATCATCCAAGTAATCAGGCCCACCGAAACCCCTCCATATGCCAGCCCCCAAACTACCAGCGTCACGCCGCCGCCGATGGTTGAATCCCCAAGGAACAGAGCCGGAGTTAGCAGCAGGCCCAGCGAGATCATTATCAAGCTTAACGCCGTGCGCCCCGCTGCGAGGATACCAATCAGGAAGTTACCTGCAATGCCTGCGAAACCGTAGGCAAACAGTAGTGCGCCAACCCATTGAGCCTCAAATCCTGACACCGATAGCAGTAAAGGGCGCACGAAGGTAAAGGCGATGAAGTGACCAGCTACCAACAGTAGTGTTAAAAGCAGACCAACTAGCAGTTTCTGGTTGCCTAACTGCTCACGAAATTGGCGAACACTCACCGAACCAGTAACGGGCAGCGCGGGTATAACAGCAAGATGCAATGCGAGTACCAGCCCGCTGAACAGGGCCATGCCGCCAAAGGCCCAGCGCCACCCGGCAAAATCACCGATCAACGCACCAAGTGGAACGCCCAGTACTGATGCTGCTGCCACCCTTCCGAAGATGATGGAGGTCGCTAAGCCTACAGAGTGATCAGGCGCAAGCCGACAAGCTAGCCCTCCGGCAATAGCCCAAATACCACCCATGCAAAATCCGACCAGAACACGGGCGACCAGCATCCACGCCATGCATTGGTGCCAATGCGCAGGCTATGTTGGCAACCACTAACAGCCCTACCCGTCCACATAGGATCCTGCGCCGATCCATCCCCCCAGACAGGATCACTACCAGTGGAGCGCTCTATCACCACGTTGGCGATAAAAAAGGATTGTTGATCGCGTGGTACAACAAATCGACGCCGAGATGGACGATCGTCTGCAAGCGATCTCCGACTCCGCCGAACCCGCACTCTGGATAGCAGACAGTGAGGAGGGGAGTACTCGATTGGCACGAGGTACTGCAGGGCTAGAACTGTTGCTGCGTGGATTGTTGATCACCGCTTAGCCCCAAACAGGATTTATGCTAAACCTTCCGTCCTGCCCGAAAGAACTCAGAACAAAGGATCATGTGATGAAAGGAAGCTGCGCGTGCGGTGCCATCGAATATGAAATTGACCGCATCGACATGCCCGTGAGCCACTGTCATTGTCACTCGTGTCGAAAAACCCATGCTGCAGCATTCGTCACCACTGCTGGGGTATTGCGTGAGCACTTCCGTTGGGCGAGGGGCGAGGACAAGCTGAGCAATTACGAATCCTCCCCCGGGAAGCTGCGCCGTTTTTGCTCTTTATGCGGTTGCCACCTGCTTGCAGAACGAACTGGCGCTTCGGCGGTGATCGTTCGGATGGCAACTCTCGACGAGGACCCGGGGGTTCGGGCCCAGTACCATATTTGGGCTGAGCACGACGTTGCATGGCTGCAGGATGATCAGCTTGCGGTCTATCCGCAATGGCAGCCGGGGCGCTGAGTAGAGCAGTGAACTTGCAGTATGGCCCCGGGCCTTTCAGTAGCGCTTGGTGAGTCGCCAGAAGACAGGCAAAAGGACTTTTCACGTGTATCAGGGAGATAGCATTTGATGGTCAAACCAGCTATTCACACTCTGCGTAATCTGTCCGAACTTGATTACCATGACAGCAGATCGCTCACACTCCCTGTTGAAATCACTGCGCTTGAAGCCTGGAACCTCATGACGGCCGAGCAGGGATGGCTCATGCGCATGGCTTTGCGCACACGGGATGTGATTTCTTCGTTTTTTGGTGTGAAGCGCATCGGCGGGTTTTCCGGGGTCGAGCGAGGGGCGGTGCAAGCAGGCGATTATCTCGATTTCTTTCTGGTGGAGCTCAGTGCTCCCGGGTTGTTGGTCCTGACCGAGCGTGACCGGCACCTGGATGTCATGGTTTGCCTTTCAATCACAAGTCGTGTGCTCACGATCACGTCGTCTGTCGTAACCCATAACGCTTTTGGCCGTCTCTATATGTTGCCGGTTGGTCCAGCCCATAAGTTGATCGTCAATGGCCATTTCAGGCGGCTGAAACGCAAGCTTGATGAGGCCGCGTCAAAGTCCGCGAACCCATAGGCGACCCTCCCTGAAAGTTGGAGCCCTCACGGCAATTCGAGTGGTGGGGCTCCGCGATTTTGACCTCGGCTGTCAGCATGAAGCGTCTGCTGTCGTGAGCGCCTCGCGGTAAGTAATTGATTTATAAAAGCCTGGCTGTTTCAAGATGTGTCGCGGCTTTTTGCGGTCAATATTGACCTGTTCGAGACAAAACTTGTGCCCTATCGATTTTGGCAGTGTGTTTTCACCAGAGATGGCTGTGTATATGGTGAAAATGGCTGGCCAACACTTCCTATACTGCGCTCGGCGTCGCATACCTGCCCAGAGCAACCAACCAGAGCGGTTCGTTGTACTGCCATGGATATTGTCGCTCTATGGAGACGAGGGGCCTTCTGTTGCCTTTCGCGTCCCGTGCACCTAATAAGTCTAAGAACGAGAAATAGTGTAATGAATAAACAGTCCATCCAGATTGCGCTTGCTTACATGTCCGTGGTGATTGGGGGCGGCTTTGCCTCCGGGCAGGAGGTGCTACAGTTTTTCACCGGTTATGGGCTTATAGGCATCGTAGGCACTCTGGTGAGCGGTCTGATGTTTGCCTTCCTCGGTATGCAAATCGCCCGCATGAGTTCGAAGATGCAGGCCACTTCGCACAAGGAAGTTCTCTATATTCTCTTCGGCGCCCGTATCGGTCTGGTAGTCGACGTGGTGCTGTCCTTCTTCCTGTACGGCGTAGGGGTGGTGATGCTGGCCGGTAGCGGCTCGATCTTTGCCCAACAGTACGATCTGCCTCCGTTGTTCGGCGGTGTACTGATGACTGTGCTGGTGATCGCCACACTGTGCATGAACGTCAAGCGCATCATCGACCTGATCAGCGCGGTCATGCCTTTCCTGCTGGCCATGGTTCTGATCATCACCACGTACTCGATCTTCAGCTACAACGCCCCGATCGAGACCCTCGACGCGGTTGCCCGCGAGAATAACGAGACGGTCACTGGCAACTGGTTTGTCGGCGCCTTGCTGTATGCATCGTTCAATATCGCCGTAGGCTTCCCGATGCTGGCAGTGATTGGTGGCATGACCAAGCAACCCAAAGCCGCAGCACTCGGCGGCGTACTGGGTGGCCTGGGCCTTGGCCTGCTGATCCTGTTGTTGAACATCGGTCTGTTCGCCAATATCAACCAGCTGCAGGGCATCGAAATGCCGTCCCTGGCACTGGCAGGGCGCATTTCGCCGATTCTCTCGGTGGTGATGTCGGTTGCGCTGGTGTGCATGGTCTACAGCACGGCGGTGGGGATGTTCTTTGCTTTCAGCGCTCGCTTCGCCAAGCCTGAAACGAACCGCTTCAAGCTGATCAGCGCTGTGACCGTATGCGTTGGTCTGGGCTTGAGCCTGGGTGGTTTCAGCAAGCTGGTCGGCACTGTCTATCCGCTGCTGGGCTATGTCGGCTTTGCGCTGATCCTCGCCATTTGCTTTAACTGGGTACGCGGACGTTCCATTGCCAAGGCGCAAAAAGCCGCGCTGGAAGCTGCGTCCTGACCCTGGCTGCAACTGAGCGTAAAACGATGAGCCCCGCCTTTGTGCGGGGCTCATCGTTTGGGGAGAATGGCCTTTGTGCTCAGAGGTGAGTGACCTGGCCCAGCCGTGCCAGTAACTGGTTGGCATCCATGATCCTTGCGTAGTCCATCGCCATGTTGGCAAGCGACAATGCATGCACGTCTTCTGCGGGCCAAAGTCGACCTGTCAGGTCTGTTTGATCAAGTGTGAAGCAGGCATCCGCCACCACTGTTGTATCAAAACCCAGGCAACCGGCCGAGCGCACAGTAGCCTCCACGGAGTTGTTGGTGATGACGCCGCAGATCACCAACTGTTGAATGTTGCGCGTGCGCAGCCACCGCTCCAGAGCCGTGTTGGCAAATGCATCAGGGACGTTTTTTTCGACCACGTGTTCAAGCTCAAGCGGCGCCAGTGCGTCTTGAAACTCGCAGCCGGCCTGGCCGGGCCAGAACACTGAGCCCACGGTTCGGGAAATATGCCTGATATGGATCACGGGGCGCTGTGTGAGCCGCCATGCATCCAGCAAACGCTGTACGTTCAGCTCGGCATCCGGGTTGTTTCTACGACCAAGCCCGGGGCTGGACATCCCTTTCTGCATGTCGATGATGATGAGTGCCGCATCGGCTTTGACGGGGAGCATGGCCGGTCCTTGGGCTGAAAATGGGGAAGGCCATGCTAAGCATAATGGGGCGGCGGATACCAGCGCGCTACAGGTCGTTTTCGTGCATCAGGGTTTGGGGCTCGCCATGGGTAATCATCCATTTCAGAAGCAAACTGACCGGCACTCGATGGGTGCGTTCAACCCATTGCACGCCTTCGTGGCTGTAATGCTCGATATAGCGGCGCAGCACCAGTTCTTCGCAATCGGTCGACAGGTGCAGACTGGTTTCTCGGCAGTGCAGAGCTGCGTTGGCACGTCTTACCAGTCGTTGCTCCAGGATCAGTGACGGGGTATCAGAAGGCATGGGCAGCAGACATTCTTGGCAGGAAAGGAGCCTGATGCTCGCATTCGTGGCTTGCCCGGATATGTCTGTTTTCTTACCGGGCTGACACTTTGTTGCCATGTTGAAATATATGACGCGGGGCGCCGAATAGTTTTAGATGTGAGGCCTTACAGACCTTAAGTGATATGTGCCGGTGAGCAGCCTTTTGATCGTAGACGATGACCTTGAGGTCCTTGCGCTACTGAAGAAATTTTTTGTGCAGCATGGATATTCGGTGGAGGTTGCCACCGATGGCGCTTCACTGTGGGCGGCGATGGCACTGCAGCCGCCGGATTTGATCATTCTCGACCTGATGCTGCCCGGGGATAACGGCCTGATGCTGTGCCAGCGGCTGCGCCAGCAATACCCCACGCCGGTGATCATGCTGACCGCCATGGGTGAGTTGAGTGATCGGGTGGTCGGGCTGGAAATGGGCGCGGACGATTACCTGAGCAAACCTTTCGATGCCCGCGAGTTGTTGGCCCGGGTGCGTGCCGTACTACGCCGAACGGGGGAGAACCGGCCCTTGACCGCAGAGGTACCGCGGCCGCTGATGAAATTTGCCGACTGGCAACTGGACCTGACCCGGCGTGAGCTGCGCTCGCCGGACCAGGTGATGATTCCGTTGTCGGCCGGGGAATTCGACCTGCTGCTGGTCTTTGTCGAGCACCCGCAACGCATTCTTACCCGGGAGCTGTTGCTGGACCTGGCGCGCGGCCCGACCCATGAAGCGTTCGATCGCAGTATTGACGTTCAGGTCAGTCGCTTGCGGCGCAAGCTGGAGTTCGACAGTAAAGGGGTGGAGATGATCCGCACCGTGCGTAACGTCGGTTACCTGTTCACGCCCAGCGTGACCCGTCAGTGAAGGGCTGGATTTCAGGCTGGCGCCTGCGCTCACCGGACACCATCGCGAGCTGGATCGCCCTGACCACCATTGTCGCCATGCTCACGGCGCTGGGCTTCAATGCCCTTTTTACCCAGTTGGCAGGCGTCTGGGCCTATCCGCCGTTGAGCGAAATCGGCTTGCTGGAAAAAACCGCCTTGACCACCAAACTGATCGAAGCCTCTCAGGTCGACCAGCGCGAACGTCTGGCGGCTGCAGGCAGTGACAGCTCCTTGAGCATCAGCTGGCATGCCAGCCGTGAAGAGCTGGACCTGCCGCGGGTCCCTGAGGCGGCCAGCCGCACGGATACACCGCTGGCGCAGGGCCTGTTCAGCAACCCGGCACGGCGGCTGGAAGCCTATCAGCCCAGCGACTGGCCGCAGAAAAACGGCCACTACACGCTACTGGTGCAACTGACCGATGGTTCCTGGCTGATGTTCAGCATCTCTTCGCGCAACTGGGGGCTGGGGTTGTGGGAGCGCAACCTGATCGTGATTGTGCTGGTACTGCTGTCCACCGCACTTGTGGCGCTGTTCGCCACCCGGCACCTGGCCAGGCCACTGCAACAGTTTGCCGAAGGCGCCCGCCGCTTCGGCGTGGATTTTCACGCGCCGCCCATAGAGCCGGTCGGCCCCAGGGAAATCCGCCAGGCAATCCTTGCGTTCAACGCCATGCAGGCGCAATTGCAGCACTTCATCAAGGACCGCACCCAGATGCTCGCGGCCATTTCCCATGACCTGCGCACGCCGCTCACCCGCATGCGCCTGCGTGGCGAATTCATCGAAGACCCGGAGCAGCAGCAACGGTTGTTTCGCGACGTCGACGAGATGCAGGCCATGATCAATTCCAGCCTGGAGTTCTTCCGCGATGACGCCCGCCTGGAGCAGGTCACGCAATTTGATCTGGCCGAACTGCTCCAGACCCTGATCGATGACTATCGTGACCAATCCATCGACATCGCTTTCAGCGGCCCTGCGCACCTTGTGTACTTCGGCCGCCCGCTGGGCCTCAAGCGCGTGATCATCAACCTGCTGGACAACGCCATCAAGTACGCGGGCGAACCGGCCATAGCGCTAAGCGGGGACGATGAACAGGTGACAGTGTTTGTGCTCGACCGCGGGCCGGGGATCCCTGTCGAAAGCCAGGAGCAGGTGTTTGTGCCTTTCTATCGACTGGAAGGCTCGCGCAATAAAAACACCGGCGGGGTGGGGTTGGGGTTATCGGCAGCCCGCGCGATAGTTCTGGAACACGGAGGGTCGTTAACCCTGAGCAATCGCAAAACGGGCGGGCTGAAAGCGAAGGTAGTGTTGCCGGTCTTGAAGGGCGTAGCCTGAATCACATCCTGTAGAAAGTGTCGGGGCAACCCGACACTTTCAGACCCTCAGAGCGCTGCAGCCACTCGCGTGCCTTTTACCTGCGGCGAAACATCATGCAGGGAAATCCGTGAAGTCTCCGGCAACGCCAGGCCGCCGGCCAGGGCGAGCAGTGCTACTGCCATGAGGTAGAACGCCGGCGACAGGTTGCTGCCGGTGGTGCTGATCAGCCAGGTCGCCACCAGCGGTGCGGTGCCACCGAACAGGGTGTAGGCCATGTTGTAGGTGATGGCCGACGCGGTATAGCGAGTGCGGGTGGGGAAGGTTTCCGAGAGCAGGGCGGCGGTTACCACGCCACACAGCACCGCGCCAATGGCCAGCAGCATCACCCCGATGATGGACGCAGCAAACCCGCCGGAGCTGGCCATCAGGAACGAGGGGTACACCGCGACAATCAACAGCGCGCAAGCCGATATCACCGTCACCCGACGCCCGACACGGTCCGAATACAACCCGGCCAGCGGGCAGATTGCAGCGGCGAAGATCAGGGCGATCAGCGACACCAGCAATGCGGTTGCGCGGCTCAGGCCGCCTGCCACTTGCAGATAAGTCGCAAAGTAGGTGGTGAACATGTAGAACGACAGCGCCGTAAGCGACACAAAGGCCCCCAGGCAGCAGATAGCCGCGCCATGGTTGCGCAGGGTCTCCTTGAGCGGGGAGTGGGCAACGGCATGCTCCTCGGTCACTGCCTGGAACGCCGGGGTTTCGTCCAGCTTCCAGCGCATGTAAAGCCCCACCAGCCCCAGCGGTGCCGCGATCAGGAACGGCAGGCGCCAGCCCCAACTGCCCATGGCCTCGGCCGAGAGTGAGGCCTCAAGTGCGTAGGCCACCACGGCTGCCGCAGCAAAGGCGGAAAAGGTCGATACCGGCAGAAAGCTGCCATACCAGGCCCTCTTGTCATCGGGGGCGTGCTCCATCAGGTAAGCGCAGGCGCCTGCGTATTCGCCCCCGGCGGAAAAGCCCTGGGCGCAACGGATCAACGTCAGCAGAATCGGCGCCATAACCCCGATGGCCGCATAGGTGGGCAGCACACCGATCAGGGTTGTGGCGCCGGCCATCAGCAGAATGGTCATCGCAAGGGTTCGCTTGCGACCGATCCGGTCACCCAGCATGCCGAAGAAAATCCCGCCAAGGGGCCGAAACGCAAAGGCCACGGCAAACACCGCAAAGGTCTTGAGCAGCGCGGCACTGGCATCGCCACTGGGGAAAAACTGCTGGGCAATGGTGGTGGCCAAAAAGCCATACACGGCGAAGTCGAACCACTCGACGAAGTTACCGATGGCGGCGGCGACAATCACTTTTCTCAGGGTTTTAGGGCTGACCTGCTCTGTGGATGCACTTGTCATGCTAAGCCTCGATATCTCATCAGTAAGGCCTGATTATCGAGGCAGCCGCGCACGTGCTTTGCTTCAAAAGTGTCATCGGCATAGTCAGCACCGACTCACCCGCAGGTTAATACCGCCAGGGCAACGGGCCAGTGAACGGGCTTAATCATTGCTCTGGTGATTCCAAACGCGTCGCAGTTGGACTGTGGCTGTCTGTCCAGGCTGTGTTTTTCGAGAAGTCAGGGTGTTTGAGTATCACGTCCAGGAACTCGTTGACGGGCATGGGGCGGGCGAAGAAAAACCCTTGCATGTAATCCACTCCGCAGGCACCCAGGTAATCGCGCTGTTCTTCCGTTTCAATGCCTTCGGCCAGCACTTGCAAGTCCAGTTTAAGTGCCAGGTCTAAAATCGAATCGAGGATGTGTACGGACAGGGCATCCGCTCCGATCATTGAGATAAAGCTCTGATCGATCTTGATGAAGTCGACTTTGAAACGCTGCAAATAGCTCAGGCTTGAATGGCCGGTACCAAAATCATCCAGGGCAATTTTTACGCCCAGATCATGGAGCTTTTCAATAAGTTGAAGTGCGATGGGGGTCGGCTTTATAAGTTCGCGCTCGGTCATTTCCAGCACCAGGATGACAGTGCCCGGTTTGAAGGCTTTCAAAAATAAAATGCATTCATCGATCAGGTCAAAACTTTCAAAGTGCTTTGCGCATACATTGAATCCAATGTGAAAGGGCTGTTCCAGTCCCGGCACGTAAGGCGCGAGTTGTTGTGCGGTCTTGTGCATGAGACGCCGGGTAATGGCGATGATTAAATTGGAACGCTCGGCAAGCGGGATAAAACTGTTGGGCGCAATAATCCCTTCATGGGGGTGATTCCACCTGACCAGTACTTCGCACCCGATACATTTGCCGGAGGTTGAAGAAAAGACAGGTTGTAAATAAGGAATGAACTCATCTGCTGATAAAGCCCGCTGAAGTTCAATGCTGGGTGCCAGTACGCGACCCAGCATCCAGTAGGTGAGCAGACCGGAAAATATACCCAGGGCCAGCAATAGACCAAGAAGAATGGAGTAAGTCTCGAGCGTATGACTCAAGAGGGTGCCTGCGGGGTATGCGGCAGAGACTGTAAATCCATATTCATTGGAAACTACAGAGCTGGGTGCTGTCGGGTAGTTTGTGAACGGGGGGCTATCCACTACCTCGTTTTGGGTCATCCACTGGTCGCCGACCTTGAGTGACAAATTGCTTTTTTTATCGATGAGATGAAGGGCGTCCTGGATATGTCGGCCATCAATGCTGATAAGGACGCTTTTATGCTCTTGCTGAATTCTTAGAATGAGGGCTGAAGTCTTGGAGCCTGAGGCGGTCTGATCTACCAGTCGCAAGCGGCCGCGCAAATAGTTCTTCGGGTCTACGGTCAGGTTTACATCGGAGCCATAGAGTGAACTGCAATAGATCCTGTTGTCAGTGGCCAGGCTTGTAGCGCGCAAGAATCGATAGGTGGCCACGGCTTCCCGTAGCGGTTTGGCAGCCTCTGAGCAGGGCAACCCCGTAATGTCTATCAGCTCTTTTGCGGCGGCTTCTGCCTCGCTCAGCATCACATTTATCTGCCTGAATGCCTCGTTAGCCGCAGTGTTTGATGTGCGGGACAAATCAGAGCCAGATTTCAGGTAAACCAGTGGAATACCCAGGGCCAGTGGGAGGATGCCGATGACTAGAGCTATTAAAAAAACCTTCTTCGAGGAATAACGTATTGCTCGATTCATGGATCATTCCTGCGAAATTCAGTCGGGTAGAGTGCGGGTAAGGTGAGAGGCGGCGACCTTAAGAAATAGCAATCTCAGGATGCAATACTAGGCGCTACGGGCCCCGAAAAACACCCGCAAGGCGCCATTTTCCGGTGCAGTAAGAAGAAGTAAGAGCCGGAAAGTCTATATAAGACCGATGTCGGGTTAAGGGGGGGGCGCTGTGGGAGCATGGGGTCAGAACTCGTCCAGGGTATGGCTGTATGTATTCACGTAAAACAATTCCCATCGTGGGCAGAAACTTTGCCTTTAAAGCGGCCCTGGCCGTTCAGGGTGCCAATGACCTCAGGAATGTCGATGTTCGAAATGCATTGCGCTTTCTCGATGTATTGAGCCGTCAAGGCCACCTGGCGAATGAGCCTGATATTAATGATGTGATTCATAAGATCGCTGCGCATGTTTGCCAGTGTGGTGTGTACCCTCCCTTGGTGTCGTTTGCGCAGTACAACATTGCGCTGACGAATGTAGTGAGGTTTGTGCAGGGTTCAAGTACTGATTTGTCCAGGGCGGCAGGCACTGTCAGGCACTTGCTGTCGGTGCTCGCAAAAGCAAATAAAGAAGAAGTGTCGCTGTACGAACATGGGGATTCCACCTGTTTGTCCATATTTGTGCAGCGCGAGTTTCGGCGTGGCAATCGAGCAGTGACGGGTAAGGGCTGGGCGGGGGTGAGCAGTTACCGCTTGCCCTGCAGTGCTTAAGTGGGGACGTGGCAAACACCCGTCAGAATATTATTGATGTTGTAGTAATATTCAACATCAGAGAAGCGCGAGAAGGTAATAAGACCCCCCCTCCAGCCCGCGGCGCATAAACAGGGCATGTTTAAGGCTATTATCACTTTCAAAAACGTTTGCGTTGATGGTTTTAAACAAAAAGCGTGAACTGTCCAGCTTGTCAAACTGCACATCGAGCCTGCGGTTATATAGAAACTCTTGCTGGTCCGGATCTTTGAGGTTGAAGTAAAGATAGATTTCCCCCGCGTCCATGTTGATGGACATGTCGCCTTTGCCGGCCCAGCGCTGGCTATTGTCTGTCGAGTAGATGAAGTCTATTGAGGCATAGCAGGGTGCCTGGGGAATATCTTCATGATATTGATAGGCTTGCAGGATAATGAGGGTTCCAAATACCAGCGTGGAGACAAGGCTCAGGAGCAGGATTACTTTTTTTGTTCGATGATGAGGTAATTTGTACACAGCGCCTCTCCTTTGCTTTCTGGTTTTTCACAGTTGACTAAAAGTTCTGATAATGTTTTTTTGACATAATAAGTTGTTCCTGTTGTACCAACGAAAGAACCAAACATAGCCATGGTGGAAATGATGCTGTCTTTCGGTGTTTTCTCCCCCCGTTCGACATAGAGTCTTGTGCCGTGGGTTTCTGATAAAAGTCGCCACCCCTCCAGCTGGACCGGTTTATTGAAAAGCATATAGCCATAATAAACAGGCAGGGCGGTACCCAGGCATAACGTCAGGTAAAAAGGCATTTTGTAAAAGTGCCTTCTCTTCACTTCGTTCGGGGGCGATGGGGCCGGAATGCCTTGTTCCGCTGTTGGATCCGCCAATGGGGCTTCACTGTTTTCAAGCGGGTCACTTATGGTGAGTGAGGGGGAAGGTGTTTCACTGGGAGGCGTACGGGTATCAAAGGCGAGGCTGTCGGGTACGGCAGGCTCTGGCTCGCCGGGCACGTCGTTGGTGCCGTTATCGTCGCAGACGCGTTCTATTTTAAGCAGTAAAACAACGCCTCGCCGGGGCAGTGTTTTTAATATGGACCTGTCGAGTCCAACCTCGGAGAAGTAATGCCTGAGGGTGTGAAGAGCTTTGTAGTAACTGCTGTCCGATACAATGAGCCCCCGATCCCCCCATACGCGACTGATTAAATCCTCCTTGTCGGTCACGCCTTCAATCAGGGCTAATAACAGGTGGCCTTCATTGCTCGTGAGCGTGGTGTGCAGGGGCGGGTAACTCAGTAAAAACGTGTCATGATCGTAGGTGCACTTGACCGTAGTAAATGCGGTGGAAGTTTCACGGTCGCCCTGCATCTTACTTACCCTTGATATGTTCGTGTGCAACTAGATCATGGTGAGGTATTGCGAGTCAAGTATGGGTGTAGGAAAAATCCTATTTTTGTCATTTGTACTATTGCCCGGACGGGCAATAGAGAAAGGTTAAGTTTAAGTAAGAGGTTGTAAGGTCGGGTAAGGACGGGTGTTGCGTAAATCGCTATGCTGAAGTTTCAATTTTATAAAGGAGGAAGTCCTGGTTATTGTTTTTGAAGGTTGTTTGTGTTTGATGATTATGGTGCTGCGCGCCGGCGTGTAACGGCGTTCTTGTTATTGACCGCGTAATGCAAATCAGAACAGGCGGTTTAATGGGCCGTTTTTCTGGCCGCAATGACGCACAGAATGACCGCCGCCGTCACGCCGAACATGCCGATGCTGACTGTCTCGTGCAGTAATGTGGCCGCCAGCGCCAATCCGAAAAAAGGCTGCAGGAGCTGTAGCTGCCCAACTGCGGCGATCCCGCCCTGGGCCAGCCCCCGATACCAGAATACGAAACCGATCAGCATGCTGAAGACGGATATGTAAGCCAGGCCCAGCCAGGCGGGCAGGTGGATGCCGGCGAAGGAAGAGGGGGCCCATAACCATGCCAGTGGCGCCATCACTGGCAGCGACAGCACCAGTGCCCATGAAATCACCTGCCAGCCGCCCAGTGTTCGGGACAGCTTTGCCCCTTCCGCATAACCCAAGCCGCAAATCAGGACTGCCAGAAGCATCAGAATGTCGCCTTCGGGGGCGACGCTAAGGCCCTGAGAGATGGCATACGCCACCACGCATGCGCTCCCCAGGATGGAGAAAAACCAGAACGCCGGCCGCGGCCGCTCACCGCCACGTATGACGGCGAAGGTTGCCGTGGACAGGGGCAGCAGGCCGAGGAAAACGATGGTATGAGCCGATGTCACATGTTGCAGGGCCAGCGCAGTCAACAAGGGGAAACCGACCACTACCCCTGTGGCCACAAGCAGCAGGGGCACAAGATGGCTACGCTCCGGCCGCCGGGCCTTGAGCAGCCCAAGCATGGCCAGCGCAATCACGCCGGCAATGGTGGCGCGCGCCAGGGTCAGGAAAACCGGATCAAACTCCAGCACCGCCACCTTGGTCGCAGGCAGCGAGGCGCTGAAAATAACCACGCCGATAAACCCGTTGATCCAGCCACTCAGATTGTTCTCGCCGCTGTGGTGTTGCAGGTTGGAGGTACGTTCCATCGAGTCTCACGCTCAGGCTGTTCGCGGGATTGCATGCAGCACATCCTATGGCTGATGATTAATGACAATCAAAATATTGTCATGGATACAAAACGCGATGTCTCGATCCCGCTACAAGTCGCTGGTTGACGCTTTTGCAGTTGATATCCGCTCCGGGCGTTTGCCTCCGGGCACGCGCTTGCCCACCCACCGCCAGCTGGCGGCCAGCGAAGGTCTGGCCCTGGTGACGGCCAGCCGGGTATATGCAGAGTTGGAAGCCATGGGCCTGGTCAGCGGTGAAACCGGGCGCGGCACCTTCGTCAGGGAGACCTCGTTGCCGCCCGGCCACGGGATTGACCAGCCCGATGTCACTGCCGGCATGCTGGATCTCAACTACAACTACCCCTCCTTGCCGGGCCAGGCCGATTTGCTGCGTACTGCGCTGCGCCAGCTGGCGTTGTCCGGCGACCTTGAGTCGCTGTTGCGCTACCAGCCCCATGGCGGTCGCCTGCACGAGCGGGCGTCGGTGGCGCGGCATCTGGCACTGAGCGGGCTGAATGTGCCGGCGGAGCAGGTATTGATCGTCAATGGCGCGCAACACGGATTGACCGTGGCCCTGATGGCACTGCTGCAACCCGGCGATGTGATCGCGGTCGATGCACTGACCTACCCGGGTTTCAAGGCCCTTGCGCTCGCACTGCATCTTGAAATACTGCCGATTCCGGCCTCCGGGAGCGGGCCGGATCTTGATGCCTTTGCAAAGCTTTGCTGCAGCCGCTCGGTGCGCGCGATCTACAGCATGCCCACCTTGCATAACCCGCTGGGCTGGGTGATGAGCCTGGCACAGCGCGAACAGTTGGTGGCCATCGCCCGTAAACATGATCTGATTATTATTGAAGACGCGGCCTACGCCTTTTTGGTCGAAAACCCGCCAACGCCTTTGGCCGAGTTGGCGCCGGAGCGGACGGTGTACGTGTCGGGGTTCTCCAAAAGTGTCGCGGCGGGGTTGCGGGTGGGCTTTATCGTTGCGCCGGCTGAAAAAACCGGCGCCCTTGAACGAATCATCAGGGTAACGGCCTGGAACGCTCCGGGCGTGATGACGGCCATCACCAGCGCCTGGCTCGACGACGGAACCGTAAGCCGGCTGGAGGCGCAAAAACGCAAGGATGCACAAGCGAGGCAGTTGATCGCTGACGAGCTACTGGCCGGGTTGCACACTGTTCGCCACCCATCGTCCTACTTCGTGTGGCTGCCGCTGTCAGAGGACGCCAGGGCGGACCAGGTGGCTGCGGCATTGCTGCGCGAGCAGGTGTCGGTGTCCACGGCTCAACCGTTCGCCACCTCGACCCATGTCCCCCATGCGATCAGGCTGGCGCTGGGCTCGGTGGATATGGTGTCGCTGCGTGAAGGGCTGGCGAAAGTTAAATGGGTAGTTGAGGCCCATGCCTGGGCATGAGCTTCAATCCGCCATTGAGGGTTGGACCCGGCTTAAATCCCCGACCGGCTCATCGGGCTGATCATTCGCACTCCCAGGCTCAACGCCTGGGTCACCAGAGCCCGCAGGTCGGCGGTGTTTTCGTCCTTGATGCACTGGGCAAGCTTTTCGCCCAGGGTGGGGGCGCTGTCCGTACCTTCAGGGTAGGCCCGCAGGATGAGCAGGCCGCTGTTGGTCAGCACAACCTCGTAAAACGCCACGCCCGACATGCCGTCGAAGTGGATGTAGCCAATGTCGGCAAGCCATTTGACGGTGGCCAGAAACAGGTTTTCTTCTTTTTCCAGGGCCTCGCGGTTGCCGGTGCCCATGCCCTTGTAGTCGATGAATTGCTCGGCGGTCAGGGTGATGGGCAGGGGGAAGTTGCGGTACAGATGACCCAGGATCAAGCCGGTGTAGCAGTCAAACAGTTCGATATTGTTGGACGGCAGGGCGTTGATCGAATGGATGTTTCTGTCTTTGAGGTGACCGGCTAATCCTTTGAACATGCGAACCTCTGTCAGTGGAGTCTGTTTGCCGTGACTGAATAATCGTACCCATTGGTATAGCACAGCCACGCCCATGGAACCTGACCTGGAGCAGTTGTTACAAGGTAATACGGCGAGGTCGAAAAACTCTCAAATAATCAGATGGATAACTGGCTATTTAAAATCAGACTGCTATTACTGTTGGGCGCAAGAACGTGCGCCAGTTCTATTGAGCCCGTCTGGACGAGGCTGTTTTATTTTCAGGAGGATAGATGTCAAAGCCTGCATGGATGCGCAACACCCTGGTGGCGGCTGCCTTGCTGAGTGTGCTGGCAGCGCCTGCTTACTCGTCGCAGGCCCGCACTCTGCAACTGGCCATTGGCGATGAGCCGACCGAGGGTTTTGACCCTATGTTGGGCTGGAGCCACGGCAGTTACCTGCTGTTGCACAGCCCATTGCTCAAGCAAAACGAAGACTTGTCCTGGAGCAGCTTTCTGCTCAGCGATTATCAGCCCAGCGCCGACGGTAAAACCTGGACGCTCACACTCAAGCCTGACCTCAAGTTCTCTGACGGTTCGCCGCTGACGGCCAAGGACGTGGCGTACACCTACAACAATGCAGCGGCCAGCGGTGGCAAGGTCGACATGGGGAACTTCCTCAAGGCCGAGGCGGTTGACCCGCTGACAGTGCGTATTGAGCTCAAGGCCCCGCAAAGCACTTTCGTCAACGTGCTCGGTTCGCTGGGCATTGTCTCTGCCGATAAGTACGACGCCAAAACCTACGCCCAAAAGCCGATCGGCGCAGGGCCTTACCGCCTTGTCAGCTACCAGCCGGGCCAGCAACTGATTGTTGAGGCCAACCCGTACTACGCGGGGCAGAAAAACGATTTCAACAAACTGGTGTTTGTCTTCCTGGATGAAGACAGCGCCTTTGCCGCTGCCCAAAGCAAGCAGTTGGGCATTGTGCGGATTGCACCTTCGCTGGCGGTGACTCCGGCGGAGGGCATGAAGCTGTGGGTACGCCCCAGCGTTGAAAACCGCGGCATTGTGATGCCGACAATCGCCTCGGGTAAAAAGGACGCCAAGGGTTACCCCGTCGGCAATGATGTGACGGCCGATGTAGCGATCCGCAAAGCCATCAACTACGCCATCGACCGTCAATTGCTGGCGGACCAGATTCTTGAAGGGCATGCCATCCCGGCCTATTCCGGGGTTCAGGGGCTGCCGTGGGCCAACCCCGACGCAGCCTTCAAGGATGGTGATATCGCCAGGGCCAAACAGATACTGGATGAAGCCGGCTGGGTCGAAACCGCCAGCGGTGTCCGTGAGAAAAACGGCCTCCCGGCCAAAGTCACCCTGTGGTACGCCAGCGGTGATGCCACGCGCCGGGATCTGGCCCAGGCCGTACGTTCGATGCTCAAGCCCATCGGCATCGACGTGGACTTGAAGTCCGGCAGTTGGGAAACCGTCGAACGCAACATGCACGCCAACCCGACCCTGTTTGGCTGGGGCAGCCTGGACCCGATGGAGCTTTACCATCACTACAGCAGCAAGGCGGCAGGTGTTGAGTACTACAACCCCGGCTATTACAAAAATCCGGTGGTCGACCAGCATCTGCAACAAGCGCTGGATGCCCCGACCTGGCAGCAGGCTGTGCCGTTCTGGCAGCAAGTGGAGTGGGACGGTAAAACCGGCGTAGGGGTCAAGGGCGATGCGGCCTGGGCCTGGCTACTGAATGTACAGCACACCTATTTGACCGATAAATGCGTCGATCTGGGCACGGGCGCTCCGGAAATACACGGTTCCTGGTCGCTGCTCAATAGTGTCGATGGCTGGAAGTGGACCTGCCAGTGATACGCGGTTTTTCGCTGTTTGTTGTGCGCTTGATGTGCTTGCTGCTGGTGACAGCCGCAGGCACCTTTACCTTGCTCAGTTTTTCTCCGGTGGACCCGATTCGCGCCTATATCGGTAACGATTTGCTGCACGTGCCCCCCGAGCAATACCCGTTGATTGCAGCGCGCTGGGGGCTGGACCTGCCGTTGTGGGAGCGCTTTTTGCGCTGGTTCAGCCAGATGCTGCAAGGCGATTTCGGCTATTCGATGCTGTATAACGCCCCGGTCTCGCAGGTGATCGGCGAGCGCTTTGCCACCTCGTTTGCGCTGCTGCTTTCGGCATGGCTGTTTTCCGGCATCGTCGGCCTGGCCATGGGCCTGACGGCGGGGCGCTATCTGAACCGATGGCCGGACCGCCTCATCTCGACTCTGTCCTATGTGCTGGCATCCTTGCCCACGTTCTGGATTGGCTTGCTGTTGCTCTCACTGTTTGCCGTGACCCTTAACTGGGCGCCGATCTGTTGCGCCTGGACCCCTGGCAGTAATGCCGACACCGCGACCTGGGGTGACAAGCTCCGGCACTTGATCCTGCCCATGCTGGCGCTTGGCGTGCTGGGCGTGGGCAATATCGCGCTGCATACCCGTGCGCGGGTGGCCGAGGTGATGAACAGCGAGTTCATTCGTTACGCCCAAGCCCAGGGCGATAAAGGCTGGCCGCTGATCAACTTCCATATTGTGCGCCACGCAGTGACGCCCGCCCTGTGCCTGCAATTTGCCTCGGTGGGGGAGCTGATTGGTGGCTCATTACTGGCCGAAAAGGTTTTCGCTTATCCGGGCCTGGGGCAAGCCACGATTGATGCGGGTTTGCGCGGTGATATTCCGCTGCTGATGGGGATTGTGATGTTTTGTGCGGTGCTGGTGTTTACCGGCAACAGCATTGCCAACGCGCTGTTACTGCGCCTTAACCGTGGGGCGGCGCGCCAGTTATGACCTATGACCCCAATCGCGCATTGCTCAGGCTCTGCCTCTCGCTGGTGATGTTGTTGCTGTTGATTGCTTATGGGCTGTGGATTTTCAATGTCGATGTCTCGATGGACCTGCTGGCGCGGCGTCAGCCACCGTCGGCCGAGTACTGGTTTGGCACGGACAGCCTTGGGCGGGACCTGTGGCTGCGATGTTTCCAGGGCATGACCACCAGCCTGCAGATCGGTCTGACCGCCGCCTTCAGCAGCGGCTTTCTGGCAATGCTGGCCGCCAGTTTGTGTGCGGTCAATAAAACCATGGATTACCTGATTCGCGGTCTGATCGACAGCATGCTGTCGTTGCCGCATTTGCTGTTGCTGGTGTTGATCTGCTTCACGCTGGGCGGCGGCAAACAGGGGGTGATCCTGGCCGTGGCCCTGACCCATTGGCCACGGCTGGCCTTGATCCTGCGCGCCGAGATCCTGCGCATTCGCGAGACCGACTTCGTGATGCTGTCGCACCGTCTGGGCAATAGCAGCCTTTACCGCTGGCGCCATCACTTGCTGCCCTTGTTGTTGCCGCAGTGGATCATCGGTACGTTGCTGATGTTCCCCCATGCGGTCTTGCACTCGGCGGCGTTGAGTTTTCTGGGCTTTGGCCTGGCGCCCCATGATCCGTCCCTTGGCCTGTTGCTGGCTGATGCGCTACGGTACTTGAGCAGTGGCGCCTGGTGGATGGCGTTCTTCCCGGGTTTGATCCTGGTGAGTCTGGTGCTGGTGTTTGACCAGTTTGCGCGGGCATTGCAGCAGCTCTGGATAAGGATTACCTGATGCTGAAATTCGACCAGTTTGCGATCGACATTGCTCACTACCATTGGCTGGGTCACAAAACCTGGCATCCGCTGCTGAGCAATATCTCCCTTGAGGTTCATCCCGGCGAGCTGGTGGCGCTGGTGGGGTCCAGTGGTGAAGGTAAAAGCCTGTTGCTGCAAAGCACCCTGGGCCTGCTGCCCGCGAACATGCGTTGCCGTGGCGATATTGTGCTCGACGGGCAGGTGCTGGGTGATGCCGGCAAGCTCGAACAGCGCGGTAAAAAGGTGTGTTACGTACCCCAGGGTGTCAGCGCCCTGAACCCGCTGATCAAGGTCGGGCCGCAGTTGGTGCGTGCGGCGCAGTTGAGCGGGGTCAAGCTGGGGCTCAACGAGGTGGCGGAGCAACTCAAGCACTACAACTTGCAGCCGGGGGTGGTGAATGAGTTTGCGCGCACGTTATCGGGCGGGATGGCCAAGCGCGTGCTGGCCAGTTGCGCGGCCCTGACCCATGCGCGCTACATCCTGGCGGACGAGATCACCTCGTGGCTGGATGATGACCACGCCTGCCAATTACTGACCCACCTCAAGGGCTTTTGCCAGCAGGGGCGCGGGATTTTGTGGGTCACCCATGACCTGGCGCTGGCGGCGCGGTTTGCCGACAGGATCGCGGTTCTGCACAAGGGTGAGCTGCACGAAACCCTGAGTGCGCAAGAGTTGCGCGAGAACGGCGGCAGTCCGTGGTTGCAGTCATTATGGGCGGCATTGCCCGAGCAGCAGTTCTTTGCGCGCAGGGTGCCGGAATATGCTTGAGGTCCGGCAGCTAAACATTGTTCAGGATGGCCGCCGGTTGTGGGAGAGCGTGTCGCTTGAGGTCCGGCCGGGTGAACGCCAGGGCATCTCGGCCCCCAGCGGATACGGCAAAACCACTTTGGGCCGGGTGCTGGCGCAATGGCAGACGGCTACTTCGGGCGATATCTCGGTGGGCGGCCACCCGCTACCGAAAAAGGGTTACTGCCCGATCCAGCTGGTGCCGCAGCATCCTGAGCAGACGTTCAACCCTTATCGCACCACCGGCGAAAGCCTGCGCGATGCCTGGTCGCCGGATGCTGCATGGCTGGCCCGTCTGGCCGTCAACCCCGACTGGCTCACACGTCGCCCGGATGAGTTGTCGGGTGGCGAACTGGCACGCATTGCCTTGCTCAGAGCGCTGGACCCGCGCACCCGCTACCTGATTGCCGACGAAGTGACGGCGCAGCTGGATGCGCACATTCAGGCGCAGGTCTGGCAAGTCTTGCTGGAGGAGGCGAAGCGCCGTGAGCTGGGGCTGATTGTGTTCAGCCATAACAAGGCGCTGCTGGAGAAGGTGTGTTCGAGTATCTGGTATCCGGGTAGAACCGCTGCTTCGTAGCCGCTGCCGCAGGCTGCGATGGGTTGCGCAGCGACCCCGTTGACCGGAATCGAAGGTCCTGGGGACCTTATCGCAGCCTTCGGCAGCGGCTGCAGGTGCTCAGTCAGGCTGCGCCTTCAAGACTATGCAACTCGCAGTATTCGGCCCAGTCCATGCCGGCCATTTGCGCCACCTCGCGGTGGACTTCCAGGCGCTGGGCCTCGAATTCTTCCTCGCTGGTGCTGGTCAACTTGAGCGTCAGCTCCCAGGCAAAAAAGCCCAGGCGTTCAGCTTCGGCTTCAAAGGCTTCATTCAAACGTTCCTGACGATATTCCTTCATCGATTGGCCCACCGCACGGGCGGCCAATGGATTCAGTGTTTCGAGTTCTGCGGCCAGTTCAGGGTGTTCGCCAAGAAAGCGATCAAGGGCCTTCTGGTGATTGGTGCCGGGTTCAGTCATAACGATCTCCATGTCATGAAGCAGGTGAGCCGATATGCAGAGTGTGGCTGCCGGTGATGATATACAACACATCGATGCCTAACAGCGTGATAGCCGACAGGTAATCGGCACGGGGGAGGGTAATGCCGCGCTCATAGTAGCTTTGCGCATGGCGCCCGACGCCGCCGGCATGGGCCAGCTGCGCCTGGGTCAGCTTCAGGCGTAAACGCTCGTGTTTCAGCCGCGCACCGTAAGTGCTCATGTTTGTCGCTCAATCAGGCACCAGTCGTACAAAAAAGAGTAAATCAAACTCGGAATTTGGGAAAGATCTGCTGGCAAAACATGCTTGCGCGTGTAGGACACAGCAGGGTCGCCCTCAAGCGACCCTGCTGTGTCTTATCGTTTAGCGTGCCGGTTTGCTTTCTGTTTCTGGCAAGAACCAGTTCAGCAGCAACGCGCAAATACCGCCTGTGGCCACGCCGGACTCCAGCACGTTGCGCAGGGCAGAAGGCATATGGGCGAGGAATTCCGGAACCTGCGACACGCCCAGGCCCAGTGCCAGGGAGACGGCAATGATCAGCAGGGCGCGACGGTCCAGATGGATGCTGGCCAAAATATTGATCCCCGAGGCCGCCACCGCGCCGAACATCACCATGGCTGCGCCGCCCAGTACCGGCTCGGGCACGGCCTGAATGGCACCGGCCACGCTTGGGAACAGGCCCAGCAATATCAGCATGCCAGCAATCCACACGCCGATATGGCGGCTGGCAATGCCGGTCAGCTGAATCACGCCGTTGTTCTGGGCAAAAACCGAGCTGGGGAAGGTATTGAAAATACCCGCCAGCAACGAGTTGGCACCGTTTACCAGCACGCCGCCCTTGATGCGCTTCATCCACAGCGGGCCTTCGACCGGCTGGTTCGACACTTTACTGGTGGCGGTCACATCGCCAATGGCTTCCAGCGCCGTCACGAGGTAGATCACCAGCATCGGAATAAACAGCGCCCAGGAGAACCCCAGGCCGAAGTGCATGGGGACCGGCACCTGGAACAGCTCTGCCTCATGCATGCCGGTGAAGTCCAGGCGGCCCAGATAGCCGGCCAGTGCGTAGCCCACGGCCAGCGCGATGACGATGGCGCAACTGCGCATCCACACCAGCGGGATGCGGTTGAGAATCACGATAATTGCCAGCACCACGCCCGACAGCATCAGGTTTTCGCCATTGGCGAAGGTGCCGTTGGCCATGGCGGTAAAGCCGCCGCCCATGCTGATCAGGCCGACTTTAATCAGGGTCAGGCCGATCATCAGGACCACGATGCCGGTGACCAGCGGGGTGATCATGCGCTTCACAAAGGGCAATACGCGGGAGATACCCATTTCGACAAACGAACCGGCGATTACCACGCCGAAAATCGCAGCCATCACGCCTTCAACCGGCGTACCTTGCTGGACCATCAACGCGCCACCGGCAATCAGCGGGCCGACAAAGTTGAAGCTGGTGCCTTGCACAATCAGCAAGCCGGCGCCGAACGGTCCGAAGCGCTTGCACTGAACGAAAGTCGCGATGCCGGAAATGACCAGCGACATGGAGACAATCAGGTTGGTATCGCGGCTGGAGACGCCCAGCGCCTGACAGATCAGCAGGCCCGGGGTGACGATCGGTACGATGATTGCCAGCAAGTGCTGCAGGGCCGCCAGAAAACCGATCCACGGCTTGGGGCGGTCCTCAAGGCCAAAGATCAGCTCGCTGGTCCGGGACTCGGCTTCAGGGGGTGTTTTAAGAGAGGTCATGGCGAGCGCCCTGGAAAAAAGAGCGCGATTCTACTGGTCTTGGGCCATTACGCCCAGTGCTGGATTCAGGAGATGAGCCATGCCCGCTGTGGGCGGGGTGAATGTTTTGCATGCCTGTGGGAGCCGGGCTTGCCCGCGATGGCATCGACGCGGCCTTCCTGACCGACCGCGTTGCCCGCATCGCGAGCAAGCCCGCTCCCACAGTGAGGGTGATTTACACGTGCAACGCATGCCCCAGCGCACGCATAGCGGCTTCCTGCACGGCTTCACCCAGGGTCGGGTGCGCGTGAATGGTGCCGGCGATGTCTTCCAGGCAGGCACCCATTTCCAGTGACTGGCCAAAAGCAGTGGACAGCTCTGAAACACCCGCCCCCACGGCTTGCCAGCCGAGGATCAGGTGGTTGTCACGGCGTGCCACGACGCGCACAAACCCGGCTTTGGATTCCAGGGTCATGGCCCGGCCATTGGCCGAGAACGGGAAGCTGGCGCTGATGAATTCCAGACCCGCGGCTTCAGCTTCGGCCGGGGTCTTGCCAACCACGACGATTTCCGGATCGGTAAAGCACACCGCCGCAATGGCCGTGGGGCTGAACTCCCGGTGTTTGCCGGCAATGATCTCGGCAACCATCTCGCCCTGGGCCATAGCGCGATGGGCAAGCATCGGTTCACCGGTCAGGTCGCCAATCGCCCAGACGTTGCGCATGCTGGTGTGGCAGCGGTTGTCCACGCGAATCGCCGGGCCGTTCATGCCCAGCGCCAGGGCTTCAAGGTTGTAGCCCCGGGTGCGCGGGCGACGGCCGACCGCAACCAGCACCTGATCGGTTTCCAGGGTCTGGCTCTCGCCCATGGCATTACGCATCGAAAGCGTTTTGGTGCTGGCCTGGAAGCCTTCCACGCTGTGGGACAGGTACAGGGTGATACCTAGCGCCTTGAGGGATTCGGCCACCGGCAGCGTCAGTTCTTTGTCGTATGTTGGCAAGATCCGGTCGCGGGCTTCGACCACCGTCACTTCGGCGCCGAGCTTGCGGTAGGCAATGCCCAGTTCCAGGCCGATATAGCCGGCACCGACCACAGTCAGGCGTTTGGGAATGGCGGTAGGCGCCAGGGCTTCGGTGGACGAAATGATCGCTCCGCCAATGGGCAGGATCGGCAGGTCGACGGTCTGCGAACCGGTGGCCAGCAACAGGTGCTCGCATTCGATGCGCTGTCCGTCGACTTCAACGGCCTTGCCATCGAGGATTTTGGCCCAGCCATGGATGACCTTGACCCCGTTCTTTTTCAGCAGCGCGCCGACGCCGCTGGTCAGGCGATCAACGATGGCGTTTTTCCACTGCACGCTCTGGCCGATATCGAGGGTCGGGGCCTGGGTCTTGATCCCCAGCGGTGAGCTGTTGGTGCTGTAACGCTGGGTGGTATGAAACTGTTCGGCAACGTGGATCAACGCTTTTGACGGGATGCAGCCGACGTTCAGGCAGGTGCCGCCCAGCGACTGGCCTTCGATCAGGACCGTCGGGATACCCAGCTGGCCGGCGCGAATGGCCGCGACATAGCCGCCAGGGCCGCCACCGATAATCAGCAGCGTAGTGTGTTGTGTTGGCTGCATGTTCACTCCAGAAACAGGGTGGCAGGTTGTTCGAGCAAGCCACGCATGGCCTGGATAAATTGCGCTGCGTCCATGCCATCGACCACCCGATGGTCGAAGGAGCTGGAGAGGTTCATCATTTTGCGCACCACAATCTGGCCTTTGACCACCACTGGCCGTTCGACGATGCGGTTGACGCCAATGATCGCCACCTCGGGCAGATTGACCACCGGCGTGCTGACGATGCCGCCCAGGGCACCCAGGCTGGTCAGGGTGATGGTGGAGCCGGAAAGCTCCTCGCGGGTGGCTTTGCCGGTACGCACGGCGTTGGCCAGGCGGGCGATTTCATCCGCGGCACCCCACAGGTTCAGGGTTTCGGCATGCCGGACCACCGGCACCATCAAGCCGCCTTCACTTTGCGCGGCAACGCCGATATGGGCGGCGCCAAAGCGGGTAATGATTTGTGCTTCATCGTCGTAGCGCACGTTGATCTGCGGGAAGTCGCGCAAGGCCACCACCATTGCCCGTACCAGAAAGGGCAACAAGGTGAGCTTGCCACGGCTTTCGCCCCATTTTTGATTGAGCTGGGCGCGCAGTTCTTCGAGGGCCGTGACATCCACTTCTTCGACATAGCTGAAGTGCGCTGCGCGGCGTTTGGCGTCCTGCATGCGCTGGGCGATTTTGCGGCGCAGGCCGATCACCGGGATTTGCTGCTCGTCGTTGCGTTTGGCATAACCGCTGGCAGGCGCGACGCCCGGGCTGGTGTCCTGTGCCAGGTAAGCCTCCAGGTCGTCATGCAGTACGCGACCGGCAGGGCCGCTGCCGACCACAAAACGCAGCTCGATCCCGGCATCCCAGGCGCGCTTGCGCACAGCCGGGGAGGCCAGTGGGCGTTCATTGGCTTCACGGGCTACAGGCGCAGGCCGTTGTACCGGCGCCGCCTTGATTGCGGGCGCCGAAACCACCGCCACTTCGACGCGGGCTTGTGGCGCGACCTTTGGCGCTGTGGCCTGTGCGGGCTCGACCTTTGGCTGAGCGCTTTCACGCAGGTTGCCCGCGCCTTCGACTTCGATGCGGATCAGTTCGCTGCCCACCGCCATCACTTCGCCGGGCTGGCCGCCCAGGGCCAGGACTCTGCCGGCAACGGGGGAGGGAATGTCGACGGTGGCCTTGTCGGTCATGACGTCGGCCACCACCTGATCTTCGCTGACCATGTCGCCGACTTTGACAAACCATTCAACCAGTTCAACTTGAGCAATGCCTTCGCCAATGTCCGGCATCTTGATAACGTGCGTACCCATTTAAACCTCCATGACCCGTTGCAAAGCCGCACCCACCCGGGCCGGGCCGGGGAAGTAGGCCCACTCCTGGGCATGGGGATACGGCGTATCCCAGCCGGTAACGCGCTCGATTGGCGCTTCCAGGTAGTGGAAGCAGTGCTCTTGAACCAGTGCGATCAGCTCGGCGCCAAATCCGCAGGTGCGGGTGGCTTCGTGCACGACAACGCAACGGCGGGTCTTCTTTACAGAGGTGACGATGGCGTCCAGGTCCAGCGGCCAGAGGCTGCGCAGGTCGATGACTTCCGCATCGATGCCGGTTTCTTCGGCGGCCACCTGGGCGACATACACGGTGGTGCCGTAGGTCAGGATGGTGACTTCAGTGCCGGGGCGAACGATGGCGGCGCAGTCCAGCGGCACTGTGTAGTAACCGTCTGGGACGGCACTGGCCGGGTGCTTGGACCACGGGGTCACCGGGCGGTCGTGATGGCCGTCGAACGGGCCGTTGTACAGGCGTTTGGGTTCAAGGAAGATCACCGGGTCATCGTTTTCAATGGCGGCAATCAGCAGGCCCTTGGCATCGTAGGGGTTGGACGGCATGACGGTACGCAGGCCGCAGACCTGGGTGAACATGGCCTCCGGGCTCTGGCTGTGGGTCTGGCCGCCGTAGATCCCGCCGCCGCAAGGCATGCGTATGGTCATCGGGGCGATGAACTCACCGGCCGAGCGATAACGCAGGCGCGCCGCCTCGGAGACGATCTGGTCGGAAGCCGGGTAGAAGTAGTCGGCAAACTGGATTTCGGCCACCGGGCGCAGACCGTAAGCCCCCATGCCCACGGCAGCGCCGACGATCCCGCTTTCCGAGATCGGCGCGTCGAACACCCGCGAGCTGCCGTATTTGGCCTGCAGGCCTTCGGTGCAGCGGAACACGCCGCCGAAGTAGCCCACGTCCTGGCCAAAGACCACCACGTTGTCGTCGCGCTCAAGCATTACATCCATGGCCGAGCGCAGGGCCTGGATCATCGTCATGGTGGTCGTGCTCACGGCGTTCTCCATCTGAATTTTATTATTGTCGTTCATCTGGTTATAACCCCAATTCCTGACGTTGCCGGCGCAAATGCTCGGGCATTTCCTTGTACACGTCTTCAAACATCGACGCGGCGCTGGGTATCTGTCCGCCGGCCAGGGTGCCAAAACGCTCGGCTTCCTTTTGGGCGCCAATGATTTCGGCTTCGAGTTCGGCGCTGACGGCGGCGTGCTCTTCTTCCGACCAGTTGCCGGTGGCAATCAGGTGCTGCTTGAGGCGAATAATCGGATCGCCAAGCGGGAAGTGGCTCCAGTCATCGGCAGGACGGTACTTGGACGGATCGTCGGAGGTGGAGTGCGGGCCTGCGCGATAGGTGACCCACTCAATCAGGGTCGGGCCCAGGTTGCGGCGGGCGCGCTCTGCGGCCCAGGCCGAGGCGGCATACACCGCGATAAAGTCGTTACCGTCAACCCGCAGCGAAGCAATACCACAGCCCACGCCACGCCCGGCGAAGGTGGTGGATTCACCGCCGGCAATGGCCTGGAACGTCGAAATCGCCCATTGGTTGTTCACCACGTTGAGGATCACCGGGGCGCGGTAAACGTGGGCGAAGGTGAGGGCGGTGTGGAAGTCGGATTCGGCGGTGGCGCCGTCGCCAATCCAGGCCGAAGCGATTTTGGTGTCGCCCTTGATTGCCGAGGCCATGCCCCAACCGACCGCTTGCATGAATTGGGTGGCGAGGTTGCCGGAAATACTGAAAAAACCGTAGTCGCGTACCGAATACATGATCGGCAATTGCCGTCCCTTGAGCGGGTCACGTTCGTTGGAGAGCAACTGGCAGATCAGGTCCACCAGGGGCACGTCCCGGGCCATCAGAATGCTCTGCTGGCGATAGGTCGGGAAACACATGTCGTCGATGTTCAAGGCCAGGGCCTGGGCGCTGCCGATGGCTTCTTCGCCAAGGCTCTGCATATAGAACGACATTTTTTTCTGACGCTGGGCGACCACCATGCGGGTGTCGAAGATGCGGGTCTTGAGCATGGCGCGCATGCCGGCGCGCAGCACCTCGGTCGATACGCCTTCGGCCCACGGACCAAGGGCCTGGCCTTGGTCATCGAGCACGCGAATCAAGCCTTTGGCCAGGTCGGCCGTGTCGGCAGGTTCTACGTCGATGGGAGGTTTGCGCACCAGACCTGCATCGGTCAGGCGAAGGTAACTGAAGTCGGTCTTGCAGCCTGGGCGGCCAGAAGGTTCGGGAACGTGCAGGCGCAGCGGTGCATATTCATTCATGGCTTTCTCTACGCTCGATCTTGTCGTGTTTATTAGGCGCGGGAGCTAGGTATTACGTCGAAGATCGGTCTGATAAAAGATCGCGATCTTGTCCTACAACAATCATATTCCTGACAGTGAAGAATATTTATCTGTAGTTCGTTGTGCTTTGTGGCATTTAAGGATAAGAATTCTGCATAAACATAAAAAACAGGTGCTTTTGTCTCATGCGCAAGCTAGATCGAACCGATATAGGGATTCTCAACAGCCTCCAGCAGAATGCGCGCATCACCAATGCGGACCTTGCGCGCTCGGTAAACCTGTCGCCGACGCCGTGTTTCAACCGGGTCAAGGCCATGGAAGAACGTGGCCTGATCCGGGAGCAGGTGACCTTGCTCGACGCCGACATGCTGGGGCTGCACGTCAACGTCTTCATCCATGTCAGCCTGGAAAAACAGGTTGAAGAGGCCTTGCAGCATTTTGAGGCGGCGATTTCCGATCGCCATGAGGTCATGGAGTGCTATTTGATGGCAGGCGACCCGGACTATCTGATCCGGGTGCTGGTGCCGAGCATTCAGGCACTGGAGCGTTTCATGATGGACTTTTTGACCAAGGTGCCCGGGGTAGCCAACATTCGCTCCAGCTTCGCGCTCAAACAGGTGCGTTACAAAACCGCGCTGCCGCTGCCGCCTGGCGGGCTCACCCTGGAAGAGTGAGTCAAACCCGCAGTCGCCAGCGCTCATTGAAGCGCAGGTCAACCACCGACAGCGGTTCAACGTCAATCAGGTTGAACGAGGCCGTACTCGCTGCCAGCGCATGCAGAATGGCGGCGCGGATGACGAAGGGGTGAGTCACCACGGCAAAATGGCCTTCTTCACGGAACTCGTCGAGCCAGGCGCTGACCCGCAGGCAGAGGTCTTGCACGGACTCGCCGCCATGGGGCGCTGAAAACGGGTTGTTGATCCAGTTTGTGAGCACCTGCGGCATGCTTTGCTGCAGGTCTGACAGGCGCTGACCCTGCCAGTCGCCGACGTCGTAATCCCCCAGCGCGGGCACGATTTCAATATCGCCACCCAGTGCATGGGCGGTTTGCAAGGCCCGGGTTTCGGGTGCGCAGAGTATGCGGACCGGCTTTTTCAGCCGCGCACTCAGTTCGGCTGCCAGCAGCAACCCCTTGGGCTCTACCGGTTCGTCCAGTGCAAAGCGCCCCAGACGTTGGGCTTCAGTGCGGGCGTGACAAATAAAGCTGAGGCGGATGGGCATGCTGAGGTCCTTGCGGGGGCGACGTAGTGTTTAGTTCCGGGTTACTGCGTGCGCTCGCCCTACAGTCAGTTTAGGCGAGTATTATGACCGCGTATTTCACTCTCAAGGTACTTTGCAATGGCTGCTGCTCTCCTGAAAAAAGTCCTCAATACCGCTGCGTTGCTGACGCTGATGGCCGGTGCCAGTGCGGCGTTTGCCCATGCCCACCTGGAACAGTCGACACCGGCGGCCGACAGCACTGTCAACAGCGCTGACCAACTGCGGCTGGTCTTCACCGAAGGCGTGGAGCAGGCGTTCACCAAGGTCGTTGTTACCCATGACCAGGCACCGGTGGCGGTGAGCAGCATCAAGACCGAGCCTGCGAACAAGAAAGTCCTGATCGTTACACCGGCCCGGCCCTTGCCCGCGGGCACCTATCACGTGAAGTGGAATGCCGTGTCGGTCGATACCCACAAGAGCGCAGGCGATTACAGCTTTACGGTGAGCAACTGAGTTGATCGTCAGCGAAATGGTCATCTGCCGTTTTGTGCATTTTTGCGCTGTGTTGCTGATGTTCGGGGGCTGTGCATTCAGGCCCTTGCTGCTTGGCGCCTGGCCGGCCGGCGGGATTGACCGGGCATTGCGCACGGTCAACCGCGGGTTGGCCTGGGTGGCACTGGGCAGTGGCCTGGTCTGGTTATTGCTGACCACCCATTCGATGGCCGGTAGCTGGCCCGAAACCCTGGACCCCGCCACGTTGTGGCTGGTGTTGGGCAGTACCTTTTTCGGGCAGGTCTGGACCTGGCACTTGCTGTTTAGCGTGTTGCTGTTGATCGCCCTGTATACCCAGAGCCGTTTTTACGTAACGTGGCTATTGAGCTTCGTGTTGTTGGCCACTCTTGCCCCGGTCGGGCACGGTGCGATGCTGGATGGCTGGCGCGGGCAATTGCTGATGCTCAACCAGTTGATTCATCTGGTGTGTGTGGCGGCCTGGGTCGGTGGTCTGATGGGGTTGCTGCTGATCCTTGTGCGCCCGCCCGGGCAAGCGGTGGCCGTGGTGTTGCGGCGCTTCAGCAACCTGGGTTTCGGGCTGGTGGCCGGGATCATTCTGACGGGGCTTATCAATACCCGGGTGCTGACCGGTGCGCTCTGGCCTACGCCTTTGTTTGAAGGTTTCGCACTGATCCTGTTGATCAAAGTGACGCTGGTGGGGGTGATGCTCGTGCTCGCGCTGTTCAATCTGGTGATGAGCCGCCTGGGGCACTTCGTGCTGTTGCGCAGCAGCGTGGCGTTTGAATGGCTCTTCGGGCTGGCGGCAGTGGCGGCAGTTTCATTGCTGGGCACCATGCCGCCGCTGGTGGTGAGCCAAGTGCTTTAAATTCCTGTAGACACTCTGTTACCGGTGATGACCCCTGCTCGCGAGTGCTCTTCGTGATCAGGCTCGCTCCCACGGTTGAAGTATCTCTGTAGCCTCGGCAGCGGCTACAGGTTCAGATCAATAAAAACGCCCCCAGCAAACCGCCGAAAATCAGCCACTTCTCCAGGTAGTAACGCGTACGGTTGCGCTTTTTCAGTGCCTTGCCACGCAGGCGAATCTTGTACAACCGGGTAAATGCCCGGTTCAGGGCGCCGGTTTTATCACTGGCATCGTTGGGTGAGCTGGCGGATGCCATGACCGTGCGGCTGAACCACTGGTTGAAAGCGGTTGCCCAGCGGTATTGCATCGGGCGTTCTACATCGCAGAACAGGATGATGCGGTTTTTATCGGTGGTGTTTTGGGCGTAATGAATGAAAGTTTCGTCGAACATCACGGCTTCGCCGTCACGCCACGTGTAGTTTTGCCCGTCGACGTTGATATAACAGCCCGGGTCCTCGGGGGTGTCCAGGCCCAAATGAAAGCGCAGCGAACCCGCATAAGGGTCGCGATGACGCACCAGTTTTGAGCCAGGGGGCAACTCGGCAAACATGGCAGCCTTGATGGTGCCGATGCCGTTGAGCAACTCAATGGTCCGCGGGCACAGTTCGACAGCCGAAGGGTGATTGTCGCCATACCACTTCAGGTAAAAGCGCTTCCAGCCACTCTTGAAGAACGAATTGAACCCTACATCGTTGGGCTGCTCGGAGCGTTTGATTTCACCTGCCTGCATCAGGTTGCGCGCTTCTTCGCGGATCTCCTGCCAATGATCCAGCAAGGGCTGCAGCTCGGGGAAGTCCGCCGGCTTGAGGTACGGCTGGTTGGGCACTTTGGAGAACAGGTACAGGAAGCAGTTGATCGGTGCCAGAAAAGTCGAGTGGTCGCTCAGCTGGCGCCCCAGCTTATGGCGAACCTTGCCCCGCAGGTGGACATAGGCAATGGACAAAACATAGACAGCAATAATGATGAGTTTCAAGAGAATCGTCACAAGTCAGGAGAAACGCAGGCCGCATACATGCACGTGGCGCGACAGCTTCCAGGAGCTATCAGGGCCGGTGTCGCTTGATGGGAACCACGGTGTAATTAAAACAGCACTTGAGCCATTTTCCAGCTTTTGGGCTCGTTTTTGAACATGTTTTGTTACAGCCTTTGGTCGTGTTGCGCGTAGGGCTTTAGCCGATTCTTTGTGCTACACCACTACTCCTGCGTGCCGAAAATGCCTGATTTCGCCAGTAATGCATCGACTTCGCGGGTGCCGGGGGCAGTGGCGGGGCCTCGGCGGGTAACGGCTATAGCGGCGGCGGCATTGGCCCGTGTTGCCGCCTGTGCGGCGCTATGCCCGCCGGCCAGTGCGGCAATCATTACCCCTGTGTGAGCATCACCGGCTCCGTTGCTGTCAACGGCGTGCACCTTGAAACCGGCGATATGCTGCTGGCCATGACCATCACTGATCCAGCAGCCCTGCGGGCCATCGCGTACAACCGTGAGGCAGTCGTGGGGCAGGCGTGCCGTCAGTGCGGGCAGGGCCTTAACCAGCGAGGTGAGGCGGGTAAAGCCCTGTGCTTCCGCACTATTGCTGGTCCAGAGGTTCAGGCGCGGCAGCAGGGCGTTGAGCAGATGCGGGTCGATATCGGCCAGTAACGGACCGGGGTCGAAGGACAGGTGCACGCCGGGCGCCAGGCCCAGTATCCAGTCCAGCAGTGACTGGGCCTTGTCGGCATGGAGCAGGCTGTAGCCGCTGACATACACATAGTCATCAGGCAGGACGATGGCCTGCGCCAGGTCTTGGGCAGACAACCCGCCTTCGGCCCCGATACAGGAAATGAACGTGCGTTCGGCGCTGGCTTCTGTCAGGGCGACGCACAAACCGGTGTCCTTGTGCAGGTCGACGGGCAAGGTCATCTGTATGCCTTCGGCGTGCATGGCCGCGCGGGCCAGTTCACCGAACTGACCCTGGCCATGGCGGCCCAGATACAGGGTCGCCATCCCGTTGCGCCGGGCCGCCGCCATCACATTGAAGCCGCCACCGGCGTGAAAGCTGGCGCTATGGGCCAGTGCGTCGCCGCCGGAGCTCGGCAGGGTGTCGAGGGCCATGGCCAGGTCGACGATGACCTGACCGGTATGCAGCAGCCTAGACATGAGCGGTATCCGGAGCAGGCTGGCGACGGTCTTTCGCACCGCCCATCAGGGCATACAAACCGCCTGCCACGACGAATGTCACCACCCAGCCCAGACCGTTGTGACCCAGCCAGGAATCTGCCAGCGGCCCGGCAAACCAGTTGGCGCCCGTGCTGCCCACGCGGGTAAAGCAAAAGCCCAGCACCAGCGCCACGGTCCAGGCGCTCAATGCCCGCCATTCGATGCCCCCCTTGTACCAGTAAGCACTGCTGGCGCTGACATCCAGCAAGTCTTTGGCGCTGTAGTGCTGGCGATGGATAAGGTCGACAACAAAGATGGCCACCCACGCAGTAATCGGAATGGCCGTCAGCGAGATGAAGGTGATGAAGGGGCCGTAAAAGCTGTCGGCGTACAGCATGAAGTAAATCGAGCCACAGAAAATCGCGACAATATCGACGACAACGGCTTGCACCCGCTTGATCTTCACGCCCAGGGTCAAGGTGGTCAGGCCGGCGGAATAGACGGACAGGTGATTGGACAGCAGCAGGCCGCCAAAGGCGCTGAGCAGGTAGGGGACAGCCATCCAGGAAGGCAGCATGTTGCGGATTGCGGCAATCGGGTCGGTGGTAGCGGCCAGGTCGTGATTGCCGACGGCCAGCAAGCCGCCGAGGGTAATCAGCAGCACCAGCGGGATCCCTGCGCCCCAGGCGGCGGAGGCCACCAGTTGCGATGCGCTGACACTGCGCTTTTGATAGCGCGACATGTCAGCTCCGGCGTTGGCCCAACCGATGCCGGTGCCGGCGGCCATGATGCCAATCCCGATAATCATTGCGCTCACGGGCGCAGGTTCGGCGCTGAACACGCCTTGCCAGTCGATCGTGGCGCACAGAAAGCCGCCGACCAACAGATTGAGTGCGCCAAAAACGTAAGTGGCCCATTTTTGAATGATCAGCAGCGTCGCATGCCCCAGGCCGGAAACCGAAAGGGTCAGCAGGGTGAAAATACCGATAAACACCAGGGTGAGCATTGGCGCGTTCTTGGCTTCGGTCGGGGTGTTGAACAGGATTGAGCACAGGGCCAGCAGCACAAAAGCCGCGGTGGTGGTGTTTACGGTTTCCCAGCCGACGCGTGAAACCAGCGAAACCAGCGTGGGGCCAATGTTGCCGCGCACCCCGAAAATGGCCCGTGACAGTGTCAGGCTTGGCGCCCGGCCTCGACGTCCGGCAATGGAAATGACCCCGACCACGGCGAACGAGCCGGCCGCGCCGATCAGGGCAACGATGATGACTTGCCAGATGGCCAGTTGATGAAAGGCCACCAGGGTTGCACCCAATGGCAAGCCGAGGATGCTGATATTGGCCGCAAACCAGACCCAGAACAGTTGCAGGGGATTGCCATTGCATTCGTTTTCGGGGACAGGCTCTATGCCTCGGGTTTCCAGTTGCCCGGCACTGTGCCCGGCGTTTGGGGTGCTCATGGGGGATGGCTCCTGATGCTGTTGTTTTCGTTGCAAGCAGCGTATGTGTGGCACTGGCCTCGGGGGTGAGGCCAGTCGCTTTGCTGTTTGTGGCAGGGGCTTCTATGTGTGGCGAAGGGTTAGCAGATCGCGTACCAGGGGTTCCAGTTGCAGGCTATTGACCTCGGTTATTTGCTCGATCAGTGCAGCCGGCCATAGCTCCAGCCCGCCACAGGCACCCAGCATGGCGCCGAGAATGGCGGCAATGGTATCGGTGTCACCGCCCAGGCTGGCGGCCATGCACAGAGCATCGAAACTGTTGAGCCCGGCGCTTGCGACCCGTTGTGCCAGAGCGAAGGCCGTGACCACGGACTCCTGGGACGCGACTGATGTGCCGATCACGTCATACAGCAGGTCGCCAAGGTTGTCGGGGTTGCACTCGCTGCTTGCCTGTCGGGCCCAGCGGATGCGCGGGCCCATGCGGCCACCGGCGACCCAGTGGCCGTGGTGCTCTGCGATAAAGGCCATTTCGGTGCCCGCATTGAGGGCGTGTTCAAGTTTTTTGCCATTGATCCCGCTGGATACCACAGCCGCTACGGCGGCTGCGCTGGCAATCCCCAGGCTGGTGTTGTGCGTGACCTGACAGGCCTGAACCACGGTATTGATAAACCGTTCCGGTTGCACAATGTCGCTGGCGATGCCCACCGGGGTAATGCGCATGGCGGCGCCGTTGGTGGTTCCATAGCGCCCTGACTGCTCCGGGCTGTGGCCGGCGAGGATCATTTCGATCGCCCGCTTGGTGGAGGGCCCGAGCAGGTCTTGAGAGCCTTTGGCCTGCATGCCGGACTCCCAGGTGATCAGGCGCCGCGCAAGCTGGTTCGGGTCAATGCTGCCGTTGCCTTCGACCAGTAGCTGCCCGACCAGGATGGCTTGTTCGGTGTCGTCGGTGATCGAGCCTGCCACCATGCCCGGCGCAATGGGTTGATCGGCCGGTGCGTTCTCCAGGGTGGTGATGTGCCCGAAGCGGGTCAGGATTTGACCGCGGCTAAATGATTGGGTCGGCATGCCCAGAGCATCGCCCAGTGCCAGCCCGTAAAATGCGCCAAGGGCCCGATCAGTCGGTGTCATGACGGCGTTCCAAACGAGTGGTACATGCGAAAGTGCACAGGATCAAGCCAGCTTTCCACCAGCTCCATGAAACGGCCGTTTCGGTCGAAAGTTGTACGTAGCGCCCGGAGAAAAACGGTTCCGGCGGGGCGGCCGAGCAAGAGTGCATCTTCTTCGTTGAGGGGTTCTGCACCGATCCACTGATCGCCGCGATCACCGACAAAACCATAGGCCGCAAGGGTGATGGTGAGTGAGTCGTCTATCAGGCCTACCCGCGGCAGGCCTTCGAGGCCGCCGGTGGCGGGCATGAGTGAGCGCTCCAGGGAGATGGCGGTGCCATCGTCCCGGCGGCGTCGACGATCCAGGGTAATGAACTGGCTTAAACCGAATTGATGAAGCAGGTCCGGGCGCTCTATGGCCTGGAGTCGTAGCAGTTCTGTGTGGATGCGGGCACCGGTACTGGCCAGGGCCTGGGTCCAGCCGTTGTGCTGGTCGAGCGTTATGCCGTCATACGTAACGATGGCACCGCCTTCGGTTCGCTTGGCAATATATTTTCGCCTTTCCAGTTCGGCCAGTGCGGCACGCAGCGTACTGTGGCCGACGCCCAGCTCTTGAGCCAATTGGTCTTCACCTGGCAGTAGATGACCGTCTGTCAGAAGCCCGCTTTCGATACGGTGGACGAGCTCGTCGACCACCCGTTGTTTTTTATTGAATCGAATCTGTTTAATCATCCACAGAGTAATAGCTCAGCAATGGAGGTTCGGCAATTAATGAGCAGCTGGATGAGCCACAAATTATCAGGTGCAGCAGTGGCTTAACGATCAGCAAAGGCGCCTTGAGCCACTGTTGTCATCAGGGCTCCAGGCGGGTGCAGGCAGGGGTTGGTGTCAGCCGCAGGCCTTGAGGTTGACCGGCCCGACGAAGTCGTTGCCGCGGCCCATGACGCACGCGACCGCTTGGTTGCGTTGACGCTCCCAGGCCTGAACGGGATAGGTTTTGTCCCACGCCTCATAGAGCTGGCGGTCTTGCTTGGACAGACGCAAGTTGTAGCGCTTGCTCATGTAAAAGTAAGTGCGTGCGATCATGCCGCGGATGGAAGGGCGGGGCATGACCTTTTTCGATTTGAAATCGACCTGTGTCAGGCATGATCCATATTGGCCCTTTTGCACGGGTAGCCAGCCAAAGCTGAAGTTGCTTCTGTCCCCGTTGACTTCACCGATGCTGGGTACCAGGTTGTGCAGGTCGGCTTCGGCAACCTTGTACACAGGGTCGTTGCGGGTGCAGTTTTTGCGTCCCCCACTTTGCCAGCATTGGCGCTGATGGCCGATTTGCCAGGCGGGAACGATATGCTCCCATTCGATGCGTGCTGCGCGGTTGGCATTTTTGCGCGGGACGTAACCACAGGCTTTCAGATCGACGCGGTTACCGGTGTATTTGCATCCGCAGTAGAACTCGGTGGACTGCGGTGCATAGAGTTTCCAGGCGACTTTTTTTGCTTCACTGAAGGTTTGCGGTGCCGAAGCCTGTGCGCTTAAAACAGTGAAAAGACTGACCAGTGCCAGTAAACGAACCCTCATCGACTCAGTCTTCCTCAACTACGGTCCAGAAAACATTCACGCCGCCATCATCGCGATAGGCAATTGTGACGTTGTCGTTTTCGGAGATTTCTTCCAGCAGACGTTCCCAGAATTCCGGGTTGTCACCTTCCAGCCGCTCAAGCACCGCCATTTTGTCTTTTTGAGCTTTTGGCGAACTGATGATTTTTTGTATGCGCGTGCCGAAAATTTCGTAAGGGCTTGGTGGGGTCGGCTCTTTCGCCGCTTTTTTAGCCATGATGCGATCCTTGGTGGGCTGTATGCGCATACAGTATTTAACTGCGCCAGATTTGGCAACTGTTTGGTGCACTGGCGAGTCAAAGCGGCGTCAGATTCGCGGGAAACAAAAAGGCCGTCTCCTGATGGGGAGACGGCCTTTTCAAGTCAGTTCGCGCGTGTTTGAAGCGGGCGACTTAGTATTCCCAGAAAATGCGCTGCAGCTCTTTGCTGTCCTGGGTTTTGGTCAGAGCGACCATGGCCAGGATGCGTGCTTTTTGTGGGTTCAGGTCGTGGGCTACAACCCAGTCATTTTTGTCGTCAGGCTGTTCTGCGTTACGCAGTACGAAGCCACCGTTATTTACGTGGGAAGAACGAATGATTTGCACGCCATCCTTACGCAGGGCTTGCAAGGTCGGCACCACGCTCGATGCCACTGAGCCGTTGCCTGTGCCCGCGTGGATGATGGCTTTGGCGCCGGACTGTGCCAATGCTTTGTAGGCAGTATCGTCGACGTTGCCATACGAGTAGGCGATACCTACGTTTGGCAGGCTTTTGATGTCTTTAATGTCGAATTCGGAATCCATGGTGTGGCGCTTGGCCGGCAAGCGGAACCAGTAGGATTTGCCTTCGACGACCATGCCCAGCGGGCCCCATGGGCTTTTGAATGCTTCGGTCTTGATGTTGATCATTTTGCTGACATCGCGGCCGGACTGGATCTCGTCGTTCATGGTGACCAGCACGCCTTTACCGCGAGCCTCTTTGCTGCCGGCAACGGCAACTGCGTTGTAGAGGTTCAGCATGCCGTCAGCCGACATGGCTGTGCCCGGGCGCATGGAGCCGACCACGACGATGGGCTTGTCGGTTTTTTCAACCAGTGTGAGGAAGTAAGCGGTTTCTTCCAGGGTGTCAGTGCCGTGGGTGATCACGATGCCATCGACATCCTTGCTGTCAGCCAGTTCGGCAACGCGGCGGCCCAATTGCAGCAGGTTTTCGTTGGTGATGCTCTCGGATGCAATTTGCATCACTTGCTCGCCACGCACATTTGCCAGTTGGCTCAGTTCGGGTACGCCGGCGATCAGTTTGTCGATACCGACTTTGGCCGCGGTGTAGGTGGCGCTGTTGGCAGCACTTGCGCCTGCACCGGCGATGGTGCCGCCCGTGGCCAGAATGATGACATTCGGCTTGGTGACAGCCTCTTGTGCGTGAGCCGTTGGCAGTGCCAGGAGGAGGGCCAGCGCGCCCGGAACAATTGTTTTCAGCACAGCATTTTTCATTGTTTTTCTTCTCTTATTAATGAGTGTGCCGATGTCTGCACACCAGCACGACACGTGCCATCCTTTGGCCGCGAGCGGTGATAGGAGGCATTATTTATGCCAGTGCGTGATGCCTTTGGAGTATCAGGCAAGTAGTTGATTTATAAGTAATTTTTACTGGCTGTTCATTTGGTTTTTTTGCAGGGGCCGGTTTTCCGAACAAACAGTGATTTTGTTGTTCGGAGATTCGACCGTGCATTGCCTTTTTTCACATTGACAAACAAGAACCAGCTTTCCATAGTGAGGTTCAAGCAAACGTTTGCGCGGCGCTTTTTTGAGCAAGCCACGGCGCGAGCAGGACGTTGCTCACAATAATCATAAGATCGGAGTTACTTCCATGAAGCTGCCCTTTGCTGGACGCCTCCTTGCTGTCGCCATTCTGGCTGCGGCATCCCTTTCCCTCCCTGTCGCTTATGCAGATACGGCCCAAAAACCCAAAGTCGGCCTGGTGATGAAGTCGTTGGCAAACGAGTTCTTTGTCACCATGCAGAAGGGCGGCGAGGACTACCAGAAAGCCCATCCGCAGAGTTTCGATCTGGTCTCCAACGGGATCAAGAATGAAACCGACACCGCCGGCCAGATCGACATCATCAACCAGATGATCATCGCCAAGGTCGATGCGCTGGTGATTGCCCCGGCAGACTCCAAGGCTCTGGTTTCGGCCATCAAAAAAGCCACGGATCGCGGCATTGTGGTGGTCAATATCGATAACCAGCTGGACCCCGAAGTGCTGAAAAGCAAGGGCATCGAAGTGCCGTTTGTGGGGCCCAACAATAGAAAGGGCGCGCGTGAAGTCGGTGAGTACCTGGCGACCAGGCTTCAACCCGGCGATGAAGTAGGGATCATCGAGGGTGTGTCGACCACCACCAATGCGCAGATGCGTACGGCAGGCTTCAAGGATGCGATGACCGCCGCCGGGATGAAGATTGTGCCGGTGCAGTCGGGCAACTGGGAGATTGATGGTGGCAACAAGGTCGCGGCCGGCATGCTTAGCGAGTACCCCAACCTCAAGGCTATCCTGGCAGGTAATGACAGCATGGCGCTGGGGGCTGTATCGGCCATCCGTGCCGCTGGCAAGGCTGGGAAGGTTCAAGTCGTAGGCTATGACAACATCGATGCCATCAAGCCGATGCTCAAAGATGGCCGGGTGCTTGCCACGGCCGATCAGGCTGCAGCCAAGCAGGCCGTTTTTGGCATTGAAACGGCGCTCAAGCTGGTCAAGAAAGAGCCGGTCGAGAACCTCAAGGACGGCATCATCGACACGCCTGTCGAGCTGGTCATCAACAAGTAATTCAATTCGTTGTCGCAGGCACCTGCCCGGAGGGCGGGTGCCCGGAGAAACCCTATGTCTGCTCCAGATGCCAGCGTGGTCCTCTCGGTTAGCGGGATTGGCAAAACCTATACACAGCCGGTGCTGGCAGGCATTGATCTGTCGCTGTACCGCGGCGAAGTACTGGCCCTGACGGGTGAAAATGGGGCGGGCAAAAGCACGCTCTCAAAGATCATTGGCGGCCTGGAAGTTCCGACTCTCGGGCAGATGCAATTCAACGGTCAGGCATACACTCCGGGCAGCCGCTCCCAGGCTGAGCGCCAGGGTGTACGCATGGTCATGCAGGAACTGAACCTGCTGCCCACACTGACGGTGGCTGAAAATCTGTTTCTGGATAATCTTCCCGGCCGTATGGGCTGGATCAACCGCAAGCAATTGCGCAAGGCGGCGATTGAGGCGATGGCCCAGGTCGGTCTGGAGGCGATAGACCCTGACACGCTGGTCGGGGCGCTGGGTATCGGCCATCAGCAGATGGTGGAGATTGCCCGCAACCTGATTGGTGACTGCCACGTACTGATCCTCGATGAGCCCACCGCGATGCTCACGGCCCGTGAAGTCGAAATGCTGTTTGTGCAAATCGAGCGGCTGCAGGCGCGCGGTGTGGCGATTGTTTATATCTCCCATCGACTTGAAGAGCTGGCGCGTGTGGCGCAGCGGATTGCCGTGCTGCGCGACGGTTGTCTGGTGTGCGTAGAACCCATTGCGGATTACAGCAGCGAGCAACTGGTCAACCTGATGGTGGGGCGTGAATTGGGTGACCAGCTGGACCTGGGCGTGCGCAGCCTGGGCGATACGGCGCTCAAGGTCTCGGGGATCTGTCGAGGGGACAAAGTAAAAGATGTTTCGTTTGAAGTCCGAAAGGGCGAAATATTCGGTATTTCGGGGCTGATCGGGGCAGGGCGTACAGAGCTTTTGCGCTTGATCTACGGCGCTGATCTGGCCGACAGCGGCACCGTTGCAGTGGGTTCTGCCTTGCAGGTGGTCAGTATCCGTTCACCAGCAGATGCGGTTAAGCGGGGCATAGCCCTGATTACCGAGGACAGGAAGGGCGAAGGCTTGCTCTTGACCCAGTCGATCAGTGCCAACATCGGCCTGGGCAACATGCACCGGGTCTCCAGCTCGGGTGTGGTCAATAGCCAGCAGGAGGCAGCACTGGCACGGCGCCAGATAGATGCGATGGGGATCCGCAGCAGCGGCCCCGAGCAGGTGGTGTCACAACTCTCCGGCGGCAATCAGCAGAAGGTTGTCATTGGTCGCTGGCTGGAGCGCGACTGTACCGTGCTGCTGTTTGATGAACCGACTCGCGGTATCGACATCGGTGCCAAGTTCGATATTTACCGGTTGCTGGGCGAGTTGACACGCCAGGGCAAGGCGCTGGTCGTGGTGTCGAGCGACCTTCGTGAGTTGATGTTGATCTGCGATCGCATCGGCGTGCTGTCTGCCGGGCGTCTGATTGAAACGTTTGAACGTGACAGCTGGAGTCAGGAGCAGTTGCTGGCCGCCGCTTTTGCCGGTTATCAAAAACGAGATGCGTTGCTCACTGAAGCTGCGCCAAAGGAAGCCTCATGAAATCCACCCCCGCCGTGCGAAAAAGTTCGCACAACTACTATGGAATGGGCACCTACCTCGGCTTGGCTGGCGCCTTGCTGGCCATGATTGTTCTGTTTTCCAGCCTGAGTGATCATTTTTTCTCTTATGACACGTTGAGTACTCTGGCCAACCAGATCCCGGATCTGATGGTGCTGTCTGTCGGCATGACCTTTGTATTGATTATCGGCGGTATCGATCTGTCGGTAGGGTCCGTACTGGCCCTGGCGGCCTCCGCAGTGAGCGTGGCAATTCTGGGGTGGGGCTGGAGCATTCTGCCCGCCGCCTTGCTGGGCATGGGGTGTGCTGCCCTGGCAGGTACGATCACGGGCTCGATCACCGTGGCCTGGAAGATCCCGTCTTTCATCGTTTCCCTGGGTGTTCTGGAGATGGCCCGGGGTGCGGCCTATCAAATGACAGGCTCGCGTACGGCTTATATCGGCGACGCTTTCGCCTGGCTATCGAACCCGATTGCCTTTGGCATTTCGCCTTCTTTCATCATTGCTTTGCTGATTATTCTGATTGCTCAGGCGGTGCTTACACGGACAGTCTTTGGCCGCTACCTGATCGGAATCGGCACCAACGAGGAAGCAGTCCGTCTGGCAGGTATCAATCCCAAGCCCTACAAAATATTGGTCTTCAGCCTGATGGGGTTGCTGGCCGGGGTGGCGGCGCTGTTCCAGATATCGCGTCTTGAGGCGGCAGACCCCAATGCCGGTTCGGGCCTTGAATTGCAGGTCATTGCAGCGGTCGTGATCGGTGGCACGAGCCTGATGGGTGGGCGTGGTTCGGTGATCAGTACTTTTTTTGGTGTGCTGATTATTTCGGTATTGGCAGCAGGGCTGGCGCAAATCGGCGCGACGGAGCCGACGAAGCGTATTATTACCGGTGCTGTCATAGTGATAGCAGTGGTATTGGACACATACCGAAGTCAACGTGCACAGCGACGGAATTGAGTAATGGCAACCATTAAAGATGTCGCGGCAATGGCGGGTATTTCGTACACGACGGTTTCTCATGTTCTGAACAAAACCCGTCCAGTGAGCGAGCCGGTCCGATTGAAGGTGGAAGAAGCCATTGCGCGTCTCGATTATGTCCCCAGCGCTGTAGCGCGATCCCTGAAAGCCAAGACCACAGCGACGATCGGCCTGTTGGTGGCTAATAGCCTGAACCCTTACTTTGCCGAGCTGGCGCGGGGTATTGAGGACTGCTGCGAGCGCAATAATTATTGCGTCATCCTGTGTAACTGCGACGACAACCCTGAAAAGCAGCGTAATTACCTGCGGGTGCTGCTTGAAAAGCGGGTGGACGGGCTGGTGGTGGCATCGGCCGGCGAAGACCTGGGGCTGGCGAGCGGGCTGGTCGGGGTTCGAACGCCGATGGTCATCGTCGACCGCAGCCTCGAGGGTATCGAGGCAGATCTGGTGCGAATCGATCATGAGCTGGGCGCTTATCTGGCCACGCGCCATCTGATTGAGCTGGGGCATCGCGCTATTGCCTGTATTGGCGGCCCGGCAATCACGCGTGTTGCTCAGTTGCGTACGGCCGGGTATTTGCGGGCATTGGCTGAAGCGGGTATTCCGGCCCCCGGGCACTGGATGGTCGAAAGTGATTTCAGCAGCGTGGGGGGCTATCAGGCTGCAGTCGGTTTGCTGGCGAGCAATCGGCCTTCGGCCATTTTTGCCTGCAACGACATGATGGGCATCGGCGTATTGCGGGCTGCCGCCGAGCGCAATATCCGAGTGCCGGAGCAGTTGTCGGTCATCGGCTTTGATGATGTGCAGATGAGCCGTTATGTCTATCCATCGTTGACGACGGTCGGGCAATCGATTTTGCAATTGGGCGAAATGGCTGCGCAGTTGCTGTTGCGGCGTATTGCATTGCCCGAACGGGCGGTAGAACAACGGATCGTGAGGCCCGACATTGTGCTGCGGGAGTCCACCAGAGCCTATGCCGGGGCATCGATCAAGAAGTCCCTCCAAACAATCAATGGATGAGTGCCGATACATGCAAGCAAATGTAGTAGTGGTTGGCAGCCTGAACATGGATCTGGTCACGCGTACCGAGAGGTTGCCGTACCCCGGAGAGACACTCTTCGGGCAGTCCTTCGGCACGGTGCACGGAGGCAAGGGCGCGAACCAGGCGGTGGCAGCATCGCGTCTGGGCGCCCGGGTGGCGATGGTCGGGTGTGTCGGTGATGACGCATACGGCGTGCAGCTGCGCGAAGGGCTGCTGGCTGAACGCATTGACTGTCAGGCAGTGCGCACCGTGTCCGGTAGTGCGAGCGGCGTGGCGTTGATCATGGTCGATGCCGGTAGCCAGAACACCATAGTGGTAGTGGCAGGCGCCAATGGCTGCCTGGAACCTCAGGACATCAAGTCGTTTGATGAGCTTCTGCAGGGCGCCGAGGTGCTTGTGTGCCAGCTCGAAGTGCCGATGGAAACCGTGGGTTACGTTCTCGGCCGTGGGCGCGAGCTGGATAAGATCGTGATTCTTAATCCCGCGCCGGTCAGTGGCCCGTTGCCAGCAAACTGGTACGACACACTGGATTATTTGATTCCGAATGAAACTGAGGCATGGGCGCTTAGCGGTGTGACCGTCGACTCGCTTGAGTCCGCCGAGCTGGCTGCCCGCCGGCTTGTGGCGTTCGGGGCGCGCAAGGTCATTGTGACGCTGGGCGCGCTCGGGGCGCTGTTTGTCAGTGCCCAGCGTGTTGTGCACTTTGCGGCGCCCAAGGTCGAGGCCGTTGATGCCACGGCGGCAGGCGATACATTTGTGGGAGCTTTCTCTGCGGCGCTGGCTTCGGGCAAGGATGAAGAGGAAGCGATTCGCTTTGCTCAGGTGGCCGCTGCGCTGTCAGTCACCCGGGCCGGTGCTCAACCCTCCATTCCACAGTTGAGTGATGTTCAGGGGTTTGACGCACCATGAAAAAAACACCTTTGCTTAATATTGCGCTTTCGCGACTGGTAGCCTCGCTCGGGCATGGCGATATTGTGGTTATTGCCGATGCCGGTTTGCCGGTACCCAAGGGTGTTGAACTGATTGATCTGGCGTTGACCCAGGGAATTCCTGACCTTGCCAGCACGCTGCGTACGCTGCTCAGTGAGATGCAGGTGCAAAGCCACGTGCTGGCCCATGAGCTGCTGCAAGCGCCTTGCCCGGCACTGTCCTGTATTGAGGAGCATGCGGGCAAGGGTGATCTGGGGGACCGATGTTTGCTCACTCATGACGCTTTCAAAGAGCTCTGCCTGCAAGCAAAAGTAATAGTTCGTACGGGAGAGTGTCGACCGTACTGCAATATCGCCTTGGTTTCAGGTGTGATTTTTTAGATTAATAGTACAAGGAGTTGGATATGTTTCGTTTTACGCAGGTTTTTCGCCAGTTAATCAGGAGTGTTTCGCTTTTGTCCGTCATCACGATCTCGAGTGTTCAGGCCGCAGACAAGATTGATTTGATTATCGATACCGACCCCGGCGCGGATGATGTTGTAGCGCTGTTGATGGCCCTGGCTTCGCCCGAGCAGTTGAATGTGCGGGCGATTACCACCGTGGCGGGGAATGTGCGGCTGGACAAGACTTCGCGCAATGCCCGTCTCGCCCGGGAGTGGGCTGGGCGTGAAGACGTCCCGGTCTATGCCGGCGCGCCCCGGCCCTTGGTGCGCTCCCCTATCTATGCCGAGAACATCCATGGCAAGGAAGGCCTGACAGGTGTGCCTGTCCATGAGCCTGCAAAAGGGCTTGAATCGATTAATGCGGTTAACTACCTGATCGATACGTTGCGTGCGGCAAAGCCGGGCAGCGTGACCATTGCGATGCTCGGTCCGCAGACCAACCTGGCGCTGGCCCTGACGCAGGCGCCGGACATTGCCCGGGGGATCAAGGAGGTCGTGGTGATGGGGGGCGCCCACTTCAACGGGGGTAATATCACCCCCGTAGCTGAATTCAACATCTATGCGGACCCGCATGCCGCAGACGTGGTGTTGAAAAGCGGCGTGAAGCTGACCTATGTACCGCTTGATGTCACGCACAAGATCCTGACCAGCGAAGCGCGCATGAAACAGATCGCGGCACTGGGCAATACGGCCGGGAAATTGGTCGGCGATATTCTGAATGAATACGTGAAGGGCGACATGGAGCACTACGGGTTGCCCGGCGGGCCTGTGCACGATGCCAGTGTCATTGCCTATCTGCTCAACCCGGAACTGTTTACCGGGCGTGATGTAAACATGGTTGTGGATACCCGTGAAGGACCGACCTCCGGCCAGACAATTGCGGATTGGTACAACACCCTGAATCAGCCAAAAAATGTTTTTTGGGTCGAGGACGGGGACGCGCAGGGCTTTTTTGACTTGCTGACGTCGCGGCTGGGCCGGTTGAAGTAATTCGAGATCGCGCTGATTTATGTCAGTTTTGAGAGTTGGGTTTCTTTGTATTTTTCGAAAACCTGACTGACAAAAGCTCGGGCAGACTCAGTCCCGAGCTCTTTGACCAAGAGATCAATGCCGATGATGGCCAGCTCTTCAGGGCTGCCCGGGCTGTAAGAGCACTGTCCTTGAGGCCATTTGGCCTTGATATCTGCGTCGATGCTGACTGTTGTCATTGGGTAGCTCGTGAGGGACGTGGGCGTGGAGGAGCGATTTTAGCAAAAAGCCATTCTTAAGCTATCAAGTGACCGGTGTTATTTGCATCAAGGGTGTCTTGGTACCCTCAACTTTTCCATCAAGACCATGGTGCGTGCCACACTTGTACTTTTGAAAGCGGGGCAGTCCATGCAAATTGATTTAAATGATCCCGAGCACCTTACCCTTGCTGCGGTACGCCAATTGCTGGTGTCGGCCAGCGACGATGAACATACTCAGTTGCGCGTAACCAAGGCGGGTATTGCCTATATCTCCAGCGGTGTTGTTGGGGGTGCAGATATCGATGGGCTGCTGTTCAGGCTGGAAACCTGGGCGGCAGGTTCCGGGTATGTCGGTAAAATCGCGGCGAGTGATGAAGTGTGGGTGATGCAAATTTACAACGCCCTCAAAGATAACTGGCCTAATCCGCCATTTGACTACATTGATGTGTACTAATTCTTACACATATTTGGCAATGATTAGGCGCGCACTGTATTTGCCTGCTCGGGCAGTATTGGTCGCGCGTTAGTCAATCCGCGGGTGCCATCTGGCGCCATGCAACCTATTTGCGAAAAAGCTGTCGCAAAGGTTCAGACTTTTTATCTTAAGGAGGCTTCATGTCTTGGAAGCTAGTGTCATTGGGTTCGTTGTTGGCGGTCGTAGCGCTGTCTGGGTGCAGCACGCAAGATTCGGTTAAAGAACCCGTCTCTGATACAGGGCATAGCCGTTGCGATGCCAAGTCAGCATCATTCGTGATCGGCAAAAAAGCTTCGCCAGAGCTTTTGGAGCAGGCCCGTGTGAAGGCCGGAGCACAGAATGCGCGTCTTTTGTCGCCGCATGACGTCATGACGCTCGAGTACCGCTCAGATCGTTTGAATCTGAACATGGATGACAATGCAATCATTACCCGTGTGAACTGCGGCTAAGCAAGCTGACCATATTTCAGGCATAAAAAACCCCGTCACATGGACGGGGTTTTTTTGTTCGAGGGAGATTTACTCCGGACGAACCTGTGCAGCTTGCATACCCTTTTGGCCTTTCTCAGCCACGAAGGAAACGGTCTGGCCTTCTTTCAGGCTTTTGAAACCGTCGCTTTCGATAGCTTTGAAGTGTACGAACAGGTCGTCACCGCCACCTTGAGGAGTGATGAAGCCGAAGCCTTTTTCATCGTTGAACCATTTTACGGTGCCGGTTTGGCGATTAGACATGGTGTATCTCCAAGAAACTTATATTTTCAGTAGTACTGTGCTGCTCAGGCCAACTGGGCACACTGAGCTATCATAGTCGAAATGTGCGCTTTGGGAGCCCCCCTGAACTGCAGATTACTGCAATGTTAGCTTTTGTCTGTCGCTGGTTCTCCCCGAAACCCCCGGTTTATGGGGGTTTAAGGGCTAAAGGCAGTTCAAAAAAAAGCAGCTGCGAATGCATGTTTTTTAAAGAAAAGAGCTTTTCAGGTCGTTTTTACTCTTAAAAGGTTCAGGTTGACCGTGGAATTTGGCGTTATTTGGTTGCCCGGCAGGCTTGAATGGCGTCCAGGGCTTTGGTTCTAAGCTCGGCACTCGGCTGAGTTGTCTTGCTCATCAACTGTTTGATCTCGGCAGTCGAAAACTTCTCGGAGATTTTCTCCGCGCCGCATGCGCAATGCTGTTCGGCTGTTTTTGCGTCCACGCTTTGGCTTGCCGCCGCTACGCAGTCCTTCATGTAGTCTTTTTTTGCGCCGGCCGGCCAGTTGTCGGCCTGAGCGGTCATGGGAAGCAGTAGTGCCAAAGGTGCTGCGAAGATGAGGGCGTGGATCATGCGCATAAGTTGCTCCTTGTAAGCATTTAAACCGAGTGTGTATCACTTGGTATCTGAGAGGTTAGTGCAGCTCAAGTTCACCCTTTTGTAAAAAAGTGCCCTTTATTTTGGCTGCGGCACCGGGTGCGTAACAGAGAGAGTACATCTGTGCTAGCATGCCGCCCTTGGCTATTTTCTGCTTTGCGTGCTCTCTGGGTCGCAATGCTGTGCCATTACCCTTATTGATTTGAACTCCAGTCACTCTGGTTCGGTTTTTGGTTGGCCGCAAGGCTCCTGCCACTGTGAGGCAGGCATACCACCGAATCGCGTACTGGCTCATCCCAACCCACGTGACCTTTGGTAGGGGTCACCACTAGGAGAGGAGGCGCCATGCCAACTATTACTCTTCCCGACGGCAGTCAACGTTCATTCGATCATCCGGTATCTGTTGCTGAGGTTGCCGCCTCTATTGGCGCAGGCCTGGCTAAAGCCACCGTGGCCGGCAAGGTCAACGGCAAGCTGGTTGATGCCTGTGACCTGATTGAAAGTGACTCCACATTACAAATCATCACGCCCAAGGATGAAGAGGGGCTGGAGATCATTCGCCACTCTTGTGCTCACTTGGTCGGTCATGCGGTCAAGCAACTGTTCCCTACGGCCAAAATGGTCATTGGTCCAGTTATCGACGAAGGTTTTTATTACGATATCGCCTATGAGCGTCCGTTCACTCCGGATGACATGGCCGCTATCGAAAAGCGCATGCAGCAGCTGATCGAAAAAGATTACGACGTCATCAAGAAAGTGACACCGCGTGCCGAAGTAATCGATCTGTTTGCCGCTCGTGGCGAAGATTACAAGCTGCGCCTGATCGAAGACATGCCGAACGAACAGGCCATGGGGTTGTACTTCCATGAAGAGTACGTCGACATGTGCCGCGGGCCTCACGTCCCGAACACACGCTTCCTTAAGTCGTTCAAGCTGACCAAGCTGTCGGGCGCCTATTGGCGTGGCGATGCCAAAAACGAGCAGTTGCAGCGTATTTACGGCACTGCCTGGGCTGACAAGAAGCAGTTGGCGGCCTACGTCCTGCGAATCGAAGAAGCTGAAAAGCGTGATCACCGTAAAATCGGCAAGCGCCTTGGGTTATTCCATACCCAGGAAGAAGCGCCGGGTATGGTGTTCTGGCACCCGAATGGCTGGACGCTTTATCAGGTACTCGAGCAGTACATGCGTAAAGTACAGCGCGAAAACGGCTACCTGGAGATCAAGACTCCTCAGGTGGTTGATCGCAGTTTGTGGGAAAAGTCCGGGCATTGGGCCAACTACGCTGACAACATGTTTACCACTCAGTCGGAAAGCCGCGACTACGCGATCAAGCCGATGAACTGCCCTTGCCACGTGCAAGTGTTCAATCAGGGGCTCAAAAGCTACCGCGAGCTGCCAATGCGCCTGGCCGAGTTCGGTGCCTGCCACCGCAATGAGCCGTCGGGTGCCTTGCACGGCATCATGCGTGTTCGTGGCTTTACTCAGGATGATGCGCACATCTTCTGTACAGAAGAGCAGATGCAAGCCGAGTCGGCAGCCTTTATCAAGCTGACCCTGGATGTCTACGCTGACTTCGGGTTCAAGGACATTGAACTCAAGCTGTCGACACGTCCTGAAAAGCGTGTTGGTTCCGATGAGTTGTGGGATCGAGCTGAAAGCGCACTGGCCTCAGCCCTTGACAGTGCAGGGCTGGCGTACGATTTGCAGCCGGGCGAGGGCGCTTTTTACGGACCCAAGATTGAATTTTCTCTGAAAGATTGTCTGGGTCGTGTCTGGCAGTGTGGTACCCTGCAGCTCGATTTCAATCTGCCTATCCGTCTTGGCGCAGAATATGTGTCCGAAGACAACAGCCGCAAGCACCCGGTTATGCTGCACCGTGCGATCCTCGGATCGTTTGAACGTTTTATCGGTATTCTGATCGAGCATTACGAAGGTGCATTCCCTGCGTGGCTGGCGCCAACCCAGGCAGTGATCATGAATATCACTGATAAACAGGCAGATTTTGCTGCTGAAGTTGAAAAAACTCTCAATCAGAGCGGATTTCGTGCCAAGTCTGACTTGAGAAATGAAAAGATCGGCTTTAAAATCCGCGAGCATACTTTGCTCAAGGTTCCTTATCTCTTGGTTATCGGAGATAGGGAAGTCGAGATGCAGACTGTCGCTGTGCGTACACGTGAAGGTGCTGACCTGGGCTCGATGCCCGTCGCGCAATTCGCTGAATTCCTCGCACAAGCGGTTTCCCGGCGTGGTCGCCATGATTCGGAGTAATTATTATTAAGCGTGAAATGAGACAAGATAAACGAGCTGCACCGAAAGCCCCGATCAACGAGAATATCTCTGCACGCGAGGTTCGGTTAATTGGGGCTGAAGGCGAGCAGCTTGGGATTGTGTCAATTGAAGACGCGCTTCTTAAAGCTGAAGAGGCCAAACTGGATTTGGTGGAAATTTCCGCTGATGCAGTACCCCCAGTTTGTAAGCTGATGGACTACGGCAAATCTATCTTCGAAAAGAAGAAGCAGGTTGCCGCTGCAAAGAAAAACCAGAAACAGATTCAGGTTAAAGAAATCAAGTTTCGTCCAGGGACGGAGGAAGGGGATTACCAGGTAAAACTGCGCAACCTGGTACGTTTCCTGAGTGATGGGGACAGGGCCAAGGTATCGTTACGATTCCGCGGCCGTGAGATGGCCCACCAGGAGCTGGGTATGGAACTGTTGAAGCGGGTTGAAGGTGACCTGCTCGAATACGGTACCGTCGAACAGCATCCTAAGATGGAAGGACGCCAGCTGATTATGGTCATCGCCCCGAAAAAGAAGAAGTAATCACTAGGGCACGGCAGGCCTTTTGATTATGTTTATCAACTGAATGCGGAGTACCGAACATGCCAAAGATGAAAACTAAAAGTGGTGCTGCTAAGCGGTTTCTGAAAACTGCTAACGGCATCAAGCACAAGCACGCTTTCAAGAGCCACATCCTGACCAAAATGTCGACCAAGCGTAAGCGTCAATTGCGCGGTAGCAGCTTGCTGCATCCGTCTGACGTGGCAAAAGTGAAGCGCATGCTGCGCCTTTGCTAATTTCGGTCAAGAATAGAGGAAGTAACTCATGGCTCGTGTAAAGCGTGGCGTTGTCGCCCGTAAACGTCACAAAAAAATTCTGAAACTGGCTAAAGGCTACTACGGCGCACGCTCACGCGTATTCCGTGTTGCCAAGCAAGCGGTAATCAAGGCAGGCCAATACGCCTACCGTGACCGTCGTCAGAAAAAACGTCAGTTCCGCGCTCTGTGGATCGCTCGTATCAACGCTGGTGCACGTATTAACGGTCTGTCCTACAGCCGTTTCATCGCCGGCCTGAAAAAAGCTTCCATCGAGATCGACCGTAAGGTTCTGTCTGATCTGGCAGTGAACGAAAAAGCGGCGTTTGCTGCAATTGTCGAGAAAGCTAAAGCCACCTTGGCTTAAGTACCCCCGACAGTTACTCGGGCTTACCTGTGTAGGCCCGGGTGCTAAACGTCTTAAATAGGGGAAGAGCCTTCAAGCTCTTCCCCTATTTTGTATCTGGAGTCTGTACATGGAAAACCTGGATGCGCTCGTCTCTCAAGCACTAGAGGCTGTGCAAAGCGCTGAAGATATAAATGCCCTGGAGCAAATCCGGGTTCAATACCTTGGCAAAAAGGGCGAATTGACTCAGGTGATGAAGACCTTGGGGAATTTGCCGGCAGAGGAGCGGCCGCAGGTCGGTGCTTTGATCAACGTAGCCAAGGAGCGTGTCACAGAGGTTCTCAATGCGCGCAAGGCGTTGTTTGAAGAGGCTGATCTAGCCGCCAAACTGTCTGCCGAGTCCATTGATGTGACCCTGCCTGGCCGTGGCCAGACCTCAGGCGGTCTGCATCCGGTTACCCGGACTCTGGAACGTATCGAGCAGTTCTTTACCCACATTGGCTACGGCATCGCCGAAGGTCCTGAGGTCGAAGACGACTACCACAACTTCGAGGCGCTCAACATCCCTGGCCATCACCCGGCCCGTTCGATGCATGACACCTTCTATTTCAATGCGAACATGTTGTTGCGCACCCATACCTCGCCGGTACAGGTCCGCACCATGGAATCGCAACAGCCGCCGATCCGCATCGTCTGTCCTGGCCGTGTGTACCGTAGCGACTCAGATATCACCCACTCGCCGATGTTCCATCAGGTCGAAGGCCTGCTGGTAGATCGCGATATTAACTTCGCCGACCTGAAAGGGACCATCGAAGAGTTCCTGCGAGTGTTCTTCGAGAAAGAACTGGCCGTGCGTTTCCGTCCTTCGTACTTCCCGTTCACCGAGCCATCCGCTGAAGTCGACATGGAGTGCGTGATGTGCAGCGGTAAAGGCTGCCGTGTCTGCAAGCAGACAGGCTGGCTGGAAGTCATGGGCTGCGGCATGGTTCATCCGAATGTGCTGCGCATGTCCGGGATCGATCCGGAAGAGTTCTCAGGCTTTGCCTTCGGTATGGGTGTAGAGCGTTTGGCCATGCTGCGGTACGGCGTAAACGATTTGCGTCTGTTCTTCGACAACGACTTGCGGTTCCTCGCGCAATTTCGCTAGTCGTAACGAATTCTTAGGAGAGCAGGATGAAATTCAGTGAACAATGGCTGCGTGGTTGGGTAAACCCGCAGGTAGGTCGTGACGAGCTGGTTGCTCGTCTGTCGATGGCCGGTCTTGAGGTTGATAGCGTTACGCCAGCCGCCGGTGTATTCAGTGGCGTGGTAGTGGGCGAGGTGCTGAGCACCGAGCAACACCCCGACGCTGACAAACTTCGCGTTTGCCAGGTCAGTAATGGCTCGGAGACTTTTCAGGTAGTGTGCGGCGCGCCAAATGTGCGTCCTGGCCTGAAAATTCCGTTTGCCATGATCGGTGCTGAACTGCCGGGCGACTTCAAAATCAAGAAAGCCAAGCTGCGCGGCGTCGAATCCAACGGAATGCTTTGCTCGCAAGCAGAGCTACAAGTTGGCGAAGGTAATGACGGCCTGATGGAGCTGCCGGGTGATGCGCCGGTTGGTGAAGACATTCGTGTCTACCTGGAACTCGAAGATGCCAGCATTGAAGTAGACCTGACGCCGAACCGTGGTGATTGCCTGTCTCTGGCAGGTCTGGCACGTGAAGTCGGTGCGCTTTACGCTGCCCCCGTGAGCCGTCCTGCTGTGGCTGTTGTTCCGGCTGTGCATGACGACGTGCGTCCTGTCGAAGTGCTTGCTCCTGCAGCTTGCCCGCGTTATCTGGGTCGAGTCATCCGCAATGTTGACCTGTCCCGACCGACACCGCTGTGGATGGTTGAGCGTCTGCGTCGTGCGGACGTACGCAGCATCGATGCCGCTGTCGACATTACCAACTATGTGATGTTGGAGCTGGGCCAGCCGTTGCACGCTTTTGATCTTGCCCAGATCAATGGCGGCATACGTGTGCGCATGGCGGAAGAAGGCGAAGAACTGGTTCTGCTCGATGGCCAGGAAGTTACCTTGCGCAGCGATACCCTGGTGATCGCTGACCATCATCGCGCGCTGGCGATTGCCGGTGTGATGGGGGGTGAACACAGTGGCGTAACAGCTACGACCCGTGATGTATTCCTTGAAAGTGCTTTCTTTGATCAGATCGCTGTCGCTGGCAAGGCCCGCTCGTACGGTCTGCACACTGACGCATCGCATCGCTATGAGCGAGGCGTGGACTGGAAGCTGGCACGTGAAGCCATGGAGCGCGCCACAGGCCTGCTGCTGGACATCACAGGTGGCGAAGCTGGCCCGATCATTGAAACTGTCAACGAACAGTACCTGCCATCGATCGCGCCGATCACCTTGCGTGCTGCGCGTATCAGCCAGATGCTGGGCATGGAAATGGACTCGGCAGAAATTGAGCGTCTGCTCAGCGCCCTGGGCTTGACTATTAACGTTGACGGGGAAGGGCAGTGGCGCGTAGAAGTGCCTAGCCATCGCTTTGATATCAGTCTGGAAGTTGACCTGATCGAAGAGCTGGCGCGTCTTTACGGCTACAACCGCTTGCCGGTTCGTTATCCGCAGGCCCGGCTGGCACCGCAAGCCAAGGCTGAGGCGCGTAGCGATCTGCCTGAACTGCGTCGTCTGCTGGTTGCTCGTGGTTATCAGGAAGCAATTACCTACAGCTTTATCGATCCGAAACAGTTCGAACTGTTCAGCCCGGGCGTTGAACCCTTGCTGCTGGCTAACCCGATTTCCAATGACATGGCTGCGATGCGTGCGTCCTTGTGGCCGGGCCTGGTCAAAGCATTGCAACACAACCTGAATCGTCAGCAAGATCGTGTTCGCTTGTTTGAAAGTGGTCTGCGTTTTGTCGGTCAGTTAGAAGGTCTTAAGCAAGAACCGATGCTGGCAGGTGTTGTTTGTGGCAGCCGTCTTCCAGAAGGTTGGGCTCAAGGTCGCGATGTTGTTGACTTCTTCGACGTCAAGGCAGATGTAGAAGCAGTGCTGGGCTTTGCTGGCGCCCTGGATACGTTCACCTTCGTACCGGGCAAGCATCCTGCGCTTCACCCGGGTCAGACCGCGCGTATCGAACGTGATGGCCGAGAAGTCGGCTTTGTTGGCGCGATCCACCCTGAGTTGTCGAAAAACCTCGGCCTCGACCGCCCAGTGTTCGTCTTTGAGCTGGTTCTGGCTGAAGTAGCACTCGGTAAAATGCCTAAATTCCATGAGTTATCGCGCTTTCCTGAAGTACGTCGTGACCTGGCACTGCTGGCCGATCGTGACGTTGCAGCCAGTGCTGTACTGGATGTAATCCGTGAAAATGCAGGCGAGTGGCTCACAGACCTAAGGCTATTTGACGTTTACCAGGGTAAAGGTATTGATCCGCATAGAAAAAGCCTTGCAGTTGGCTTGACCTGGCAGCATCCATCGCGCACTCTTAATGACGATGAGGTGAATACTACGACGCAAAATATCCTCACCTCGCTCGAAAAAAGGTTGAACGCCACGTTAAGGAAGTGACGTATGGGGGCTCTGACGAAAGCTGAAATGGCGGAACGTCTTTATGAAGAGCTGGGCTTGAATAAACGCGAAGCCAAAGAATTGGTGGAGTTGTTTTTTGAAGAAATCAGGCACGCTCTTGAAGACAACGAGCAGGTCAAATTGTCAGGTTTTGGCAATTTTGATCTGCGTGACAAGCGACAGCGGCCTGGCCGCAATCCGAAAACGGGAGAAGAAATCCCGATCACGGCTCGCCGTGTGGTCACCTTTCGTCCAGGGCAGAAGTTGAAGGCCCGAGTAGAGGCTTATGCTGGAACCAAGTCATAACGACGAGCTCCCGCCGATCCCGGGCAAACGCTACTTCGCCATTGGCGAAGTTAGCGAGTTGTGCGGGGTCAAACCGCATGTCCTGCGCTACTGGGAGCAAGAGTTTCCTCAACTCAACCCTGTGAAACGTCGCGGAAATCGCCGGTATTATCAGCGCCAAGATGTGCTGATGATCCGGCAAATCCGAGCGTTGCTCTATGATCAAGGGTTCACCATTGGCGGGGCGCGCTTGCGACTTTCAGGTGATGAAGCCAAAGATGACACTACTCAATACAAGCAGTTGATCCGTCAAACCATCTCCGAACTGGAAGATGTTCTGCAGGTTCTTAAGAAGTAATTACGGCATTTAAAATACTTTCGTATTTCAAAAGCTTAGAGTATATTTCTCGAAACCTTCAGAGGTTGTGTTGTAGATGTAACGCCTAGTCGGGGCGTAGCGCAGTCCGGTAGCGCACTAGCATGGGGTGCTAGGGGTCGAGTGTTCGAATCACTCCGTCCCGACCATATTCTGTAAGGGAATCAAGGGTTTAGGCCTTTGATTCCCTTTCTCGTTTCTGCCTTGCGCAAAACTGGCGCAAAATGCGCGCAAAACTATCCGGTGATTTCACTGATATTCAGGTCCGGAATCGCATCCGACCAGATCACATCGGCGTGGTCTTTCTGGTAGTTCTTGGTCATGGTCTCGCTGGCATGGCCCGCAATTGTCTGGCCATCTTTACCGGCTCTTTTGTACAGGTGCAGCGAAAGCGCGCGCACTTCGTGAAAGCCCGGCATTTCCTCTTCTTTCCATTCCGCATAACAGCCAGCAAGTTCCCGGGCCTCTTTAAAAGAGCGCGTTAGAAAGCGATCCTCAACCTTCGTCCAGTGCTCTTTAGTCTGCGCCTGCTTCTGCAGCAGTCGTTGCGGCTTGCGATGAATCAGGAAAGGGGAGGCGATGTTGTCCTGGCAGCGGGTTATGACGGTCTGCAGCTCGTCAGTCACCTTGAAACGAATCCACGCAGTATCACTGGCCTTGGCAGTTTTCTTTTGTACCAGGTACAGGAAGCCATCCCGAACACCGTCAAAGCGCATGTCCAGAATATCGGAGCGACGTTGAGCAGTTATCAGCGCCAAGTCTATGGCGTTGCGCAGCCAGGGTGGTGCGACCTCCCTGATCGCTTTCAGGCCTTCCACGGTATGGCGTTTGCGTTGCTTCTTCTCGATACGGTTAATGGTGCTCGATGCCGGATTGTCGGGGCATAAGCCCTTGGACGCTGCGTGATTGAAAATATCTACCAGCAGAGCGCGACTTTGATTGGCGCTCCTTGGGGTTAGTGTGTCCAGCAATTCGGCAACCATACGAATGGTTATTTGATCGACGGCTTTGCCCTCAAAATGCTTTCGGAAGCGTCTGAAGTGAACGGCGTACAGTCCGAGGGTACCCTTGGCCAACTCTCGGGGAGGCAAGATCTCGGCTTCGTATTTATCCAGAAAACCCGCAAATGAGCCCGATGGATTGCCCATCACAGAGCGGACCAGATCGGCGCCTTGCATAAAGGCCAGGTTGAGCTGCTTTGCGGCATCAATGGCCCTGATCCGATCGGTACCGAATTGAAACCACTTACCGTCGCTGGGGCGACGGTAGCGGTAGGTCGAGCGGCGTGGATCAAAGTACAGGTTCTGTGGCAGGTGCTTGTTCGCACTATTGCGTGGCCGTGGAGCCATCAGGCAACTCCTCTTAGCACCATAGCGACCAGATCGTTGCCGTCAGCTATGTTCAGTGCGTTCCAGTCCACATACCAGAGCGAGCCTATCTGCTCGCCCGGCAGCTTTCCGTTGCGGATGTAATTGCGTATGGCTTGCGAGCAGAGCGGTGTCCCGTTCTCACCCCAGCGGCGGCGTTGGTATTCGCTAATTTTGATCAGCTCTTTACGCATGGCCATCCCCTTTGGTAGCGATGCCTGGGTGCGTATACCCCAACACAAGCTGCGCGAGCGTGCGATTTTTAGCGTTTAGCGGGGCATCAAGGTGGGCTGCCTCGCGCAGCTTTATGTGGGGTATAAGCATCCCTGCAGTGGCGCGAAAAGCTTTAGTAATGCCTGCTGCTGCGCAGCAGAGACTGTTTTTTACAGGCGTGTCGATCCCACTGGTGTTGCGGAGCAAAGCGGGCAGGAGCAAGCGATTCGTCATTGAGTGCGTCATGCCGCTTTTCTCCGGGTGCGGGGTTCGGGGTGATGCTTGCGGCCATCGGACAGGCCGTTGCGGTAGCCGAGCCAATAGAGCAAGGCCGTGCTCAATATCAAAAAGATCAGCGCACTGATCTGGGTAGGGGGCATGTGGTGTGCTCCTGGTGCGGCGCTGGTGGTGGCAGCGCTTGGCTAGTCGTCTTTATCCGGTGAGTCGCTTTGCGGTCTGGCCAGCTCCTCGTCAGCCTTGTAGGCGCGAATATCAATCAGCGCTGCAACGTGGCGGATGTGAGCGAACTTCGGCGCCTTGCGGCTTCTGTCGAGTGTGATCACGGGTATTTGAATCCGGCCGCTGATGATCTCTGCCGCAAACGACTGCTCGTTGAGGTGGCGAAAGTACTGCACGCGCAGCTTGTCGAGGGGGATCAGCACGTCACCAAAATTGCGGTACAGCAGCTCTACGGTGTCCGCATCCGGTGCTGGCAGCAGCCGTAGAGGGCTTTGGTTGGCATTAGTCATGGGCTGGTGTGCTCGGTTTTGGTTGGAGCCGGGCCGGGTGGTTCCAGGCATTCAAGCAGTGTCGCTTGGTCAGTTCGCGCAAATGTTCCGGCACTTCAAGGAGCGCAGCGTTGCGCTCCTCGCGTGTCGGCATGGCCACTATTTGCCGAGCGTATTCCCTAGGCCACGTCACGGTGATCTGCCGGAATTGCAGGAAGGGTCAGGCCCAACTGTTCGGCCAGCCAAGCGATGCCGGGCTGACGTACCCGGGTTGATTGGCTGTACTGCATGCCGAGTTCAGCGTGGAACCAGTTGCTATCCTTTATCCGTAAATACTCGCGGTCCCGAACGGGGAAGGCGGGCAAGTTGCGCTCGTTGATCAGTCCTTTTTCACGCATCAACTTGATCAGTTTTGGCCGGGTCGTACCCAAGCGTACGGCGGCTTTGGCGAGGGTGCGTTCCATAACACCCCCTAAGCTGCGAGTGCGGCAGGAGCGGCCGACGCAGCCAAGTGATCGAGCGACTGCAGCAGCCGATCAAAGCTGTGCTGATCGTTGCCATAGGCTGTAAAGCACTGAGTGCGCGGGCAACTGTCGCCGGTTACCAGAATCGCCGTGATGCCTTTACGGCTTTGCGTGCGATGCACTGCCAGGCTGACAGCCTCATCCAGACCGATATCGAGCTTCAACGAGCCGCCTTGGCGCACCAACTGGTGCAGCTGCTCTTGTTGATTGGCATTCAGTAGCTGGCCGCGGTCGACAATTTCAGCACGCACGCGCGGTGTTGCCGGCTCGGCAGTATCCATGCGGCCAGTGGCGATGGACTCAATAAAGTCAGCGAGCACCAGGTGCTTGTCTTTTTCGGCGTCGTTCACCGTCAGGCTGTGCTTCTCGTCGTCTGTAACAATGGTGAAAAGCGTGCTGGTGGAGCTGCGCTCAACTTGCAGCACGAAGATCAACGGCAGGTTGGTATTCTTGAAACTGCACGCGTGGTTAAACGTGCCGTTCAAATTGACCTGCGCAGCCAGCAGGCGAAGGGTTTTATCAGCCAAAGAAAACCGGTTCATGCAGCATGCCCCCCGTTGTTCGGATCGAACGGGGCAGGGTGCTTGCTGTGCGGGACCAGTCGGGGTTTGCTGTTGTGGAGGATGACCAGGCAGCCGGTGGTGGCTTGCAGCTGCTCGATCAGTCGACGGTTACTGGCGCACGCTGGGTGGACGTGCAGGGTTGCTGTGGTGTGCATGGTGTTGCCTCGCTCTGTGGTGGGAGAGTGAGGCTAATATCAACTGCAATCAATCAAATGTCAACCAGCGGTTGATATTTACCTTTTGTAGTACTAAATGGCTATCATTGGGTTGTAAAGCCCTGACTGATCCTTACCGGATTACTGAATTTGTTGAGTTTTACGGGGAGCTAGTATTTTGAATATAACTAAAATGGAGTGTCACTGGTGGAATTTTCAAATATAAAACGCCTTTGGTGGGAAGTGATTGTTGGGATTTGCATAGTTATTATTACAGTCGCTGCCGCGATAAAATTATTTAGTGGGGATATAAGATTCAGTGTCGATGCGCCTACACTGTTATCAATTTTATTGGCTTTGTTTTCTGTTGCGTTATCTGCTTTATTTTATTTTAAAGCGACAGAATCAAGTAGTATGTTCTATGACAATACTTATAAGTACACAACTGATATTTCTCAGTTGCTAGTTAAAATGGAAAGTAGTTTTGGTGAAAAACTAAAGGTTTTAGAGACTGGATATGCAGACATAAAAGTCTATTTGCGCACGCCAGTAAAGACAAGCTCGGAGCTTGATGAGGCTACTGCGCTTATTAAGATTGAGAAGGAAGCGTTAGAAAAAGCGGTAGAAGAGAAGGATAAGATAATTAAAGATGTTTTAGATAGCTCTTCAATCGAGCAGACGGAGAAGGATAGAGTGCTTTCTGAACTGAAAGAAAAGAACCTCCAGATCCGTCAATTGACCGAAGAAATGGCACGCCTGAATGATCTGAAGGATAATGAGTTGGCTAAGAGGAAAAGGTCCCCTGGTGCTTTATTTGACGCTGATTTGGACCTTGATTTTGATGTGCCGAGCAGAGTGCTTCAGCACACAAAAGTTATTGTGATTAAAAGACTCGGCGGACCTGCTAATGTTCTAAAGTTGAGCACAGAAGAGGTTGCTAAGGGGTTTTCGCATCATGCAGATAATCTTAATAATTCCTATCTAACTGATCTGGATGCATTGGGTTTTCTGGACGAAGATGGGTTGACTCTCAGTGGGGCGAAATTTATAAAGTATGTTGCCCGGACAATGGTTAAAGCCTCTATTCGGGGATAAATGACCCAACCACCTTCCCGCAAATTTGCGTCTCTTCCGTAATATCAATGATTGGATATTGCGGATTGATGGGTCGTAAATAAACCCTACCTGCATCTGAATCCAGCACTTTGAAGGTCACTTCATTAGTACGCGGTACCCGTGCAACTACTCGATCACCATTATTGGCCTGCGTTTCTGGATCAACAAAGATGATGCAGCCAGTCGGATAGCTTCTACCTGGCCCAGGGTTGGTCATTGAGTCACCCAAAACCTTCAGCGCATAGCCGCTTTGGCTTATTGGCACGGGGCAGGAAACCCATGCGTCAGCGTCGAAAGGCTCAAAATTGCAGATGGCTTCACACCAGGCACCTGCTTGCACCCACGATATAAGTGGAACCTTACCGAAGCGTTTAGTCATGCCACTGACGTTACTTTCTTCGCCAACCTGGAATTGTAGAGCGCCGCTGTCTGTGGGCTGCTCTTTTGGTAAAACCCCATACTCAAGCCATTCACGGCGGACTTTCAACCAGTCGCATAGGGCCACCATGCTGTCAGCTTCAGCCATAGCCTCGCCATTCAGCCACTTGCTGATGGCCTGGGTGGTTTTGTGAACCCCCACGCTTTTCAGGCGTTTGTGAATGTCCACTCCGCGTCCACGGCTACGGATGCCGGCGTCGTCGAGTGCTTCGTGTAGGCGCGAGCTGAACTCTGCGCGTAATTCGTCTTTATCAACCATGAGTTGAGACTCTCATAGAGCTTGCACAATTGTCAGTTGATGTTTAATATCAACCGCGAGTTGATAATCGGAGCTTCCCATGCTGAACCCCGCGGATTTTCCGAATGCCATTGCGTTCGCGTTTGAAGCTGTAGGTGGCATCGGTGCTGCAGCCAAGGTGTGTGAGCGTAGTTACCAGGCGCTGAATAAATGGCGTCTGGCGGCGTGTTTGCCCCGGACTGATTACACCGGTGAAACCCGTTATGCAGAGCTACTGGCAACAGCGGCACAGAAAAACGGCCAATCGTTTGAGGCCACTTGGTTGCTCGAAGCATCTTTGCCCCATAAGGCTGCAGCATAGTTTAGAAAGAAAAAAGGCGACCAATAAGGCCGCCCAGTTCCTCCCGGCACACACCACCACAGTGTCGCCGGGTCGCGGTAGAGGTAGGCGGGCACACCACATGCAATTCCGCCCCCCTATACCGCGCTTTCCAAGGCTCGGAAGCTTTGGGTTGCTGCCTTCTCCACCACAGATCTGGCAGCTGTTGCGCCAGAGGTGAGCGACGGATCGCTCGCCTCGGCACGGTGCCGGTTTTGGTCTTGCGGACCTGGCCGGCTTTTGGGCCCTTTCAAGCCACGCGGCAAATGTACCACCACAGCACGCCGCGCGGCACTGGCAACATTCAAGGATTAATGCCATGAGCCGTATTGCTCTTAGTTGCACTCAACGAGCGCGCCGCGAAATTCTGCCGCTCGATCTGGCCCTGTATCACGCTGCCCGCGACTACCCGGGTGGCGCTGCTGCCATCGCTGCCACCACCGGCCGCAATCCCACCACGTTGCAGCACAAGCTATCCCCGACCCACCCAAGCCACACGGTGAATGTTCAAGAGTTCGCTGAGATCTTGGAGTTGACCAAAGACCGCCGCATCCTGGATGCGGTGCATGCGTTGGTGGGCGACACGATCTGGCAGGAGCTGGCCGAGGCCTATACCGACGATATGCCCGAGACGCTGACCACTGGCCTTGCCGTGTATTTCCGTCAGGTAGCAGATCTGGCCGACACCTGGGCCAAGAGCATTGGCGACGGGGTGGTCAACGACCGCGAACTGGCCGAGATCCGCCTGCAGGTGTTCCGCGGTATTCAGGGGCTACTGGGCATGTTCAATCGCGCCTGCTACGTCAACTCGACTACGCGGGGTGCTGACCGTGGCTGATATCGCAGATTTTGCTAATGACCTGGTGCAGGAGCGTATCGACCTAGCGCTGGCAGCGCGAAAAGCGCAGCCGGTGTTTGCGTCTTACGAGTTTTGCGTGGACTGCGATTCATCAATTCCCTTGGCCCGCCGCATGGCTGTCACCTGTTGCACGCGCTGTGCAGCCTGCCAACAACTGAATGAACAAATAGGTACCCGTTATGCTCGATGACGTTCTCGGTCAATTCGCTGACCACGGCCTTGAGCCTGCGCAACCACTCACGTTCGGCAAGCTGACCCGCTGCAAGACCACGCAGGACAAAGGCAAAGAGAAAAACGGCTGGTACGTGATCCATGAGCACCGCACCGAGAAAAACGAGACGCTGATTTTCGGCAGCTTCGGTGACTGGCGTTCGGGCGACAGCAACAAGATCAAGGTTAAGGCCGGCCGCATGAGTCAGGAAGAACGCGACGTTATGCGCGCTCGTCAGGGAGAAGGCAAACGCCGCGCCGCCGAGATTGCCGCGAACGCCGCACGCCGTGCTGCCAATCGTGCATCGGGCCTGTTCACACGCATGCCGGAGAGGGGCCGCAGCGCCTATCTGGATCGGAAACAGATTATCGCGATGGGAGTGCGATTCGCGCCGCGCTCTGGTGCGGTGCTGGTCCCGATGAGCAATGTACGGGATGAGATCATCGGACTTCAGGTCATCTACCCAGAGAAGCAGGCAGATACTGGCCGAGATAAATCCTACTGGCCTTACGGCATGTCCAAAGTGGGTGCCTTCCACCTTATTGGCCCGCACCCTGAACCGGGCGAACCAGTGCTGGTATGTGAGGGTTATGCCACCGGCGTAAGCCTGAATATGGCCACCTCGCTGACGGTAGCTATCGCTTTTGACGCGGGCAATTTGAGCGTGGTGGCCAAGGCCATGCGCGAGCGTTTCCCGGGCCGCGCTTTGATCGTGTGTCGAGACGATGACTGGAAAACCAAGAGCCCCAATGGTGAGCCTTGGAACCCTGGTGAAGAGAAGGGCAGCAACGCCGCTTTGATCGTTGGCGGCCAGGTGGTTGGTCCGGTCTTTTCAGGCGAGCGTGAGATCAAATGGACCGACTTCAACGACCTGCATTGTTCCGAAGGGTTGGACGCGGTTCGCAGGCAGGTACTGGCGGTCGTCAAACCACCCGCAGCTGGCGGCTGGAAAGATCAACTGGCCCGCACTGAAAACGGCTCTTTGATCGCACACATGCAGAACATTGAACTGATATTGGGCAACGATGAGCGCTGGGCAGGCGTCATCAGCTTCAGCGCTTTCAGCTCCAAGATCGTCAAATTGCGTACGCCTCCTTATGGCGGCGGCACCGGGGACTGGGGTGATATCGATGACATACGCGTTATGAAGTGGCTGGCTCAGCAATACAATCTGCGCGTCAAAGCCTTCAGCGTGATTGAGGCGGTCAGCGTTGTGGCCCACGACAACTCCTTTCACCCTGTACGCAACTACCTGAACAAGCTTGAATGGGACCGCGTGCCCCGCCTCGATACCTGGCTGACCACGGTCATGGGTGTGGCCCAAAGCGGTTACAGCGCCAAGGTCGGCAAGCGCTGGATGATCTCGGCGGTTGCCCGGGTGATGCGCCCAGGGTGCAAGGCTGACTCGGTAATGATCCTTGAAGGCGGGCAGGGCGAAGGCAAGTCCACGGCCATGAGCATCCTCGGCGGCGACTGGTTTATGGATACGCCGTTTGCTCTGGGCGACAAGGACGGCTTTCAGGCGATCCGTGGCAAATGGATCATCGAACTGGGCGAGCTGGACAGCTTCAACAAGGCCGAAAGCACCAAGGCCAAACAGTTCTTCTCTGCATCCACCGACACCTACCGCGAAAGCTACGGCCGCAGAACCAATGACGTGCCACGCCAGTGTGTGTTCGTGGGCACCACCAACCAGGACGAATACCTCAAGGACGCCACGGGCAACCGCCGTTATTGGCCGGTGGCCTGCACCAAGGTCGATCTGGAGCAACTGCGCGAGATCCGTGACCAACTCTGGGCTGAGGCGATGTTCTGCTACAAGGCCGATGAGATCTGGTGGGTTAACCGCGACGAAACCGCGATGTTCTCCGAAGCCCAGGACGAGCGCTTTGTGGTGGATGAATGGGAAGGTCCGATCCTGACCTGGCTGGAAGAATCGCAGATCGGCGAAACCACCAGCGGCAGCGAAGTATTGGCCAGCGCACTCATGCTCGACTTCGGCCACTGGGGCAAGCCAGAGCAAATGCGTGTCGGCGCAATCATGCACCGACTTGGATGGCGTCGTGTGCGCCTGCCAGCCCTGGCCAAAAGCGGGCAGCGTCCCTGGGCTTACAAGAAGCCTGATAACTGGGGCGGCCAGTCAGCCCTGCAGGTGCAGAAGATCGAGGAGCCTTGCTTTGATTAAGCACATCGACGCCATGCTCAAACTCTGGGCAGAGGATCTTCACAGCGCAGCGCCCGAAGGCACTGGCAGCGGCAACATGATTGCCATGCTGATGGAAACCAAGGGCGAGCTGATTCGCGGCACGCGGGGCAGTCGGGTACTGCTCGATGAGTCGGCCGACATTGAGTTGATCGTCAATAAACACCTGCCGCCGCAGTTGTCGGTGGTGGTGCGTGAACACTACTGCAACCACGACAGTTTCCTGTCGCAGAAGTACACCCACTGCGGTTGCAGTCGTGACACCTACTACCAGCGTCTGCACGACGCGCACCTGTGCATTGCTGGCTTGCTGATGGGGAAGGCTGCGTGATCCCCGGCACTACTCCAATCATCGTCCTTGTCTTGGCCCACCGCGTCCCACTGCTTTGCAAGGCAGTGGGTTACGCACAGGCCGCGCCGTTACTGAGCTGTCCCACAGTCCCACCTGTAAATGCCCCTCGCCCATGTGAGCGTAGCGGGCAGCAATACGCGCGTTTCACGCGCATGCGTGTTCTTAATAATCTTTCTATATACGAGGAAAAAGTAAAAGAAGTAGGACAGTGGGGCACAGCCTTTGATTTAGGCTCTCTCCCTTGCCCCACCTTGATCCTGAGCAGTGGGGCAGGGCAGACAGCCCCCAAAAGCGCTAGCCGGGATGATGTATTCGCCGACATTCGCCGGGCGTTCAGCTGCCTAACCCACTTATTCGCCGGTGGCATTAAAACTCGCTTGCTGCCACCGGAATCCACCTGTAAAAAGTAGTCATCTTCGATAGGTGCGACCGCAGAGAGCGGCCGACACCCACCACTGAACCCGGCCATTGCGCCGGGTTTTTTGCGTTTAGGGGCAGGCAATGACAACAGAGCAACAAGCGTTAGCGGATATGCCGATCTGGCTGGTGATTGCACTGTCCTTGATCGGCGGGGTGTCGGGTGAGATGTGGCGAGCGGACAAGGACGGCGCCCGGGGTTGGTCGCTGGTGCGGCGCTTGGCTTTGCGGTCAGGTGCGTGTATCGGCTGTGGACTGTCCACGATGATGCTGCTGCACGCCAACGGCGTGTCGATCTGGGCGTCATCGGCGGTGGGCTGCCTCACGGCGATGGCCGGGGCGGACGTTGCCATCGGCCTTTACGAGCGCTGGGCCGCCAAGCGCCTCGGGGTTTGTGAAATTCCACCCCGTTCTGACCAATCAGAATAATTCTCATCTCTCAAATCCTGCCGGGGACCCTGGGGGATTTCCGGGGGTACGGGGCAGGAAACCCGCGGGAAATCGTTAGCCGCTGGGCTGGCAGCTTATTGAAATTCAATCCATTGAAATTGAAAGGCTTGCATTGAAAAGCCGTTGAAAAGGAGGGCTTGTGACAGACCCCATCTTTCTGTCGAAGAGCGCCTTTGCGGCCTACATCGGCAAGGCGCCGAGTTACATCACATGGCTTAGAAAGAACAATCGTCTGGTCCTGTCGGCGGATGAAAGACAGGTCAATGTTGAAGAGACCATCGCGCTGATCCGCCAAACAGCTGACCCCACCAAGGCCGCCGTCGCGGCTCGGCATCAAGAGGCCCGGGTGCAGCGCGACGTAACCAGCCAGCTGTCACCGATGGTCGAATCCACGCCGAACATGGCTGCGCCGCAGCCTGCCATCGGCCCGGCTGGCAAGCAACCTGACTTCCAAAAAGCCCGTGCCCACCGCGAGTACTACCTGGCGCAGTTGGCCGAGGCTGAATTCCACAAGGTCCAAGGCTCGCAAGTCGAGCTGGAGGCGGTCAAAACCGGCGCATTCAGCGCTGGTCGCCTGCTGCGCGATCAGTTGCTGGGCATGCCGCCGCAACTGGCACCCGAACTGGCGGCCATGACCGATCCCTGGGAAATCGAACGCCGTTTGACGGCTGCCATCCGCGCCTCGCTGGAGGACGCCGAGCGCATGTCTTCGGCTGACCTGGTTCACGCCCTCAACAACAAGAGTTAACTCATGCACACGGAAATCCCGAACGGTGCAGAGGTGTACCGCGAGGCGTATTTCCGTGGGCTACGGCCTGACCCATCATTGTGGGTCGACCAGTGGGCTGACGAGTACATGCGTATCCCGCGTGACGCCGGCGCCGCCGAGCCCGGCCAGTACCGCACTTCGCGTACACCTTATGCCCGCGAGCCCATGCGCTGTTTGTCGCCGGCTCACCCATGCAAGCGCGTGGTCACCATGGTGGCCTCGCAACTTATGAAAACCCAGATCGCGTTGAACTGGATTGGCGGCTTGATCCATATGGTGCCGTCCAACATCTTGACCCTGCTGCCCAGCCTTAGCTTGGCCAAGCGGGTGTCATCACGGATCAGCAAGACCATCACGGCGACACCGGTGTTGCGCGAACGCGTTGCAGCCAACCGCTCCCGTGGCCCACGCAACACGATGGACACCAAGGAATTTGAAGGAGGCTCGCTCTACATCACCACTGCAGGCTCGGCAGCCAACCTGGCCGAACTGTCGGCACGCTATATCTACGGCGATGAAATCGACCGCTGGGATGTGGACGTGGGCGAAGAGGGCGACCCTATCGAATTGGCCGAAACCCGGGGCAGTACGTTCGGGCGAAACGCCAAGTTCTACTTTTCCAGCTCGCCCACGATCAAAGGCGCCTCGCGCATCGCTGATCTGTTTGAGAGCAGTGACCAGCGTTACTACTACGTGCCATGCCCGCACTGCGGCCACATGCAAATTTTGGAATGGGAAAACCTGCTCTACTCAGCCGACTACAGCCTGGTGCATTACAAATGCGCTGCGTCCGGGCTGGATTGCGATGTGTTGATTGAGGAGCACTACAAGGGGCAGATGCTGGCCCAGGGCGAATGGCGATCGCACGCGTTGGGCGACGGAGAAACCATCGGTTTCCACCTCAACGCACTGTATGCGCCACTCGGCTGGACCGACTGGCGCTCACTGGCCAAGCAGTTTGAAAAGGCCAAGAAGGCGCAGAACCGCGGTGATCTTGAGCCCATGCAGGTGTTCTACAACACCCGTCTGGCCAAGGTCTGGGACAGCGCTCAAGAGCAGACCAAAGCTGAAGTGCTGAAAGAACGCGCCCGCCGTGAAACCTACGGTCTTGGCTCAATGGCACAACGGGTGCTGATGCTCACGGCCTCTGTCGACGTGCAGGCCAACCGCCTGGAACTGATGGTCATGGGTTGGGGTGTTGGCATGGAACGCTGGATCATCGACTACCAGGTGATTTGGGGCGACCCGGCGGACGAGCGCACCTGGGCCGTGCTCGATGACAAGCTCAAGGTGCGCTACCCGCACCCATGCGGCGTCGGTCTGGGGATTCTGGCCACAGCCGTCGACTCCGGCGGTCACCACACTGACGAGGTCTACCAGTTCTGCCGCCTTCGCCGGTGGCGAAACATCTTCGCCATCAAAGGAGCGAGCAAGCCGGGTAAGCCGGTGATTGCGCAACGTCCATCGATGGTCGACGTGACCTGGAAGGGCCAGACGGAACGCAACGGCGCCGAGCTGTGGTTTGTTGGTACCGACACCGCCAAGGACTGGATCTACAACCGCTATCCGTTTGAAGACGGGCCGGGCGCTTTGCACTTTGCCAACGACTTGCCGGATGACTTCTTCGACCAGTGCGTGGCCGAGCGCAAGGTGGCGCGCTACGTCAAAGGCTACAAACGCATCGAATGGGTCAAAGGAAAGGCCGAGCGCAACGAAGCGCTCGACCTGATGGTGTACAACCTGGCGATGGCGCATTACCTGGGCCTGAATCGCTACAAGGAACATGACTGGGAGCGCATTCGCCAAGCCCTGGCGCAGGCCGGGTTGTTCGATGAGAAGCCCGTTCAGGCTGAACGTCTTGCACTTCCGGCCGCAATACCCGCGACACAACCTGTTGAAACGTCTGCACCCGAAATAATGCCGGCCGCACCACCGCAGCCTGTTGCACGACCCCCTCAACGTCGCAGCTCCAGCAGCGGCTATCTCAAGAGACGCTGATTATGTCCTTTACCCAAAAGCACCTCGACGCTGTTGAGGCGGCCATCGCACGTGGCGAGAAAACCGTGCGCTATGCCGATCGTACCGTGGAGTACCGCACGGTTGATGAGCTGCTCAAGGCCCGCGATCAGATCCGCACTTCCCTGGTCGCGTCTGCCGGGCCGCGCTCAAAAGTGGTGAGGCTCTACCACGGAGGCAAGGGACTCTAATGGCACGACAATATCCAACCCTGACCCGCAACGGCTTCTTGCTGCCGGAGCGGATCAAAGCCAGTTACGAAGGGGCCGGAGAGGGCAGGCGTTCAGCCAGTTGGGACGCGCCCGATATCGGCATCAACAGCATCAATACCCCAGCATTGCGCAATCTGCGGTCTCGTTCGCGGGCGGCAGTGCGTAATGACCCGTATGCCTTCAACGTCATCGACAAACGTGTCAGCAACCTGATCGGTACCGGCATCACCCCGCGACCCAAGATCGAGGACGACGCCCTGCGCAAAGTGCAGCAGGAGTTGTGGGAGGACTGGGTCGACGAATCAGACGCCGATGGCCTGACCGACTTCTACGGCCAGCAGGCGCTGATCGCCCGCACCGTCGAAACCGCCGGAGAGTGCTTTGTGCGCTTGCGGCCACGCGGTCTGGAAGAGGATCTGGCGGTACCGCTGCAGCTCCAGGTACTGGCGCCGGAGTTTGTGCCGCACGACAAATTTGAGCCAGCCAAAAACGGTAACACCATCCGTGCGGGGATCGAGTTCAACCCGGCCCACCAGCGGGTTGCCTATTGGATGTATCGGGTTCATCCCCGGGACGCCTCATCCCTCAACGCCGGTTACAACCAACTGGTGCGTGTACCGGCCGAGCAGGTGCTGCATATCTTTGAGCCGGTCGAGCCAGGGCAGTTGCGTGGCGTGCCGCGTTTGGCGCCGGTGCTCAAACGCTTGCGCAGCCTGGACAACTACGACGACGCGGTACTGTTTCGTCAGGAGGTAGCCAACCTGTTTGCAGGGTTTATCTCCCGCCCACCGCCGGAGGGCAGACAGCAACCCCGCGATCCGGTCACCGGTCAGTTGTTGACCGAAGACCGCGACGGCTTCACGCCGATGGTCGCGCTGGAGCCCGGCACTATGCAGGAACTGGGGCCGGGCGAAGAAGTGGAGTTTTCCAAACCACCGGACGCCGGCAACAACTACCCGGACTTTATGCGGCAGCAATTGATGGCTGCTGCCGCCGGTACCGGCACGCCTTACGAAATCCTCACCGGCGATATGCGCGAGGTCAACGACCGGGCGCTGCGGGTCGTGCTCAACGAATTCCGCCGTCGCCTGGAGCAACTGCAGTTCGGTGTGTATGTGCACCAGTTGTGCCGGCCTGTGCGCGCCGCTTGGATGGATATGGCGGTGTTGGCCGGCCGCCTCAAGCTGGACGACTACGCGCAACGGCGCCGCGAATACCTGCGCACGCGCTGGGTACCGCAGGGCTGGGCCTATATCCAGCCGGTACAGGACATTCAGGCGCGAATGATGGAGGTCAACGCGGGCTTCAACTCCCGCAGCGAAATGGTCCTGCGCTCGGGCTATGACGCCGAAACCGTCGACGCCGAAAACGCTGCCGATCAGGCCCGCGCCCGCGAATTGGGCCTCAACTACAAAACGCTCGTCGACGTGCCAGAAGAGCCTGCCGACAAGGAGAAACCATGAACAGGCTACGCATTTTCAACAAGGCCGGTGACCCACCGGCGCAGCAAAACAAGCATTGGTACAGCGTGAAGGCCAGCGGCGAAGCCGAGGCTCGCAGCATCGAGGTCTATGTCTACGGCGAGATCGGTACCTGGGGCATCACCGCCAATCAGTTTGTCCGTGACCTTGCCGCCATCGATGACGGCGTGTCGCCGATTGTGGTGGCGTTTAACAGCATCGGCGGTGACCTGTTTGACGGCCTGGCAATTCACAACGCGTTGTCGCGTCTGGGCGAGCGTTGCACCGGCCGCGTTGACGCCCTGGCAGCCAGCGCGGCCAGTGTTGCAGTGTGTGGCGCTCACCGCGTGGTGATCGCGTCCAATGCCATGCTGATGATCCACAACCCGTGGACCTACGCCGCAGGTGATGCCGAAGACTTACGCAAGGTGGCCACGGCGTTGGATCAGGCGATGGAAGCCATCATCGCGGCCTACAAGGCCAAGGCACCCAACATTGACGAAGTTGAACTCCGGCGCATGGTCAATGCTGAAACCTGGCTCACGGCCAGCGAAGCGGTGGCCTTTGGCTTGGCCGACGAAGTGGGCGAGGGCGTTGCCGTCAAAGCTTGCCTGGGGCAGGGCGGTGCACTGCAGCGCTACCAACATGCACCCCAGGCATTGTTGGCCCAGCTGGATGAATCGCCCGAGCCGGAGCCAGCCCCAGAGCCAACACCGGAGCCGATTCCGCCCGAGCCTGAAAAACCAGCCATCGTGGACTCGACCAAGCTGGCCTTGTTGATCACCCAAAGCTGCACGGCAGCCGGGATCAGCAATCTGATCGAGCCACTGATCAGCACCACCAAATTGGCCGACGAGGCCACAGTTAATGCCGCGCTGACCAACGCCAAGGCCGTGCGCGACCTGTGCGTTGCTGCGCGTCTGCCGGAGTTCACCCAGGAGTTTGTCGCGGCCGGGCTCAGTGCTGAAGCCGTGCGTGGCCGGCTGTTCGACAAACTGGTCAGCGGCGGCGGTTTTGAAATCGACAACAGCTTGCCGATCAACGATGACCCGGCGCCGAAAACCCAGGCCAAACAGCCTGACACCAATGCGATCTATGCGGCCCGTCGCGCCGCCCAGACAGGGGTAAAAGCATGACCATTAAAAAAGAGCCGATCCACGCGGGCGAATTCCTGCTGTCCGAAGGCGCCGGCAATATCTCCCGCGAAGCCATCAACGTGGCCGCTGGCCCGGCGCTGTATCCGGGCCAAGTGCTGGGGCTGGTGACCGCTTCGGGTGAGTTTGCGCCCTATGTGGCCACCGCTGAAGACGGCACCCAGAGTGCTGTTGCCATTCTGTACGGCCCACTGGGCGAGTCAGACATCGTGCGCCGTGGCCGTGCGGTAGTGCGCCTGGCGGAGGTGAGCGAAGCGCACCTGACCGGGCTTGATCCCGAGGGTGAAAAATCCCTGGCCGAACACTTTGTGATCGTGCGCTAAGCCGACCGCCTTTTTTATTGCACCCCGCCATCGAGCGGGGTTTTTACATTCTGGAGAGTCCCCAATGGCCGACATCGCCATCTTTGACGACGAAGCATTTTCGGTTTCGTCGCTGACCGCTGCCATCAACGAACAACCCTACCAGCCCGGCCGCTTGAGCAGCCTTGGCCTGTTTCAGGAAGAAGGCATCACCACCCTGACCGTGCAGATCGAGAAGGACGGCGACACGCTGGCCCTTGTGCCGGCAGGTGAGCGCGGCACCTCGGGTCTGATCGTCGGTGCCAGCAAACGCACGCTGATCCCGTTTAACACCGTGCACCTGCCGGAACGCTTCACCATCAAGGCCGACGAGATTCAGGGCATTCGTGCCTTCGGCACCCGCAGCGAACTGCAAGCCGTACAGGATGTAGTCAATGCACGCTTGCTCAAGGCGCGTCGTCAGTTGGACGTCACCCACGAATTCCAGCGGGCCGGCGCCTTGAACGGTCAGATCCTCGACGCGGACGGCAAGACGGTGCTGCTCGATCTGTACAAAAGCTTCGGCGTTGAACGGCAAAAAATGTCGATGGGACTGACCGTTGCAGACACTGACTTTCGCGTTAAATGCGGTGAAGCCTTGGACATGCAAGAGGATGCGCTGGGTAGTGTCACCAGCACCGGTGCCCGTGCGTTCTGTGGCAAGAATTTCTGGAACAAAATGATGGGCCTCGAGGAGATCAAGGCCACCTACCTCAACTCCGCGCAAGCCGCTGCGCTGCGAGGTGATGCACGCGAAAGCTTCGAATATGGCGGCATCGTCTGGGAACGCTATCGCGGCAAAATCGCCAGTGTTGCATTTGTCCACGACGACAAAGCCCTTCTGGTCCCCGAAGGGGTGCCAGACCTCTATATCTCGGCCTTTGCCCCGGCCGACTACATGGAAACAGTCAACACCCAGGGCATTCCGTACTACAGCAAGATTGAGCCGATGCCGTTCAACAAAGGCATGGCCGGCGAAGCGCAGTCCAACCCGCTGCACATCTGCACCCGACCGCGCGCGCAGATCCTGCTGGAACTGTAGGCGTGGGCATCCGCGATCTGGTGGCCGACATCGACAGCGTGATCTTCGACGTGCTGGCCGACACCGGCCACATCGAAGGCCGCGCCGAGCCGGTGCTGGGCATGTTCTCTGCGCCGTGGAAACAGCCACAAATTGGCCGTCTCAATACCGGCCTGCGCGAACCGCATTTTGTCGTACGGGTCGCGGACTCGGACGGCCTGAACAAAGGCCTGAAAGTCACCATCGACCTGCCTGCGCTGGACGGTGGCGGCGATTACGACCTGTTGCAACTGGAACCCAACGGCGACGGGCTGGTGTCTCTGATCTTGAGGAAACGCCCATGAGTATTGGCAGTTTTAGCGAGGTGAAAAAGAACAGCGGCATGCTGCATATTCAGCCCTCAGCCGAAGACCTCAAAGCCTTCGCAGATTTGGCCACTCTGGTGCCCGGCGCTGCGGCCAAAGCGCAGCGCCGGGCGATCAACAAAACCCTGGGCTGGTTACGCACCCACATCGCGCGAGCCGTGGGCAAGCAGGAACGCATCGCCGTCAAGGCGGTGCGCCAACGCTTGCGCAGCTACCCGGTGGACGGCGGCGCGTTGCGCGGCAAGTTGTGGTTCGGCATCAACCCGTTGGAAGCCAGCCGGGCAGGGCGCGCCCGGCAGACAAGGGCCGGGGTGTCAGTGGCCGGGCGGCGCTACAGAGGCGCCTTCTACAAAAAGGTCTACGGCAATCAGGCCGAAGTGTGGATTCGTACCGCGAGCAAACACTTCGACCCGGCGGATTACCCTGACAGCAACGTCACCTCACAGACCGGGCCCAGCTCCGGGTTTGTCGGTGAAAACAGTGACCGCTTTCCGCTGGCCAAAGCCAAAATCTCACTAGAGGCAGTACGTCCGCATTTTGAAGCCTGGAGCCGCAAAGCCGACGACCGTTTGATGCAGATCCTCAAGCAAGAGATGAACTTCGAACTGCAAAAATACTTGAAGGGGACGCGCCGTGTGTGAGCAACCCTTTAGCCTCGACCAGCTCTATAAGGCCATCGAGCAACACATCCAGCAGCACTTGCCGGGTGTGCAACTGGTCAGCTTCTGGCCGGACATTGCTCACCATATCCCGCTGCCGGCCGTGTTTCTCGACATTGGCGAGATTGAACCGGCTCAGGAAGCCGGCACCGGCAAAACCACCCTGACCATCACCTTCGAAGCGCGGGTGATTGTCGACGTAATCTGCGCCGATCATTACCGGCAGGCGGTGCAACTGGCCACGCAACTGGCGGTGTTATTGCGGGCTCAATACTGGGGTTTGCCCGTGCAGGCGGCTGAATTCAAGCGCTCGACTCAGGACTGGACGCGCCCAGAACTGGACGGCTACACCGTATGGTTGGTCGAGTGGACCCAAATCATCTACCTCGGCGAGGAGGCATGGCCGTGGCCCGACGAACCGCCTGGCTCGTTGATAATCGGCGTCAATGGTGAAGATCCCGTGACCCCGGAGGATCTGCCATGAGTTACCCGGTCGCCGAACATGACCGCATGATCGCGGCCATGTTGATCCCTTGTTACGTGGTCGCCGTGGACTTGACCGCATCACCCCCGGCCTGCCGTGTGTCCACAGGCGACTGGACCAGCGCCTGGGTGCGTTGGCACAGCGTGGCAGCGGGCAAGGCGCGGCACTGGCGCTCGCCCAGTCTTGGCGAGCAGGGCGTGCTGTTTAACCCCAGCGGTCAGGCGGGCATGGGCACCTTTGTCCCGGGCCTGTACGGCGATGCCGGGGCACCCCCGGACAACCGCGACCACGTCGAAGTGTGGCGCTTCGATGACGGCGGCTCGCTGGTCTACGACTGGCAGGCCAAGAGCTACACCATCACCTTGCCCAGCGGCACCGTGACCATTGCGGTCGGGGGCAGCTCGGCGGTGGTGACCGACAGCGCCATCACCGCAAAGGCCGGGGCGATCACCCTCACCGGGGATATCACCCTGAATGGCGCAGTGATTATCAACGGGTCGAGCTTGACCCATAACGGGGTGAATGTCGGCTCCACACATACCCATGCAGGCGTGATGCCTGGCCCAGGAATCACAGCCATACCCTTTTGATGCACCTTGCCTCGGCGCAAAGTTGTTCACTTAAGTGATTTCTGCCTCTGTGGGAGCGGGCTTGCTCGCGATGGTCGTAAACGATGACGCGTATTTACTGAGTAAATGTGGCGCTCTGAAGACCATCGCGAGCAAGCCCGCTCCCACAATTGAGTAGCGTTGCACTTAAGTGAACAGCATTGCTCGCTTCGGCGGGGCTTTTTAATACCTGGAGAAACCCATGAGCAAAACACCAGACGACAAAGTCACCGATTCCATCGCACCGGTTTTACAAAAAACCGTCCCGATGGCGAGCCCGGCCCGCACCTTCCGCGACAAGGTCTACACCTCACGCACCCTGATCCTGCCCGGCGGCGCCACGTTGCCCGTTGCCCAAGGTCGCGTCAGCGCAGTGGACGACGCCCAGTTTCAATACCTCAACATCCACCCGGACTTTGAGCCCCTCACGGAGTAACCCCGGATGATCGGAATGGATCGCCACACCGGCGTGGCCCTTTCCGGCGTCGAGCATTTGCGCCAATCCATCGCCGATATCCTCACCACCCCGGTGGGCAGTCGGCGCATGCGTCCGGCCTACGGCTGCCAACTGCGCCGGTTTGTCGATATGCCCGTCACCGCTGGCTGGAAAAGTGCGGTACAGGCCGAGGTCGCACACGCGCTGAACCTGTGGGAGCCGCGCTTCAAGTTGCAGGCGGTGCGGGTCACGGCGGTACTCAATGGCGAGATCAGCTTTGAGTTGAAAGGCGTGTACCTGGGCGACAGCGTAGCAATGGAGGTCAGTGCATGAGTACCGTGGATCTATCGGCCCTGCCGCCACCGGAGGTGCTGGAGACGTTGGACTTTGAAGACGTCTATCAAGAAGAACTGGCCGTGTTCCGGGCCTATATGGGCGACAACTGGAACGCGGCGCTCGAGAGCGATCCGGTGGTCAAGCTGCTGGAACTGGGCGCCTATCGTCGGCTGCAAACCCGGGCCCGAATCAATGATGCGGCCAAGGCGTTGCTGCTGGCCTATGCCCAGCGTACTGACCTCGATCACCTTGCGGCCAACGTGCGGCTCAAGCGCCTGGTGATACAGGAAGCGGACAGCCAAAGCGTACCGCCGGTGCCGCAGGTGATGGAGCTGGACGATGCCTTACGTGAACGCATTCAGTTGGTCTACGAGGGGCTGACCACCGCCGGGCCGCGTAACAGCTACATCCTGCATGCGCGCAACGCCTCGGCGCTGGTGGCCGATGCCCAGGCCGAGAGCCCAAGCCCGGCCCATGTGGTGGTCACGGTGCTGCACCTGGAGGGCAACGGCGTGGCAGACCAGCCGTTACTGGACAGGGTGTTGCACCACTTGAGTGACGAGAACCTGCGCCCCGTGGGGGACCGGCTCGCGGTGCAAAGCGCCGAGGTGCTGGAATACCGGATTGAAGCGGTACTGCATATGGCCGGTACCGGCTCGGAAAACGAAGCGATTCTGGCCGAAGCCATCCGCCGCCTGCAGGCGTGGATCAACCCGCGTCGGCGCTTGGGCGTAGAGGTGTCGCGCTCGGCGATTGACGCTCAGTTGCATATCACCGGCGTCAGCCGTGTGGACTTGCCGGGCTGGCAGGACATCCCCCGGGCCAAGCATCAAGCGGCCTACTGCACCGGGTTCAACGTGACCCAAGGCGGTACCGGATGAGCCTGCTCCCCCTCAACAGCACCCAGTTGGAACGCGGCATCGAGCAAGCCATTGACGATGCGCCAACGCTCCATATTCGCACCTTGTACAACGCCCGGACCTGCCCGGCGCACTTGCTGCACCAGTTGGCCTGGGCCTGGTCGGTGGACCGCTGGGACAACACCTGGAGCGAGCAGGTCAAGCGCGCCGCCATTGAGTCGGCGTTCTACATCCACGCCCACAAAGGCACCATCGGCGCGCTGCGCCGGGTGGTGGAGCCGCTGGGCTATTTACTTGAGGTAATCGAGTGGTGGCAGACCGTGCCGCTGGGCGAGCCGGGCACCTTCGCGCTCAAGGTCGGCGTGCTGGAAACCGGCATCACCGAGGACATGTACCGGGAGCTGACGGCCCTGATCGACGATGCCAAACCGCTTAGTCGCACTCTGACCGAGCTGGTGATCAGCCTCGAAAGCACCGGCAACCTCAACATTTACTCCTGCCTGTACGAGGGCGAGGTGATTGACGTGTATCCGCCTGCGCCGCGCGACATCGAGGTCACGGGCCACTTCGGTCCGGTTGGCCGGGAACATCAAATCGAAACCCTGGACGTGTACCCATGATTGATCAAAACAGCCAGTTTATGGCGATCCTCACCGCCGTGGGGGAGGCCAAACAATCCAATGCTGATGCCTTGGGTGTGCCGTGGACGTTCGCGCAAATGGGCGTCGGCGATGCCGGTGGCGCCGACCCGATCCCCGATCGCGCCCAGACCAAGCTGATTAACGAGCAACGCCGGGCGCCGCTGAATCAGGTCAGGATCGACCCGAAAAACAGCAATGTGATCATTGCCGAACAGGTGATCCCGGAAAACGTCGGCGGCTGGTGGATTCGTGAAATCGGCCTGTATGACGCGGACGGTGATCTGGTGGCGGTGGCCAACTGCGCGCCGAGCTTCAAGCCTCTGCTCGCCCAGGGCAGCGGCAAGACCCAAGTGGTGCGGATGAACTTCATCGTCACCAGTGCGGCCAATGTGGTGCTGAAGATCGATCCTTCGGTGGTGTTGGCTACCCGGCAATATGTCGATGATTCAATCATTGCCGTGCTGCCACCCACCCGCCAGCCGGGCAGTTATCGTCAGATCACGATCAATGAGCGGGGCATTGTGCAGTCGGGCAGTAACCCGACAACTCTGGAAGGCTACGAGATTGAACCTGCCTCGCAAAAAGAGGCGGAGGCCGGAGCCGACAACGCCAAGCCCATGACCGCGCTGCGAGTGGCGCAAGTATTTGCCAGACGGCTTATTCAGGCTACCGAAAAGCTGCTGGGTCTGGCGAAGGTCAGCACTCAAGAACAGGTCAACACCGGGGCTGATGACAGCACCATCGTGACACCGAAAAAACTGCGTTTGGGCTTTCAGATTGTTTCCGGCACCGTGGGTTATATCGTATTCCCTACCTGGCTGGGGAGCTGGATTGTGCAGTGGCATGCAGGGATGACCTTGCAAGGCTCGACCACCAACATCACCCACTTTCCGATCCCGTTCCCTAACAGGCTGGGGTCAGTCGTTGTGGGCGGTTATAACAATGCGGCAATAGGGAACAACTACCTGGTGTACTTGAGCGATGGCGTTGGGGGCGCTGAGGGAGCCGTGAGTGAGGCATGGTTTAAAACGATGAATAACGGTGTCACAGGATCTGCCGGGCTCAGTTATATCGCGGTAGGTAAATAGGAGTGAACCCATGAAATACGCCACATTCAACCCGGACGGCACCCTGAACAGCCGGCTTATTGAAGGCGTTCACACGATCCCCAAAAATGCAGTCGAAGTCACCGAAGCGCTGTGGCTGCGACTGGTGAGCGAGGACGACGGGATCTGGACATTGGCCAACGGCATCATCAGCAAGCAGCCGCTGCCGCCCACAGTGCCCAGCGCTGAAGTGGTTGAGCGTCAGCGCCTGATGGCATACGCCGACCTTGAGACAGGCTCGGATCGCTACTTTTCCGAAGCCACACGGATGCAGGCCATGAATGAACCCGGCTGGGAGGCCATACGCGAGAAAGCCGTTATCCGCTTCCATGAAATTCAGGCGCTGTACCCGTGGCCCGAAGAAGCCGCCCGCAAGAAATAAACAACCTGTAATCCCCCACAAGCCCCGCACTGCGGGGCTTTGTCGTTTCTGGAGAATGCTTTTATGAGTACAGCAAGCCGTTTTCACGGCGTCACCGTCGCACTGGTCGATACCGGGGCGCGCACCATTGCGCTGCCGTCCACTTCGATCATCGGCCTGTGTGACACCTTCACCGTCAGCCCGGCCGCATCGGCCAAACCCAACGACCTGGTACTGCTCACCAGCGAACGTGAAGCCATCGCCGCATTCGGCGAAGACTCGGCCATCACCCGCGCCGCCAAGGCCGTATTTATCCGCGCCAAGGCCGTGATCGTTGCCTGTGGCGTCGCCAAGCTGGAAGACCCGGCGCTGCAAACCTCGGCCATTATCGGCGGGGTATTGGCCTCGGGTCAGCGTACCGGCCTGCAAGCGCTGCTCGACGGTAAAAGCCGGTTCAACGCCCAGCCACGATTGCTGATCGCGCCCCAACATTCCGCCACCCAGGCCGTGGCCACCGCGATGGATGCCCTGGCGGGCAAGCTGCGCGCCATTGCCATCGTCGACGGCCCCAACACCACCGACGAAGCCGCGCTGGCCTATGCCAAGGAGTTCGGCAGCAAGCGCGTGTACATGGTCGACCCGGGCGTGCAGCAGTGGGACACGATTACCAGCGCCACGATTGATTCGCCGGCCTCGGCCTTTGCCGCGGGCCTGTTTGCCTGGACCGACACCGAGTATGGCTTCTGGGCTTCACCGTCCAACAAGGAGCTGGTCGGCATCACCGGCACCACACGCCCGATCGAGTTTTTGGATGGCGATGAAACCTGCCGCGCCAACCTGCTCAACAACGCCAATATCACCACCATCATCCGCGATGGCGGCTACCGCTTGTGGGGCAACCGCACGTTGTCGTCCGACCCGAAATGGTCATTCGTCACTCGCGTGCGCACGCTCGACATCGTGATGGACGCGATCCTGGCGGGGCACAAATGGGCGGTCGACCGCTCAATCACCAAGACCTACGTCAAGGACGTTACGGACGGCCTCGACGCGTTTATGCGCGACCTGAAGAACCAGGGTGCGGTGATCAACTTCGAAGTCTATGCCGACACTGTGCTGAACACGGCCAGCCAGCTGGAGGAGGGCAAGGTGTACTGGAACATCCGTTTCACCGACGTGCCGCCTGCCGAGAACCCCATTTTCCGTGTGGAAGTCACCAACCAATGGTTGACCGAAGTGCTGGAAACCGCCGCCTAAGGAGGCCGCTTAATGATTCCTCAAGTGCTATATGACACCCACCTGTTTATGGGCGGGATCAGCTTTGCCGGCGACGTACCGTCCGTGACCTTGCCCAAACTCACCGTTAAAACCGAATCCTTTCGGGGCGGTGGCATGGGCGGTGAAATCGAACTGGACGTGGGCCTGGAAAAACTCGAAGCCAGCTTCGTCACCATTGGCGTGCGCCGCGAGGCCATGAAGTATTTTGGCCTGGCCGACCAGACCAGCGGCAACGCTGTGTTTCGCGGTGCCTTCAAAGGCCTCGGCGGCAAAGTCACTCCGGTCATTGCGACCATGCGCGGCCTGCTCAAAGAGCTCGATATGGGCGACTGGAAGCCCGGCGAAAAGGCCGAAAGCAAGTACGCGATGGCGCTCCAATATTACAAATTGGAAGTCGAGGGTCGGGTGATGTACGAAATCGACATGGTCAATTGCGTGCGCGTGATTGATGGCGTCGACCAAATGGCAGATGTACGCAGCGCCCTGGGCCTCTAAGGAAAACTCGCATGACCACCACCACTGAAAAGAAAGTACCGAGCTGGCTCAAACTGAGCGACGAAGGCGTCACCGTGACCCTGCGTTATCCGACCGAGCTGAACAATGTCAAAACCGACACCCTGGTAATGCGCGCGCCCACGGTACGCGATGTACGCGCAGCCGGTGCAGTCTCTGGCGGCGATGCCGAAAAGCGCGAATTGCAGTTGTTTTCCAGCCTGACCGAAGTCGCCCCCAACGAGCTGGAAGGGCTCAAGGTGGTGGACTACAACCGCGTGCAGGAAGGCTATTTTCGTCTGGTCGACGAAAGCGAACTGTAACCCCGTCACCCTGAAACAATTGGCCAAGCGCCTGGCGTCGGAAACGAGCTTTTCCGCCGCTGAGATCATGGCCATGCCGTTCTCGGAAATGATCTGGTGGCTCACGGATTGAGCCACCTGCCGCGCATCACAGGGTAGGGCAAACAGATGGCAAACAAACTCGCACTCGGGTTGGTGATCGGCGGGGCGGTCAGCTCCACCGTGGGCTCGGCCTTCAAAGAGGTGGAAGGGCGGATCAAGAAACTGGAGGCCGCCGGGGCCAAGGCCCGGGTCATGCAACGCCAGATCGGCGACACCATCCGGTTGCGCAACGAATGGAAAAAAGCCCACGACACCGGTGCCGCCGGCGCTTCAACACTTCTGAACAAACTCAATGCCAACCTCGACAGCTTGCGCAAGCAAGGGGTCGAGGTCGGACGGCTCGACAAGGCCTATCAGGCGCTGGGGCGCACCGCGCAGCAAGCGGACCTGAAAGCCAAGGGTCACACGCAAATCAACCAAGGCCGGGCCACGGTCAAAAGCAGCATTGGCAAGGCCGCTGTCGGCGTGGCCGCAATGGCCGTCCCGACCAAAGTCAGCGCCGATTACAACGCAATCATCCGTGACATCGCGATCAAAGCCGGCGTAGCCAATGCCCCGCAAGAACAACAGATGTCGCGCACCATCATCACCACCTCGCGTGACACCGGGTTGGCCCGCAACGAAGTGGCCAACGTGGTTAACGAACTGGTGGGTGCCGGCATGGACCTGGCCAAGGCGCTGGAATACGCACCCGTAGCGGCCAAGTTCGTGGTGGGCCAAGGCTCGGGCAGTGCTGAAACGGCGAAGATGATCAACGCCCTGGGGCAAAACGCCAAGATCACTGACGCCAAGGAAATGCAGCAGGCACTGGAAGCCATCGCCTTTCAAGGGCAGGCGGGCAGTTTTGAAGCCAGCGACATGGCGCGCTGGTTTCCTGAACTGCTGGCCAACATGGGCAAACTGGGCATCACCGGCATGGACGCCGTGACTCAACTGGGCGCCATGCTCCAGGTGCAAATGAAAACGGCGGGCGGCGCCGACGAAGCGGCCAACAACATCAAAAACTGGATGGACAAAATCGGATCGTCGCAGACCGTTGATGCCTACAGCAAAGCCGGGATCGACTATGAAGGCTCGATGCGTACCGGCCTGCAAGAAGGCATGTCCACGCTAGAGTCGAGCATGGCCCTGGCCAAGAAATACATCGAGCAGACCGATCCAAAGCGCGCCGCCAAAATGGCCGAAGCTACCGCGCAAATCAGCAAGGAAGCCAACCCTGAAAAAGCTAAGGCCATGATGGCCTCGCTGGAACAGGCATTGCGCACCGGCGACATCTTTGCCGACATGCAGGTTAAAGCCGCGCTCACCGCTTACATGCAGAACAAGGAACTGTATGGCAAGCTCAAACGCGAGTCGCGTGATGCCAGCGGCATCCTCGACAAAAACCTCAGCGAGCGCCGCGAATCGTCTTCGCAGAAATGGGCGGAGATGGCCCAGTCGATGGACGATGCCATGCGCTCGGTGGGTGACGCCATCCGGCCGATCACTGACGGCGTGGCCGAAGGGCTGACCTCGGTGGCCAAAGGCATTACCGCACTCAGCGACCGCACCCCGGGCTTGGCGATGGGGCTGACCGTGTTGGCCGGTGGTGCCCTGACCCTGCAAGGGTTGTGGGGCTCACTGAAAATCGGCAAGGGCTTGTTCAACCTGGCCCGGGGCGCGATGGGTGGCCGTGATGGGAAAGGCGTGCAAAAGGTTTTTGTCACCAACGCTGGCGACGGCGATGACAAGGAGGAGGGCAAAGGCTCCAAGGTTCTGGCCCTCGCCGAAATTGGCCTCAAAGCTTTCGCTGGCAAAAAGGACGGTGACGACAACGCCGCCGAAGGGGACGAAGCAGACAGCGAAAGCAAAGGCTTCAACCCCATCGAAACCGGCCTCAAAGTGCTGGATGTGCTCCGCGAAGCCAAAAACGACGAAGACGGCGGTGATGACTCCGGGCCGCAAAAAGTCTTTGTCGTGAACGCGGCGGCGATGGGTGGCGGGGGAGGTGGTGCCGGTGGCCAAGGGCGCCGTCGACGCGGCAGCAACCGCAACACTCGTCGACGCGGTGGTGGTCCGCCACGCCCACCTCGGCCGCCGGTACCACCCGTGCCACCTGTACCTCCGAGCCGCCTCGGCCGTGTGATGGGCTTTGCCAGCAAAGTGGGCAAGGTCGGGAAGATGATCCCGGGAGCCTCGCTGCTCGAGGGCGGTATGCGTGCGCTCGACACGTTCCAAAATGCCGATACTCAGGAGGCGAAGGCGGAAGGGTACGGTGCTGCAGCGGGTAACGTCGCTGGAGCATTGGCCGGTGCGGCGGCGGGCGCTGCGATTGGTTCCGTGGTCCCGGTCTTGGGTACGGCCATCGGCGGCGTGATCGGCGGGATACTCGGCAGCATGGGCGGTGAGTCCATCGGGGCCAAACTGGGCAAATCGTGGTTCGGCTCAGATGATGAAAAACCGGTGTCGTTACTGGCACAACCGGCGGGCCGTCAGAGCGTGATACCGGGCTTGCCCGGCGCTGTGCGCATGGGCGACGTTGCGCGATCGCTCGCCATTGCAACACCACAGGGGCCCCTGGCCATAGCGCCCACGGTGAAGTCGGTGCTCAAAGTCGAGCCGCCAAAGATCGATCAGAAAATTGATGTCAACGCAGCCCTGTCAATCACGGTGCAAGGCGACGTCAAAGACCCGGCCGCGTTGGCTCGGGAACTACAGCCGCACCTGCAACGGCAGATCGAGCAAATCAACCAGCAAATGTCGAACCGTAACCTCTACGACGAACCGCACCTCTGATTAAGGAGCCAACATGGCCTACATGGAGCAACTGCAGTCCGGGTTGAAGTACCTGGTTGCTGCCGGAGAAACTGGCCGACGTAGCCTCGACGGAATGCTCGGGCCGGTGAATGGCGCAATCAACGAAATCACCGGCGCCGCCTCTGAGCTGGAGGACTTGCCCTTTATCGGCCCGGCAGTCGGGGCCAAGGTGCAGCGGCTAATGCGCGGAGTCAGCGCCGCCCAAGCCAAAGCCGGAGCCGTGGTGGCCACCTACAACAAAGCCACCCGGGCAGCCTCAAAAATCGATGAACGCCTCGGCGTCCTCAAGGAGCAGACCGGAAAAGCCGCAACCGCCCTCAACAAAATTGCCGGCAATGTCAGCCCTTCGCTGGCCAACATCATCCCGACCGGCGCCTTTGGTGCAGATGCCACCCCGGCTGCCGAAGCGGTAAAACCGTTTCCACACCTGCTGATCATGCAATCGCTGAAACCGGGATCAACCCCGTTCTACTTCAACCTGGACACCGCCGCGTTTGACGAACTCAAACGCTCCAGCGAATACCGCTGGGCCTCGCAAGAGCGCCTCAGCCGTCGACCGGCCCAACAGGCAATCGGCATGGGTGAAGAACGCATCACCCTCAGCGGCTCGATCTTTGGAGGCTTCAAAGGCGGCATCAAACAACTCGACACCCTGCGCAGCATCGGCGCCCAGCTCCAGCCGCTGGGCCTGACCACCGGCTACGGCGAGGTGCTGGGCAACTGGTGCTTGAAAAACATCGAAGAAGAACAAAGCGCGCTGCTGCAAGGTGGCATCCCGCGTAAACAGGGCTTTACCTTGGAGTTTGTGCGCTATGGCGACGACCTGCAGAACCGCTAGCGGTGACGTGCTCGACACCCTCTGTCAGAACTACTACGGCCACCTCAACGGTACGATCGAAGCTGTGCTCGATGCCAACCAAGGGCTGGCCGATGAGGCGCAGCCGTTTCGGGCTGGGGTGGTTATTCACCTGCCGGATTTGCCGGTACCGAGTGATGAGGTATTGATGCTGTGGAATTGAGAAGACATCTATATTACTCACTTGCTAGCATATGGCCATTAGCGCTGACTCAATGAAAAGGAAGGTATTCAATGTCGCATAAAATAGCCAAGTGTTTTGCAGCCACCGTAGCCTTGTTCGTAGGCACGCAAAATGCGTTGGCCGACGATAACTTATTCAAAGGATATGCTTACAATTCACCTCTTGAGAGCTACAGCGTTGCTAAAGGCTACTACGATTGCTCGGAAGAGATAGGTGGCACGGCGAGGTGTATTGATGATGTGGACTTTATAGGCAATAAATTCACAGCAGCATTAATTTTTTCAGGAGGAAAACTGAGAATGGTTTCCTTGATGAGTGAATTTGACCAAGAGTTATATGCGAAAGCAATCACTACACTTTCTAAGACGTTTACTTTTGTCTCAATGATGGATGATAAAACGCTCCTCGATGTCATTGATTTGGCTGCGACTGCTAAAAGCAAGGATGAATACCGGTCAAAATTTACTAACTTCGAAAGTGTTGGGCTGAGCACGGGTAACTTGACGTATACGTTTCTGGAAGGCACCGAGGTTAAAACTAATCTTAGGAATGCTGCCAGCATGTTGGCAGCAGCTCCAGATAATGTACGCAGTGCTGATTTGATGCTTGCTGGCCAAGGTGCTGAGTCTGGTTTACTGATTCGCTTCAGCTTTCCAAAATTAGAAGCAAATAAAATACTGGAAGCATCAAAAGAACCTGCAGAGGCATTCTAAACCCTTACTGTTTTGGTCTACAAAGCCCCGCCGATGCGGGGCTTTGTAGTTTTTGGAGCAAGCATTTTGAGACCCACCTTTCGCATCGTCGCCGACGGTGCCGACATCACCGAACTGATTAATGACCGCCTGCTGTTACTGCGCACCACGGACAAACCCGGGATGGAGTCTGACGACTTTGAGTTGCGCATCGACGACCGCGACAGCGCCGTATCACTGCCAAGTCGCGGGGCCAGCATTGAGGTGTTTCTCGGCTACAGCGACACCGCTTTAACCCGCCTCGGGCGTTACACCGTAGACGAAGTCGAGCTCTCAGGTCCTCCGGACACACTGGTGATCCAGGGCAAGGCCAGCGACATGCGCGGTAGTGGCAAATCCACCCGCAGCGGCAGTTGGGAGAGCATCAGCCTGGCCAGCATCGTCAGCGACGTGGCCGCGCGTAACGGCTGGTCGCCAGTGTGCCCGGTGAACACCACGGTCCCCCGGGCAGACCAGCTCAGCGAGTCGGACTTTAACTTCATCACCCGGCTGGCCAAGCAATACGACTGCACCGCCAAAGTGGCGGATGGCAAGTTGCTGGTTCTGCAGCGCCAGGCGGGGCAGAGCGCAAGTGGCAAGGTACTGGGTGCAATCACCTTGACCCGTAGTGATGTCAGCCGCTGGCAATACCGCCTCGCGGATCGCAGCACCCACAAGGCGGTCAGCACCAAGCATCAAGACAAGAAAACCGGCAAGTTGGCCATCATCACCCTGAACAACGACGACGCCCCGGAAGGTCTACCGCCAGTACATACAGACCGTCATATATACCCGAACAAATCCGCTGCTGAACAAGCGGCCCAGGCCCGGCTGTCCGCTTTCAACCGCTCCACCGCTGCGGTGCGTCTGGAAATGCCCGGCCGCACCGACCTGTTTGCCGAACGCATGATCAACACCCTGGGTTTCAAACCCGGGCTTGATGGCGAGTACCTGGTGGACTCGGTCGAGCAGGTCTTCACCCAGAGCGGCTGGACCACCACCGTCGAATGCAACGGCGGGCAACAGGGCAAAGCCAAGGCCAAAGGCAAGAAAACCAAGGCAAAGGCAGCCCTGCAAGTTATTGAGCTGTAACCCCCAACACACCTTTATCCAACCTGCCTTGTGTGGGTTTATTCGTTAGGGCAAACCCATGTCGATTACACGGCAACAACTGCTGCAGATCCTCCCCAACGCCGGCCCAGTTGCTGGCGTTTTTGTGCCGGTGCTGAACACCGCTATGGTGCGTTACCAGATCGTTGGCCCGAAGCGCGTAGCCGCGTTTATCGCCCAGATCGGCCATGAGTCTGGCCAGCTCAAATACGTCAAGGAAATCTGGGGCCCAACGGCCGCCCAAGCTAAATACGAAGGCCGCAAAGACCTGGGTAATACCATCGCCGGCGACGGCTCAAAATATCGTGGGCGTGGCCTGATCCAGATCACCGGCCGGGCCAACTACATGGCGTGCGGCGAAGGGCTGAGCCTTGACCTGATCCAGCAGCCCGAGCTGCTGGAGACGCCACAGCATGCCTGCATGTCGGCGGCATGGTTCTGGGCGACCAAGGGCCTCAACACCTTGGCCGACGCGGGCCAGTTCGACAGGATCACCCGGCGTATCAACGGCGGCCAGAATGGCGCAGCGGATCGGCAGGCGCTGTACGCCCGAGCGCTCAAGGTGTTGGCGTGAAGATCGATGCGGTGAAGTGGGGCGGGGTGCTGCTGATCACCCTGGCCCTGATGGCTGGCAGTGCGTGGGCCGCATGGACGTGGCAGGCCAACGCCTACGGCCAGCAACTGGCTGCTAAGGAAGCTGCATACCAAACCGAACGCACCCATCTGGCCAATGCCAACGCCGCACAAATTCTGGCAGAGCAGGGCAAGCGCCTCGCCCTGGAGCAATGGCTGGCAGTCAGCGACCAATCCCATTACCGAGCCCTGACCGATGAGAAAACCAAACAGGCACGCCTGCGTGATCGCCTTGCTACTGCTGACCTGCGGCTGTCAGTCCAACTCGCCGCCGCAACTGGTTGTGACGCAGTGCAACCCACCACCCGCACCGGCGGCGTGGTTTATGGCGCCCATAGAGCCCGACTTGACCCCGCGCATGCTCAACGAATTATCGGAATCACCGGCGACGGCGATCAAGGACTGATCGCGCTGCAGGCCTGTCAGGCCTACGCCAATGAGGTCTCGGCACTGAAGTGAAGGCTGTCATGTGCTGGCAGGGTATCGTTTTCAAGCCACGCGATACCGCTCGATTTTTTGTATTTGAAAAGTAAGTAGTGCTCGTACTCACTAAAAATAAAGGGCGTGTTTCCAGAGGTGAAACCGGATATCGACTCGCTCCATTTTTCAGATGATTCCCAGGCTTTAAGCCCTTTGGAATTACACCAAGAAAGCGTAACGACGTACATGGGAGGTGGCGTTTCTAGATTCCAGCGCTCACGGCAGTATGACGGTATCTTGTGATCAATTAGCCGACGCATTCCTCCATTGGTGCCATGCACGCGCTCAACTTGACTGTTCAGCGATTTTATTAAATTTGTTGTATTAGAGTGGAATGTTGTCTTTCCTTCTACAAGCAAAATCCCTTCTGGTGAAATGATCAATAAATCAATTCGGCCATTGTCGATCATGATCTCATAAAATGCTGTTGCTTCACTCCAGGTTTCAGCTGCTGCGCTTGCAAACCGAGCGAGTATGTTCATTTCATGCGGGGCAGAATTTTCGTTATACCAGTCGATAACTGTGTTGTGTCTCCATGCTGTAGTTAGCTTTTCTGCAGTTTTGTCGATGATAGTACGAATCATTTTTTATCCTTTGGTCTACCTAAGCAGATGGATGGGAGTACACGATTTCAGCTAGCGAAATGAGTAAGCTCGGACTGGGAGGTAAGGGGATAAAGGTCCTGGAGTATCCGAGTATCTGTTTGAGTAGCAAAGATAAGGCAAAACGCCATCTCCGGATAGTCTCGGTAGAACCAGCATCACAGGTGTGCAGGCACACCTAATTGAAACGGACCACACTGTAAATTTCACGTTTATGACTTCAGCGGCTTGATCAACTCAGGACCTTGGTTTTTCACATTGCCCACAGCGCTTCCAACCGGGTACCACTCAAAGTCCTCTGTTGGCTGGCAACAGCTCAACGCCAACTCTTCAGCGACCTTTCGGTCGAGGTGGCTCCCCATCCACTCTCGCGCAAGCTCGGGTGAGAACACCATGGGCCGTCGATCATGAATGTCGACCATCCCATGATCACTGGCAGCAGTGACAATCACAAACCCATCCCCTTCATGAGGCTCCAGTCCTGGGTATACCTCGGCCAGTGCGGCGAAAAACATTGGCGCCTGACTTTTCAGGCGAATGAAATAGGGCTGTTTCTTCTTAGGATCATCCGGATTATTGACCCACTCATACCAACCATCAGCCATGACCAAGGCCCGGCCTTTGGGCCAGAGTTGCTTGAAGAACTTCCCGGTTGTGACTGTTTCCACTTTGGCGTTGATCGGGTCAGCGCGTTTGCCCTTGGCCCAGAACGGCGCCCAGCCCCAGTGGACGGGATCAATCCGCAGCCTCTCATCTACACCGTGAAGAATGCTGACACGCGTGCCTGGAGCGACGTTGTAGCGACCTATGGGCTGATTGTCATACCCGCTCACGACAATCCGGTCAGGCGCCAACACCTCAAGATAATCAGACATGCCCTGATACTGTGCAAATCGTCCGCACATGGCGGTGACCTCTTGCAAAGGGAACCCTCGCAAAGCGTAGCTCGAAGTGCTCTGGGTGTTCCTCTCGTCGAAAATCCCCACAGAAAAATTGACCAAAATCACACACCGCAGTTAGCTGTGCGTACATACAGTTAACTTAAGGCGTGCGTCATGAGTTTCACTTCTCTGGGTCTAATTGATTATGGTCGTCGGTAATCGGCCAAAAGTGGTCACTCCATAAGTCGAAATGTCCTGCAGCGATACAAGCCGAATACTACGAGTGAGAGGTCATCGCTTGCAGCACAGTTTACGGGTCTATGGGGTAGACTTGGGCTTCCCGGCAGTAAGGTCTAGTACTACAACGTCAATCATCGCACGCCGTGCTTCAGGTATGTTCTGGATCAATATATTGCGCATTTCATCTGCAGACGTTGGTGCATTGCCTCCAAGATGTTGTACCTGTAGCCGCCTTCCTGACGCAGATGGCATATCGCCAAACCAAAACACACAGTAAATACCTCGTTGCTCTGACCGCCAATCAATCAAATATTTAAGATCAAGCTGATCCGTGGCCGCTTGCCACACTTCCGAGTGCCACTGCCCTTTCACCTCCATCGGAAGTTGTAGATGGCCGCATGTGAAGGCGAGGTCTGCGCGCTTCGTATTTGGCATATCGGCTTCAGTGATGCGCTGAATACCATACTGTTGCAGTGTCGGCCCGATCAGAGCGGCTAAACGATCACGACAGCGATTTTCATTATGGGGTACACCTGACTCATTCCAGAAATCACGAACTTGATCTAGGTCGTCACCATTCAGGATCTTCTGCGCGACCACCAGCTCCTCCAGCACAAATGATTTTAGGTCATCCGCATTAGACGGAGGCCCCTCAGTCAATAACGCGCTCAAATATTTTGGTGGAATCGGAGCAAAATCTTCCTCTGCGCGCTTCTGACGCTGCTCAGCCGCCTTGTGTCGAATGAGTTCGCTATACGTATCAACTGGCCCAGCGATTAGTGTCGACATTGCTTCGATACATTCGACGCTGGCATCATTGGAAATACGATTAATCATTGCAATAAGGAAATCGGTCGCGTTGTAGTCGTTCGTGTTGCCTGAACTGGTGCCTCGGAGAGAGGATTTCGGCCACTGAGCCCGAAACTCCGAAACGATCCACTTAGCTTGTTCCAGGCTGACACGGTTTACTACGTTGTATTCGTTCAACATAAAAATATCACGCAGGTGCCAAATGAATTCCGGGTCGTGAGCGCCTACTCCTAAGACGTCAGGTCGTACCTCCTCAAAACGAACCAGAATGTCTATCGCAAGCCAAGTGAACAGACGATCAATATCTAGAAACGTCATAGCGTGGCGTGCAGTGGCAATCGACGTTAATGATGCATGCGCCCCTGAGTAATTTAGGCAGTTGATCAGTTCATCTTCCACATTAGGGGGGAGATTGGGAAACCTAATGAGCCACTCTGATGCGAGTACAGCCCCAGCCTGCTGCCAGCTTTCGTTACGTGCCAGGATGTGGAGTCCAGGCGCATGAGTACACCGGGCAACCAACGATGGCTCAATCCAAAGCCGTGCGAAATTCTCTCTATCTTGATCGGTCGGAGTTACAACCTGCTCAAGGGCATCGCGAAGCGAATTCAGATCGTCGAGGTCGGCGCACATAGAAGCATTATCATGACAGATGAGCAGCCCGGCAGTTTGAACATCCATCGAGAGGTCTGCGATCCCCAATCCTGAACGCTGCCGAGCGATCAGCCCCGCCAAGATTGCATAAGAGTAGTTCCAACGTTTGCTTTCGGAATAACTTTGAGCAATTTTTGTTGGGGACGGAGTGTCGCAACGATGAAGGACAGCTTCGAAGCCAGACATCGCGTCGCTCTCGAGTTCCGGACCGAACAAGGCGATTAGCCGCTCTGAATGAGTACATTCGTGGTAACACCCTAACCCGAGATATATTTGTGAAGGTTCAAAAATCTCGGAAAAGTCTCCTGCGCGTAATGCATCCCTTTTCAGGCTGTAATTACGGCGGGTCCATTCGTATGCAATACGTTTTTTTCTTTCTTGCTTTGCCTTTAAGTGCTCTTGTTTGCGCTTCCGTCCAGGGCTTAGAGGGTTTAGAAGCTTTTGTACATACGCCTCAAGCTGCGAATCGCCAGATTGAAACTGATAACTAGCCTCGAGCAGACCCGACTCGAAGCCATCACTACCCAAGGCAAGGCGCATGAGGTCTTTCCAGTCTTCTCGCAATGCTGGATCTTTGTTTTGAGAGCCGGAGAGCCTGCGCAGAAACCAAATGATGTCATTTGAACTTCCAGACAGTCCGACAAGGCGCCCCTCGAGGTCTATCTGCGTCATCCAAATGCTCGGCCGAGGCCGCGTTACGTACAATGCATATTCTTGAATTGCGCGACGCAACGCGTCATGCGATGCAAGCCTCGTCTGAAGCATCTTCTGCGCTGTGAGAGTGATGCTCCGAGAGCGCTTAAAGACCCCCAGCCAGCACCAAAGCGCTCCAGCGTCGCTGGGTGTAACTGTCTCCTCATCAATCGCGCGAACCATCAGGGACGCTGTAAGTTCGGCAAGATCGTTAATACTCTGCCAATCGGAGTGTTCCACCAGTGAAGCATGATCCACCAGCAGACTGATTACATTAGCCAGCCGTGCTGATGGCAGAAGTTCAGTAATGCGTCCGTAACTCCGATAAATGTGAGTCCTTTCAATTCCAGTCGATGGCAAGGGGCAGATCGTGATCCCCATTTCAGCCAATAGCGTTTCAACTAGAACCTCATCAGTTACGTCGCAATTGATCGCTTGAATTAAGCCGCGTGCTAGGCGAGTAGAGTCCTCAGTACCTTGTGCACGCAGTTTAGCAATTGCCTCTTGCCACCAGACTCGGTCGCGATGTGGCATCAATGCTTCAGCCGCGTCTTCACGTTCACGGTAGAAACGCTCTGTTGAAAGGGTTACAGCTTCTAGAGCATTTGCAAGATCACGCGCTAGTTGCGTTTGCTTACAACCAGCTATCAGGACAGCGCGCAGATTGGAATTGGTTTCGGTTGAGCTAATCGCTGCTTCGATCTTGGCGCGCAGATGGGGAATTATTAAGCCTCTCGCTGTATAGCTATCCCAATCTTGGGCTCCGAAATAGGGATCTATTTCAGCGAGAGCGTTGAGAGACTCAAGCATGCAGTCGGCTTGTTCACTGGTCAGATTGGCAGTCTCTCCGTAACGCAGCACGCCAATCGGATCGGCACCGATAACAGCTTGAGCCATAGCCGTGCTATGAAAGGCAAGCCAAGCATGCAAGCCCCGCAAGCTGGCTGGAATAGCTCCAGTACCGTGCAGCTGGGCAAGCAAGCGGCGTTGTGCACGCGGTGTCTTTGCCTCGCTCGCCAGCCAGCGAGCGCCCAGGTACTCAGCGATCACACGGTGAATAGGTTTTGCCCTACCGACACCGGCACTTTGGAACAGTTTCGACACGATTATGTCTTGTGCTGCTCCCGCGGCAGGGAGCAGTTCGAGGTCAACTAATCGAACATCGTTATCTTGAAGTTGTACAGGACCCGCAAAGTTTACAGCCTCTGAGCCGGCAAGTAGCGCCCCGGCCATGATTGCTCCAGCAGCAGACAATGCCTGGTCAGCGGCAATTTTTCCGAGACCAAGATCGTAACGGTCACTATCGTGCTCCGGCCATGTTAAGGCGCAAACTTTCTCAAAAAGAGCGGCGCGCGTTGCTGGTAACTTTGCCTCGTACTCAGCGACTTTGCCCATCAGATTGAGAGTAAGCGGATTGCCATATAAGTCGGCAACGTTATGCATTTCGAGATGTGAGATGACTTGTTCTGCATCCACCGTTGCATGTCGCTGATTCAAGAACAGCACCGCCTCGCTTCGGCTAAGAGCTTCTAGTGTAAATATGGTTGGCTGAATCGCGTAAATATGTCTCAGGTTATTAACGCTGCGCTCCTGCCATTCTCGGGCACGGCAGGTCAAAACAAATTCCGGTGCACCCGCGTCCTCCAGTTGCGCAAGAATTAGGTCAACGGCGTCCCCCTCACGGCGCGCCACGGCCTCGTCTAAGGCGTCGATTAATAACGGCTTACCCGGAATTACAAACCGTGATGGGTCTTTACTAAGCATGAAGCGAACCGCAGATATCGGTTGAATATCTAGCCTGCGTCCAATTTCTCGGATGAGCTCGCTTTTGCCCATTCCGGGTTCACCAAGTATTATTCTCGGCCCACTTATCGTCAGAATTTCAGAATCCTCTACGATTCGCACCTGTCCTTGATCGTCCGTTGTGCGAAGACAGCGAGAAAAATAGTTTATTGGTTTCATCTTGAGGACGCCTCCATGCTTGCGGCAGATCTAAGGGACAGTTTTGAATGACGACTACCGAGTAGTCCCAGCGAGAGGCATATTTGCGCTCTCAAACAGATATAGCGTATCGCAATATGCTGGATCGTCTCTAGGTTTGTAGGCGCATCACATTGGCTATTTTTAACCAGCGTCGGCTACTCCGTTGACCGCCCGCTTTTTTGGCCGATTACTGCCTGTCCCGAAGGTCAGTAATCGGCCAAAAGCAGCCATTAGCTGCGTCTATTAAAGCTCCTTGGCTATTGCATACTATTATTAATAGTCTCAGGAACTTTTAGGTAGCTGGAGATCTTTGAAATGGTGTCGTGAATGTAAATTTGTCCTTGAACCTGAAGTATCATTATAGTCTCAGGGGATGCCGAATTTTTATAGTTATTCACTAGATATGAACTTGGGTGAACCAGCTTTGAGAATAGCTTGTAAACGCTTTTGTGCTCGTCGCTAGAATCTAGCTTTTTTGCTATTTGACCTGCTGAGGCCGGGGTGTTTATTTCTGGTAATCCATATTTTGCTCTGACTTTTTTTAGTCGGTTAATTTCTTCATTTAATATTGATCTCTGGTCGGCCAAATCAGATGCTGTGTTAATGCTAAGTATCCCCTCTAGAACTTGAATATTGTCAGTAATGGCCTCTGAGTTCCATTCGTCGAGATTGTCTTTGCTCCCAATTACTGAGCGAGTTATTAGGTTGAGTTCGTAAAGATTGCGGGTTGCAAGAGCCAGAATTGAAATATGATTACCAATTGCTGTTTGAAATATATTAACACACTGTGAGTTGGCGGCTAATAGGTTCAGTAATGCTATGTTTTCATCGTTTCTGGTGCAGGTGGCATCCACCCAGTCCATTATGGAGAGAATCTTATCTTCCAAGTTTTCAAGTGCAAGCTTCAGTTCATCCTCGGTGCCAGAGGTTACATAGTCACTGATTGGTGCGGTATTATACATGCCTAGCATCCTGCTGTTAATATTTGGCGTTAACTATGTGGGATCATGCCATACACTCAGCAAACAAGTAATAGCCAGTCGCTGGATTGAGGCAGGACCTCAATCATGGTCACGCAGCGTTCAGCAGGCAACTGGGTGGCAACCTCAACAAACTGCGTTGCTACTGTTTGAGCGTCATCCGTGCCTCGACACCAACACACATAATAATATGCAGGCTCAGGGATTTTTTGAATTTGGTGCGAATAGGATCGACTAGAACCGGACTGAAACTATCGCAACGGTTGACGTTCAGGAGCTTTTCCTGCAGCAGATCAGCAATTTTCGATACGTACTGACCAAGTACATAATGCTCTCGCGCCTCATCGAGATAGTATCCAGTCCACTGGAAGGCAGTAACGATACGCTGCGAATCGTCGATCGACGAAGGTAAAGCTATGATTGGCAGATGACATTTCGTCAAGGGAGCGCAACGGTAATAAATTTCGGTTAGATGTGAATGGCCCTTGATTTCCTGAGCGCTTTTGACTGGTTGCTTTTGGCTGTTTTCTGGCCGTCACGACTGACCAGGAAGACTGCAAAAAACCCACATCAGGAGTTGTCGCTTTCCATCAAACGCAATAACTCTGACCTGATTTGATCTAGTTGTGGTTGCGCTCTGGTCATTGACACAGATCAAGGCGGCGCAGCTAGAGGGATTTGCTGCGCTTGTTAATATTTTATAATTGGCGCTTTCAGTTCTACTGATAAATCTACCCGCATGCGTGAATCAGGTAGGTACAGCGACTGGGCGGGGGACCGGCTTTTGCTCAATCTGCGCATACTGTCAGCTTTTGGCCTAGGCTGTGTATAAACATCTTGAGCGCGTCAGGTACTCAAAACCTGACTGGAAATCGCGTTTCTACGCGAAATTCACATCTGCAAAATTTCAGATTTAACGTACACGCGCGCAGTTCAATTTTTGGCGAAGCGCTTTTACACACTCTGGGCCGAAAGCGGTCGGTCGTGAGCGGCTGCTTCCGGCCATTGGGAGGCCCAGGCTGTACCGCATATGACCATAGCCGTCAGGCCAGCAAAAAAGAATCTGACGCTTAGGCTCACTGGCGGAGACGGATTAGTCATCTCTGGTACGAACGTCTTCTATGGGTCGGATAGCGCCCCCCACGCTGTGTGACTGATCCATCCTTGTCCTCCCTCAACGTGGAGGACAAACCATGAACACTATTGCTACATGCAGCCATCAGCCTTGGAACAAGGGAAAGCTTGTCGGGCAGAAAACCCCGCTCCGAGTCAGAGATATTTGGGCCATCCGGGTCAGGCTCCAGCTTGCGGAGAAGACACGGGATCTGGCTCTCTTCAACCTAGCCATCGACAGCAAACTGCGTGCCTGCGACTTAACCAAGCTGCGAGTACGAGACATAGCCCATGGGGAACATGTGTCGTCACGGGCCATGGTGATGCAGCAGAAAACTCAGCACTCAGTGCAATTTGAAATCACTGAGCAAACCCGAACGGTTCTGGAGGCTTGGATGCATCAGGCCCAACTCCGCAGTGAGGACTTCTTGTTTCCGACCCGGTTGCACGACTCAGATCATCTCTCCACCAGGCAATACGCTCGAATAGTCAAAGCCTGGGTGACAGCCATTGGCCTTGACCCAACTATGTACGGTACCCACACGCTACGGCGAACCAAGGCATCACTGATCTATCGCAGGACGAAGAACCTGAGAGCTGTCCAACTCCTGCTCGGTCATACGAAGCTTGAAAGCACCGTCAGATACCTGGGAATCGAGGTCGATGACGCCCTGGAATTGGCGGAACATACCGAAGTCTGACCACCCACTGCGACGGTCGATGCCAGACCGTCGCTGTCCGACCCAATGCAGTCGGTGGCGAGAAGGCAGGAGTTAGCCGAGCTTTGCCGGTCGAGACCACCCCAATGTAAAGATCCATATCCATTGCAAACGCCTAGTCAGCTCGAATGCGAATTGGTGATCAAGTGCATCTAGTTAGGCAGTGGTCGTAGACGGGCCTTGCGTAACACTGCATACGAGGGATGACCACGGTAATAGCCAGCTATCTACCAATAGGCAATGAGCCATCACTCAGTTACCCTTCTGGCGTACGAAACAGCTGCCCAGCTTTTGGGGCGAAGGAGCCACTCGGGCAGCGAAAACCATAGAGTAAGGGAAGCGCCTTGATATCATCTTTCCAAAAAGACGGCATTACGATACCACTGACAAGATCTCCTGCCCTGGGGGCTGAGAGCGCGCCGCTTTATGCCGCTGACTCAATGACTCTACTGGTCGGCCCTAATGGCAGCGGTAAAACCCGCATCATGATGGGCTTAGCATCAAGCCTCGTGCGCAAAACGCAGACTAGCGAAAAGTCTATGAGAATCAATTGGGAGAGCGAATACGATCAGGACTCAACATGCGTAGTTTATTACACTCCAGTCCCGTACCATTTGTCCACACCACGCCACAGTAAACAATGTCGCTTTATAAAAACAAGCTTAGCGTCAACTGCCAGGCCATTGAGTGACGAGCACAAGCACATCATTGAACTATTGAAGAATGAATTCGGATTAGATGCCAAGATAGTCTTAACGCTACCCAAGCTAACAGAGTCAGATATTGATCAGGTGATGACCCAAGTATTTAGTCAATACAGAGGCGTTACCGACGAATGGATAATTCCGCTCGTGGCTCGACACCAAGAGCTCAACCAGCGGAGAGTGCGTGCTGACGGAACGCGAGACTGGAGCGGGGAGGAATCTCTAAGGAAATATCGAAGTTTGTTAGCCAATGATTTCGCCAAGGAATTACAACGTCAACTAGGCACTGCTTTCCCCCTGAAAATCAGGGCATTTTCGCACATTCAGTCGGGTCGTTCGCAATCGATCAGCGCGCAAAACCAGATCCTTGCGGCCTTGGGGTTTTCATTCAAACGCCCTATCTCTAAAAACCCCACAGTTCCAAAGAGAAAATTTGAGGAGACCCTAGTCAAGCTTCAAAAACTTGCGAACATCTTGAATGACCCGAAAATAACGCGATCCTTATATTATGTGAATGACGAGCAGAGTGAACGAATTAAAGCCTTACAGCTTGGCAAGCTTGGGCAGTTAAGCCTAACCGAACTTAGCTCTGGAGCAGCCGCGTTAATACACCAGTTTTCAAGCATTGAAATGGCATGCGCAGATCTCCTGAGTGAGAACCTATATGAAAACTTGGTACTATTGATTGACGAAGGTGACGCCTTCCTGCATTTAGGATGGCAGCAAAAGTACGTAGATTACTTGGACAAAACGGCAGCACTATTGAAGCGAAAATTCAGAAGTGTTCAGGTCGTACTGGCAACTCACTCGCCCGTGCTCATGTCCGACTTCCCCCGTGAATGCATCTCTATCCTTGATAGCAAAAACTGGTTTGAAGATCTGGTGGAAAGCACCCCTCCTTTGACACCTAGCGAGTCGTTTGGAGCCCCGTTAGACGCAGTGGTTCGTCAAGTCGGACAGACCGGCACCATGGGTGCTTTCGCAGCCCAGGCGATCAAAAGCGTTGTGGAAGAGATATCTCAAGGGAAACAGGTGTCACCCGAACGAATCTCCATGATTGGAGACCCTGTGATTCGCAGGCAGGTCACAAAAACGGTTTTTGAACAAAAGCTTCAGAAACCAGAGGTTTGATATGCAAATCAACATTTCAGATATCTGGTCAGACGCTGTAAAACAAAAGCACCAATCGTTTGTCGAAGGAAAGATCAATAACGCCCTGCCTCCTCGGAATGCCCTGATAGCCGAGCTGCTAACAGTGCACGGCGCTTATTTGGCTATTGCTCGTCCAGAAACGTTGAGAACAATCATTAAAGTAACTGAGCAAAAGCTAAAAACTGTACCAAAGGACGAGCGCATCGCCTTTCAAGAGGAATGCACTAGAATTTTCGACTACGGTCGATTCGCCGCAAAAAGCACCAAGAGCTGGAATGCTTACAGCTTGTGCATGACTTCCAACTACCGCCTGTGCCCCTACTGCCAGCAGAGCTTAGCCGTAACCATATATCGAGATAGCAAAAGCGGCGCGTTGCGACCTACCCTTGATCACTTTTACCCCAAACACAAGTACCCCTATCTCGCATTGTCGCTCTACAACCTGATACCGAGCTGCCACCCTTGCAACAGCTCTCTCAAAGGGCAAAAAGACTTCTACAAAAATGAGCACTTACACCCTTATGAGGATGACGAGGCTATTTGCTATGACTTTGACATAGCATCTTACATCCAACATCGCGAGTTAGCGCTCACCACCCCAATACCACAGGTCAGTATCCGAAACCTTCCTAGCCCTCATAGACTTTACGGCAAGCTTCAACGGTCCATTACGACGTTTCTTGCTCAAGAACGCCTTGCCATCTCAGAGCCGGAAATTAGTCGTTTTATAGAAACTCTGCTTATCTATAGCCCAGAAAGGCTAGAGGAAATCAACCACACTATATTTTCAAATTCCAGCTGGGCCCTTACTCCTGAAGTCGCTATAAACTTTTCACGAGCCGACTACAAAAACGAATGGCTCGGCGCAATAAAGCGCGACCTGTACGATGCTGGTTGGGAACTCTAAGATTGTGCGCTGGCAGCATTGACCATTGAGGGGGCTGAGCAGGCCCCACTGCCCCAACGCCCGCTCGCCTGAAGTGGTCAACTGATCCTGGGCATTGCGTTAAGTTGTTCCTCGGCGAGGCTAGCGCAGCCGGCGGCTACGGCTTGTGGCTGAGCCATAGCCGCTGGGGTGGAAGGGCAGCTTCTGGCCGATAGCAGTCGTTGCATGAGCGCTGCCGGGTTAGCGTTTGGGCGGGCCTGTGGGTTGCCATCTACAGGTTTCAGCTGGTCTGTGAGCCCCGTTCTAGGCAGGTACAAGGCATTTTGCTATCATTCTCCTTTTACCTATGCCTACAAGGATTTTCGTTGTGCCTAAGTTCTTTTCTTCGGACTGTGTGATTTCTAACTTGAGCCGGATTCATGCTGGTCAGAATGTGTTCAAGGCATCGATTGATGGGCGTCAGACCGAGCGTCTCGCGATGGAACCAGAGGTTTATCAGTATCTGTCTGGGATCGGTAAAGGTACTAAAAATCGCGTGTGGTTTTTTGCGCCGGGCTTCAAAAAAGCACTGGTCATTAGCGGCATAGAAAATGCCGTCGGTGAGCGTCAAGTCATGAAAAGTAAGCTCTCGCACAAATTATATAACCTGACAATTCGCCCAGCCTGTGCGGGTTTTCTGTTCTGGCTTTTGAGCTGGGTGGTTTTAATTATTCCGGTTGCACTTTATGCGCACAAGGTTGCTGAAAGGTCTTGGAAGGGGCCGGGAGAGACCATCTACAACATCATTAATCCGATTGGGATCTATGGCGGTATCGCTGCGGCCATCGGGCTTAGTTTTTCAGCCTGGCATCTGTATAAAAAACTGGCCAACCTGGACGCCTGGCAGTCCGGTGAAACCACCCCTTATACCAAGGCCGTTAAACCAGCCTTTGGCTCGGGGTTGGCTGCAAAAGCCAAGGGCTAAATCATCGGCTGATAGCAAGCTCCTGATAAAAAACCCGCCAATGGCGGGTTTTTTTGTGCAGGAAATTTAACAATAAATGCGTTATGTGCAACCTTTCGCTCGCTTACCCTGGCTCGGTTTAACGACCGCGTTGGGTCGCTAGTGGTCATAGCCCAAGGGCAGCTATCGACCCTAAGCAGCCTCTGACCATCGGCTGCTATCGGTCGATTGAATTGGCTAATCGGTTCCGCTTTGCACATCACCGCAAACCCGGAGCCGTTGGCAAAACACGCTCTCCAGCGCGAAGCGGTGATCCCTTTGTTCATCCATGATTTAACGGTATGTTGAAGTCCTCAACTCAAGGACGACCCATGGCCATCCACGCACCCACCCCCACGCAAAAACACTTGGCAGTGTTAATCGATGCCGACAATGCCCCCGCAGCAATTGTCGAAGGTTTATTCGAAGAAATCGCCAAGTACGGTGTCGCCAACGTCAAGCGGATCTATGGCGACTGGACTGGCCCTCAGTTGGGTGGATGGAAAAAGGTGCTACTCGACCATTCGATTCAGCCTATCCAGCAGTTCGCGTACACCAAAGGTAAGAACGCAACAGACAGTGCCTTGATCATCGACGCAATGGACCTGCTGTACACCCGACGCTTCGACGGTTTCTGCCTGGTTTCGAGCGACAGTGACTTCACCCGCCTCGCTTCGCGGTTACGAGAAGAAGGTTTGACGGTCTACGGGTTTGGTGAAGAAAAAACCCCGAGACCGTTCGTGTCGGCCTGCGACAAGTTCATCTATACAGAATTGCTGCGCGGTGAAGTGCTTGTTGTTGCAAGCAATGGACATGATCGACCCGAACCCGAGCCACCCGCCGAAATCGAGGTCGTCAAAGTCGCCAGTACGCCCGAGGTAAAAAAGCTACCCAAGGCACCAGTAAGTTTCATCGCAAAGATCTTGGATGACATTGCCGACGAGGACGGCTGGGCTCACTTGGGTGCACTGGGCACCAACATCAGCAAATTGAGGCCTGAGTTCGACCCTCGCACCCATGGTTATAAAAAGCTCAGTGAGTTGATCAAGGGGTACCCGGATACGTTTGAACTGCAAACTAGAGGAACGTCGGGAGTGGGCGGTTCAATACTCTATGCCCGGCACCGACAGCCGAGCTCATAGCCCCCTATCACCAACGACCGCTCTTGGCCGAAAGCAGTCAGCTCAGCGTTAATTGACTGGGAACGGCTGTAATCAAAAGCGGGTGGGTGATGCGGTACCGAAACTGCGCAAAACCTACCCTGCAGGCCACGGTTTACCGTTTGCCTACGCACGAATCGCAGTACATTTTGCCATCATTCATAATTATCTTTTTCTTTTAATTACAATGAGTTACGAGATTTTAAGAGGGAGCATGGGGTGCTAGGGGTCGAGTGTTCGAATCACTCCGTCCCGACCATATTATTCAATGACTTAGCCCAATCTGAAAAGGTTGGGCTTTTTCATGTCTAAAATTTACCCCCACATTTACCCCCACGGATTTTTTTAAGCGGTGTGAGCTTTATGCTGGTTTTAAGCATGCAGAGAGATTTTCCTCCTCGGGGAAAACGCTCAAATGCTTTGCCATTTTTTAATGATTGGCTGAGTGGCTGCCAGGGTTCGGCAGTACCCACCCGCATGAGCTACACCTTGGGTATTACTCTGCGCATATGTAGGTGCAGGGTGGCGACGCATAGCTGAGCATTGCCACAATGCGATTGCCAGATGGCTCCTCAGCTACCAAATAATCAATGCCCAAGGACAGTCCCATGCCATCTAGAAAAGCAGTGTTGAGCTATGTTGTGAAAGAGTTCGATATCCAGCCTGATTACCCTTGGAGTAAATTCCCAAAATACGCCGTCCTAAGGCACGCGGGATCTGAGAAATGGTTTGGAATAGTGATGAACGTACCCAAGGAAAAGCTAGGTCTTGCAGGCGAGGGAGAGGTTGATATTTTGGATGTGAAATGCCATCCGGACAAAGCGGGTTCACTTCGTCAAATGGAGGGTATTCTTCCGGGTTACCACATGAACAAAGAGCACTGGATCAGTGTGGTTTTGGACGGCTCGGTAGCAACCGAACACATACACGAACTCATTCAAGATAGTTATGAGTTAACTAAGTAGCGGTTCGAACTGACGAATCATAGTTATTCGGTTCCACAGATTTTATCTGCGCTCCCCCATCGGGTGGTGTTTGGCTATTTTGACCGATTGCAACCTTGCCTTGCAGGCCACGGTTTACCGTTGGCAATCATCAATAAATTTAGTTTTCATTTATTTACAATGGCTTAGACATATTTTCGCGCACGGGGGGCATGTGCGTGAGTGTCGCGGGCCCCTCCAAGCTTCACACCAGCCTCAGTTTCACAACCCATGACCACTCAGGCCACACTTGCCGGTTTTACGCTTGGCGCCCCCTGTCCCGACATATTTCAGTATTTTCTGAAATTTCGAGCATTCGATATGACGTGGAGCAGGGCAGGCCGCAGCACGCCGCAGTTCGTCACGCACAGTGCTGAGGCGTTCGATGGTGCGGTCCAGTTCGTCTGCCTTGTCTGTGAGACGCTGGTGATCGATGGCGGGCTGGCCGTCCGCGTCCAGCATGGCTGCTATCTCGTCCAATGAAAACGCCGCAGATTGCCCAAGGGCAATCAATGACAACCGCTGAAGTACGTCCGCCCGAAATACGCGGGTGAGCCCGCGACGACCTATTGAGCAGATCAGGCCTTTTTCTTCGTAGTAGCGCAGGGTTGAAGCCGGCAGGCCGGAACGTCTTGCGACTTCACCGATATCCATCTCTTTCATGCTTGACCTCAAGTCGACTTGAACTTGCAGACTGCCGGGATCAAACCGCCAAATCAGGCTCAAGACTATGGGAAATATCATGGAAGCAGGTGAGACGCTACTGCGCATTCTGTTTGTTGGAATGGCTGCCACACTGATCATGGACGTATCAGCGTTGATTCGAACGCGGGTATTTGGTGCGGCGTCGATCGACTATGGGCTCGTCGGTCGCTGGTTGGGGCACATGCTGCATGGGCAGTTTCGACACGTCTCTATTGTGACGGCGCCCCGTGTCAGGCACGAACGCCTGGTTGGGTGGGTGTTTCATTACATCACTGGCTGCGTCTTTGCCATGGCGCTTTTCGGTGTCCAAGGGCCTGCCTGGCTATGCAGTCCGTCCCTGATGCCCGCTTTGTTGACTGGCTTGATCAGTGTCATTGCCCCCTTTTTCATCATGCAGCCCGCGTTCGGTCTCGGCATCGCAGCGTCGAAAACCGCGGTACCGAGCGCGGCAAGGCGCAGAAGCCTCATTGCGCATCTGACGTTCGGACTCGGGCTCTATGCAGCCGGCTGGCTGCTGATGCTGCTCTTTGCTGGGCCGCAATGCCTGGGGTGAGCCTCTCCAGAGGGGCAGCACAGGACGTGATGGGCGATGGGTCAGCGCCGGATGCGGTTTTTTTGCCAACTGATATCGCTGTGAAACGTGCCCGTATCACCTCGCATCACGTACAGCGTCGCCCTGTAAGCCGCAGTCATTCGGGAGCATTGCAAGCCGCGAATCTTGCGGTAAGCCCAGACCCAGCCGTGGTTTGTCCTGGTACTCATCCTTCTTCCTGCTTATTCATGATCTACACCCCGGGCTCTGTACATGAACCATATGAGCTTGATTGGACAGGCTCTAGCACGGTAGTTCCCTGCCGGATGCAGGTTGTATTTTTCCGGAGGTCCCGGGGGCTACGCAACGCCACTCAACGAGTCATATCGTTATGTATTAACGGTATTCAAGCTGAAGTTCTTATCGTCTCCAACATCGTCGAGAACGGCCAGTCCATTGGCCTGGGTGATGCTGGCAAGCCCCGCGAGGCCCGCATCAACTGCTTCTAAAGCAACTGATCAATCAATACCGCATTGGTAAAGATCAAGCTCGCATCGCTCGCCAGATGCCCGACCAAATGGAACTGACCGCGATCGTGGTGCAGGTAGACGCGCATTTTGCAGTCGGACAAGGGGCCGCACCCCTGCGGCATGATCAAATCCATTGTGGCCATGTCGACGTCGACCATGGCTTCAGGCTCCTGGGTCTTCTGCAGGCGTTCTTCCGCTTGCTCCAGACGCAGGTGGAGAGGGCCGTCCACGTAAAAATGGATGTCACCCACGGAGGTGGGTTTTTGATCGCCATTGTTGTCGCACCAACCTTGGATAGTCAGGGTACTCATAGCCAGTCTCCGTTGTGGGTCGCTGTGCGTTGTAACGCTCGGTTCGTTCCAGCGCTGTATTTTTTCTGACAAATGCTGACGGGCAGAGTTCGTCATTTCAGACAGACGAGCGTTGCCATTTTTTCAGGGTACAAACGCAAGCCCGCTGGCGGGTGAACCCCATCCGGCCTGTGGCCGTGCAGGCCAGCGCTATCGCACCACCCTTCAAGGCGCTGCTCCTCATTGACAGCCCCCCCCAGGAACCCCGGCATACCTGTTTCTAAACCCGCGAATCAGAGCAGACGCTGTACAACAGTCAGTTACAAATAATAAGATGAGAAGAATTATCATTAACATCAAGCGAATTTCACATGTCTCACGACAGGATAGTCTCGCCCGTCGAACAGCTGTATGCGAATCATCATGGCTGGCTGCGGGGCTGGCTGCATCGGCGACTGGGGCACCGGGCCGATGCCGAGGACCTGGCTCACGACACCTTTATCCGCGTGTTGCGCTCAAAGCACGATGCCCAGGAGCTGCGTCAGCCCATGGCGTTTCTCGCGACGATTGCCAATGGCCTGTTGATCAACCGCTGGCGTCGCCAGGCAATCGAGCGGGCTTATCTTGAGGTGCTGGCTGCGCGTCCTGAGGCCGAGGAGCCTTCGCCCGAAGACCGCTGCTTGACGATCGAAACCCTGTTGCAACTCGACTCGCTGCTGATCGGCCTATCAACCAAAGTGCGGCAGATTTTCTTTTTGTCCCAGCTTGATGGTCTGACCTACCCGCAAATTGCCGCGCAATTGAGTCTGAGCGTGGCCCAGGTGCAGCGGGCCATGGGCAAGGCGTTCAGTGTTTGCTACGCGAGCCGTTTTGAATGAGCGGCGGTTCTGTTAACCCCCGTGTACGGGATATGGCCATCGACTGGATGGTTCGGATGCAGTCCGGGTTCGTGAGTGCGGCTGACCACCAGGCCCTGCAGCAATGGCGCCAGGCGTGCGCAGAGCATGAATACGCCTGGCAGCGTGTCAGCAGCCTGTCGTTGCTGCTGCAGCCCGGCGCCCATCTTTTATCCGATGCGACGGCGCGCAGAGCGCTGGAGTCTGCCGGGGCGGACCCTCAACGCCGCAGGCAGGTGCTCAAGTGCTTGTTGGCAATCAGTCTGCTGGGCGGGGGTTCCTGGCAAGGCGCGCAATCCACCCTTGTGCGCTCGGCCCTGGCCAGTTACCGCACCGCCACCGGCGAGCGTCGTCAGTGGCGGCTGGCCGACGGCACTTCGTTATGGTTGAACACTGCCAGCGCGGCCAATGTGGATTGGCGCACAGACCAGAGCCATGTGCAGTTGGTCGAAGGCGAAGTGGCGCTGGATGCGGGAGCCGAATCAGGTTCATTGCAACTGGTCACGCCCGATGCCGTGTTGCATGCCCGTGGCGCCAACCTGCTGGTGCGCCATGATCGGCAGGGTACTCAGGTGACGGTGTTGCGCGGGCTGGTGCAGGTGAACTCGCGCCATAACCGGGTGCCATTGTTGCTGGAGGCCGGCTGGCGAGCGCGAGTGGATGCTCAGGGCATCCACCCTGCAAGTCTCACCGACGGGTTTCTGGCCCAGGCCTGGCTGCGTGGCATTTTACCGGCTGAACGCATGCGTCTGGATACTCTGCTGGCCGAGCTTTCACGTTACCGCCCAGGTATTTTGCGCTGCAGCCATCAGGTCGCAGACCTGCGAGTGACGGGCAGTTTTGAGCTGGATGACACCGATGCTGCCCTGGCGCTGGTCGCCCATGCGCTGCCCGTGCGCATTGAGCGACGAACCCGTTATTGGGTCACCGTGGTGCCGGCCTGAAATTATTTTTTGTTTCGCGCGACAGTTTTTTGAATCTGGCGGGGCCTTCAGGAATAACCCACCGAAACAGGTGGGTCTTCACCTTCAGGAGCCCTGCATGATTTCCCCCGCAAGTGTTTTATGCGCCCGCACCTTTGGCCTGATTTTTCTGGGCCTGCAACCGCTTTACAGCGCAGTTGCTTTCGCTGCTGATGAGCGTCAGCACTTCAACATCGATGCCGGCCCGCTGGATCAGGCGCTTTCGCGTTTTGGCGTGCAGGCGCGAATCAGCATGGCAGGCAGTTCGACGCTGACGGCGGGCAAAAGCAGCAACGGGCTGCAGGGCGACTTCAGCACTGAGGCGGGGCTGACGCGGTTGTTGTCGGGCACCGGCCTGAGCTATCAGCGCCGGGTGGACGGCAGCGTCGAACTGTTTCAGGGGGGAGGGGCCGTTGTGCTGCCCGCGCAGAAAGTCACGGGCGAAAATCCTGCCGTCGAAGAGGTCTACACGGCGCCTCGGTCGATCGTGTATATCTCCAGCGAAGACATGCAACGCTTTGGCGTGGTTTCGGTGGGCGACGTGCTTAAGGGCCAGCCGGGCGTGCAGGTGGGAGACAGCCGCAATGGCGGTGGCCTGGATGTGAACATCCGCGGCATTCAAGGGCAAAGCCGGGTGGCGGTCACGGTCGACGGTTCGCAGCAGGCACTGGATGTCTATCGGGGTTATGCCGGTACCCAGCAGCGCAGTTACATTGACCCTGACCTGATCAGCGATATCACCATCGACAAGGGGCCGAGCCTCACGTCGAGCGCCATCGGCGGCACGGTCAAAATGCGCACCATCGGCGTTGACGACATCTTGCGCGATGGCAAAACGTTTGGTCTGCGCCTCAAGGGGGATGTGTGGAACAACGGTGTGGCTCCTGCCTCTCGCGACGGCCACTCTGCAACTGAAAAACTGTACTCGGAGCCGCACCGGGACCGTGGTGGCCTGTTCGGCTCCGAGGCGCAGGCCGGCAGTGCCGCGTTCGCTTTTACCCATGACTACTTCGATGTGGTGGCCGCGTATGCTCATCGCAATCAGGGCAACTATTTCGCTGGCAAAAAGGGCCAGGATCGCTACCGCACGTTTGACCGCTATGGCCGCGAAGACATGACGGTAGCCACCACCTACAACCCCGGTGAAGAAGTGCTCAACTCATCGGCAGAGACCGATTCGTACCTGATCAAAACCACCATACGCCCGGCAGACGACCATACGCTGGACCTGGGCTACCGCCGCTACGACGGCCATATTGGCGAAATCATGCCATCGGATATTTTCCGCTTCGGCACCGGGGGCATTTACCAGTACCCGCTGGGCCACACCAAAATCGATACCTACACCGCCCGCTACAACTACCTGCCAAGCGCCAACCCGTTGGTGGACCTGACGGCCAGCCTGTGGATGACGGATGCACAAACCAGCAACTTGACCTCGGTGCTGGCGCCGGCTTCGCAGGCCTATCGCTCTGATCGCAACTGGACCCGTCAGGCCGACCGGCGCATTGGCGGTGACCTGGCCAACACCTCACGGTTCGAGACCCGCCACGGCGACCTGAAGCTGGATGTGGGCGGATCGTTCCAGGTCGAGGAGTTGCGCCCGCAAAAAAGTGTGGTCACCAACCAGGATGACATCAACGCCAACCGCAGCCTGCGCGATGGCTCCAGGCAGGAATTCAGCCTGCACGGCAAGCTGGAGTTCCAGCCGGTCGACCGCCTCACGCTGTGGGGTGGCGGTCGCTACACCTGGTACCGCACCAAGGATCATGTCGCCCACTCGACGGCGCTGCGTGAGGAGCGCGAGCTGAGATATCTGAGGGTCTTCAGCCCGCAAAGCTACGGCAACATGATGTGGTTCCCGGATCAGAACGGTCAGTACACCGACGCCACGGACCCGCGGTTGAATAACGGTATTGTTTTCGGTAACACCAATTTCCCTTTCGAGGGCACGCGCTACAACGACTTTGGTGCCACCGAGTCGACGGTCTATCCGTCCCAGACAGGCGAGGTGGTCAGCGGTTATGAGTATTCCGGCAAACAGAGCGACAGAGGCGGGGCGTTTGCTCCTGCCATCGGTTTCAATGTCGAACTGGCACCCGACACGTTCTTCTATGGGTCTTATACCCAGGGCTTGCGCATGCCCTCACTGTTCGAAACCAGCCAGGGCGTGTTGCAGACCATGCCCGGCAAAGGTCTGAAACCCGAGCGCTCAAGCAATTGGGAGATCGGTGCCAGCACCCTGCAAAAAAACCTGCTGGTGGACGACGACTCGGCGGCCCTCAAGGTTGCCTACTTCAACACCAGCATCAAGAACTACATCACCCGCTATTACGATCCCAGCCCGGGGCTGATGGGCCTGATGCAGTTCAGCAATACCGACAGCTTCAAAACCAGCGGCCTGGAATTGCAGTCGCGCTATGACGCGGGCCGCGTGTTCGCTGATTTTTCGTCCACGTACTACCTGAAAACCGAAACCTGCGACTCGACCTTCGCGGCGCGTTTGCGGGCCAGCTCCAACCCCTACCAGGACTTGAGCAAAACCCCGAACTGTACGCCGGGCAGCTTTATGGGCTCTTATTCCAACACCCAGAACCCGCCACGCTTCGCGGCGAACCTGACCACGGGCCTGCGCTTTTTTGACCGGGCACTGACAGTCGGCGGGCGTGCCACCTATACCTCTGGCCCAACCGTCAAAGCCGACAATGAATGGCAAACCGGCGCCACTACGCCGCAATTGGTCTATCACCAGGTAGCGCTTTTTGATGTGTTCTTTAACTACAAGTTGAAGGATCACACCACCCTGAACGTGTCCTTGCAGAACCTGACCGACCGTTATTACCTGGACCCGCTGGCACAGAGCTTTATGCCCGCTCCGGGGCGCACGCTGCGCATGGGGCTGCAGACCAGGTTCTAGTGCTCGCTGGCAGTGTCGAACATGGCAATAAAGCTGTTTATCAGCGGTGACGGGTTGTCCGCATGCCAGCTCATGTACAGCCCGATGGCAGGGTTTGCAGCTTCTGCCACCGGGCGTATGGGGCGAAATACAACCTTGTCGCGCATGTTCGAGCCGCAGATGGATTCAGGCACCAGGGCCACGCCAAAACCGCAACTCACCAGTCCGATCAGGGTGTGGATCTGCGCGGCTTCCTGTACCACCTTAGGGTAAAAACCAGCGGCCTCGCACAGGGCAATCAGTTGGCTGTGATAGCCGCTGCCCAGGGCCTGGGGGGTGAAAACGAAGTCTTCGCCGGCGAAATCCCTTAGCTCGATCAACGCTGTCTGCGCTTTTGGATGATCAAGGGGCAGCGCCATGACGATAGCTTCGTCGAGCAACAAGCGTGATTCGATGTTTTGCGCCGTAAAAGGCAGTTTTCGCATAAAAGCGATATCGGCCTCTGCGGCCAGCAGCGCTTTGGCCTGGCTGGAGGACGGCATTTCCTTAATGACCAGCTGGACCTTGGGAAAGGTCTGGCGAAACCGTCTCAAGGTGTTGAGCAACGGCGGGTAGTACGCGATGGACACTGCAGTCACAGTGAGCCTTCCAGCGATGCCTTCAGATACCTGGCGTGCGTGCTCAACCCCCTGTTCCAGTTCCTTGAGTGTGCGATAGGCAGCCTGCAGAAAGGCGTTGCCTGCTGGCGTCAGGTTTACCTCGCGTTTGCTACGGGTGAACAGGCTGAAACCCAGTTTGTCTTCCAGGCGGTTAATGGCCTGACTCAGGGGTGGCTGCGCCATGTGCAGGCGAATCGCGGCTTTGTGAAAATGCAGCTCTTCAGCCACCGCGATGAACTGCCTGAGCAGTCGGGTTTCGATCATTTTTCGCGTTCCTTCATTTGAACTGATCAATGTTGCCCGGGCAGGGAAGAGCAAATTTTATATTCACTCAAAAGTCAGCAGGTTTTAAACAGTCGTGTGATACGCACAGAGTATCAATGGGGCGCTTGATCAGTATTAAACAACTTTCCTTTTGATTGTTAGGGTGAAGTGACAATCAAAAGGAGCCGATTAATGAACTTTGCCGGAAAAACCGCAGTTGTAACGGGCGCTGGACGGGGCCTGGGTTTGAGCTATGCACGGGAACTGGCAAGGCTGGGGGCAAATGTCGTGATCAGTGATGCGGGTTCGGACAAGACAGGCGCTGGCGAGGATGTGTCCGTCGCGCTGGATGCCGCACAAGCGCTTGCGGGCGAGGGGTACAGCGTGGTTGGCCATCACGGCGACCTGGCCGGCGAGCAGGGTTGTCAGCAATTGATCGAGACGGCCATCAAAGCGTTTGGGCAACTTGATATTGTGATTCATAACGCGGGCTGGGTCGGTTATCAGTCGATTGAAGACGCGCAACAGGCATTTATTGAGCGGGCGCTGGGTATCACCGTCTATAGCCCTGTCTGGCTTTGCAAACATGCCTGGAAATACCTCAGGCAATCGACGGCTGCGCGGGTCGTGCTGACTTCTTCGGACCGGGCGATGTACCAGCAATATGCGCAGCCGGGTCTGACGGCCTATGCCGCAGGCAAGATGGCGCAACTGGGCATCATGAATGCACTGAGCATGGAAGGCGCGGCACACGGCATTTTGGTCAATGCCGTATCGCCGGTGGCCAAAACCAGAATGTGGGGCGTGAGTGGCGAGCCGCAGGACCTGAAACCGCAATGGGTGGCCCCCGGCGTGATTTTTCTGGCTTCGCAGTTGTGCCAGGACACCGGCTACATTCTGCGAGCCAGCAATGGTCAGTTCACCGCGACACGGTTTGTCGAGAATCAGGGTGTCGACTATCCCCTCGACCTGGCTAGGGTCAAGGCTGGCAGCGCCGGGGAAATTGCCCGGATGTGGGATCAAATCAAGGAGTGTTGAAATGCCTGCACAAGAATCGTTGCGTCTTTTTTCGGCGTGCCAGGCTGACCTCGGGGAAAGCCCGGTCTGGGACGAAATCAGTAATGCCCTGTTGTTCGTGGATATTTCCCGAGGGCAGATAAACGCCCTGGATGAACAGGCCAACCTTACCCGGCTTCACCAGTCATCCTCACGGGTCGGTGCCTTGGCACTGACCAATGCCGGTAACCTGATTTTTACCCGAGAGGCCGGCGTCGCCATTCTTGATCGCGCCAGCCTGCAGGTGAGCCGCCACTCGCCACCGGCCAGCACGCTCCCTTCCTACCGCTTCAATGATGGCGCCTGCGACCCTCAGGGGCGTTTTATCACCGGTTTGATGGACGAGGCACACAGCAAAAACAGCGGGAAATTATATCGCTACGACGCGGGGCTGAACGCCTCGGTGGTACTGGAGAATATTGGGCTGCCCAACGGGCTGGTGTGGTCGGCCGACGGCGGGGAGCTGTTTTTTGTCGACTCGGTGGCCCGCACCCTGTTTCGCGCCCGATATCCGGCCACCGGCACCGCCCTGGAAAATATCGAGGTGTTTGCCCATACACCGCCGGACCTCGGTCGCCCGGATGGCCTGGCCATGGACATTGAAGGGGGCATCTGGGTGTGCCAGTTCAATGGCGGCTGCCTGCTCAGGTACGATCGCCACGGCGAGTTGACCCGAATCCTTGAAATGCCGGTCCCGCGCCCCACCAGTTGCTGTTTTGGCGGGGCAGACATGCGCACATTGTTTATCACCAGCGCCAGGTTCGGCATGACACCGGCCGAGCAGGCTGACTTCCCGGCCGCCGGGAATATCTACAGTATCCGCCTGCCAGTCGCGGGTGTTCCCCGGTGTCGGTTCAAGGATATTTGAGTTGTTAGGGGGCCCCGGGTAAGAGGGATCTTGTGCGTGGACGTCAGCGACGAAATGCATGGGAGCTGCAACCCCCCCGCTTGGGAGCGTTAAAACGATCCTAAGCGGGTAGGTCACGTACTAGCCGTAAAGCTTTGCAGTGGCCTTCAGACAATCAGCGTGTAAGAAAATGTCATCGAGTGACTCAATCGGATGTCGGACTTCTTTTTTGTCAGCATCAAAAAGACCGATGTATTTTTGAGCCCGATTGAAGTGAAGCCGAGCCAGTGGCTTGCGGTTATTGTCATCCAGCAAAATACCGAAGTAACTCTGCGTGTCACGAGCGACTATTCGCTTTGCATCCACTTCGGTACGGATTATGGCTTTAACGATGTTGTAGCCTTCCGTCTCTTCCTCGGTCGTGACAATCAGATCTTTCTCGCCACCGTCCTCCTCAGGAGCGCCTTGGGGTGGAGCAACCGCCAGAGGTGTAACAGCCACAGGCTGGTTTCCCCCGTTGATTGCGGACTTAAGGCGGTCATTTACCTGGTCACCGAGAAATTGTGCGGTCGCCTTCCGGGTAAGGTGCCCAAATTGCTCGCGCACTTTCTGAGTAATAACCCCCTCATAGACACGCGAGGCAAAAAACTTAATAAAGTCGTCGTCGGGCTCGCTGAACTGTGCAGCCAGTACACGTTTAATCTGGCCAACATATTTTAACTCGCCTGCCGCACTGATAATTGAGTCGACATCAAAAGCGGACTTCGTGAGCTTTTGCAGCTCAGGTATGGCGTGGTCATCAATATTCAGAAGGTCCAGTTCCAGAAAGGGTTTTTCGTCCATCTTGTTGGGCGCATCAAGGTCGGTGAAGAACTTGTACACCTGACCGTTTGTAAGAATCGAAATTCTTGCACTCGTGACATGGAAGTAGCGAAAAAGCTGGCTGGCATGCTTGATATTGAGCGGCTCGCCGATTTTCTTACTCTCAATTAAAATCTGAATCGCCCCGTCTTTCAGGATGGCATAGTCGACTTTTTCGCCTTTCTTTGTCCCAACGTCCGATGTGAACTCAGGAACAACTTCCAAAGGGTTGAAAACGTCATACCCCAGGATCGATTGAATAAATGGCATTATAAATGCGTTTTTCGTGGCTTCTTCTGTTTGGATGGCTGCTGCTTGTTGTCGTATTTTTGCCGCTAACCCTGCGAGCTTTTCTTCGAATTCCATAATTTCCCCTCCCCAGGGAAAAAACACTTACAGCTTGTGAGAACTCCAAGCCATAACGACCCTAGCCTAGATATGAGCAGGTAGATAGGGAGTTTGTTGGGATGAACTGAAGTTGTTTTATCAACGAATCTCTTTTCAGCACGACAATGCATGTTCTCCAGCAACTTTGGTATCCAGCACCATGGGATCACCGCTCACCGCTCGATTGCCAGCGATGCAGTCACCCGGTCGATCAGGTCGCAGGCTCCTGCACGGGTTCCAGCAGCAACTCACTCATCAAATTGAACACGGTGGTTTTCACCGCGGTGTTCAGGTCCGTCCATGCCAGGCCTGTGGTTGCGCGGTAATCCCCCAGTTCCAGCGGTCTGGAGATGACGTTGGCGGGCAGGGCGCGCCCCGCATTGGCCGGTAGCAGGCCCACGCCCAGCCCGGCTGAAACCAGTGCCAGCATGGTGGTGAATTCGCCCAGTTCCGAGGCGATTTCCAGCTGCACGCCCTGGCGCGTTAGCGCTTGCATCAGTTCATCGTAAAAGCCGGGGGCATAACGCCTGGCCAGGATGAATACCGGCAAGTGGGCGAGCGCTGTCGGGTGCAGGGTGTCGCACGCCAGCAGCGGGTGGTCGCCGGGCAGGGCAACAATGAAGCTTTCTTGCAGCACTTCCCGGGTCTGGATGCCCGCAATGCTGGCCGGCAAGCGCATCAGCCCGAAGTCGAGCTGGCCGCTTTTCAGGGCCGCAGCCTGGTCCGGCCCCGGCATGTCCTTGAGTTCCAGTTCGATACGCGGGAAGCGTGCATGCAGCGTGCGCACCAGCGAGGGCAGCAGTTCGGGCAATACCGATGACACAAACCCCAGCCGCACGCGGCCGATTTCCCCGCGCCCGCAAGCCCTGGCCACGTCCGCCGCATGGGCCGCCTGATACAGGGTTGCGCGTGCCTGCGGCAAGAAGAGGGTGCCTACTTCGCTCAAGGTGACCGAGTGCCGGTTACGCTCGAACAGGCGCACCCCCAGTTCTTCTTCAAGCATCTTTATTTGCATGCTCAGGGCCGGTTGCACGATGGACAACCGTTGCGCCGCACGACCGAAGTGCAGCTCCTCGGCCAGGGTCACAAATGAGCGCAGGTGTTTGATTTCCATTGGGTACTCCCGATACGCAACGACGGCATTGCGACGATCACGGTAAATGATCACAAGATCATGAATGACGATTGGACGCTGTCCATCACCTGGGGTGAAGTGGCAGCAAGGCCTGAAAAATAATAAATGGCCGTTTGTGGAGAGCAGCATGTCATTCAATATCAACAGCTTCCAGCTTAATGGCCGCAGGGCCCTGATCACAGGTTCAGGCAAGGGCATCGGGCTCGAACTGGCCCGCGGGTTGGGAGCCGCTGGCGCCACCGTGGTGATCAATGATCGCAATAGGGATAAAGCCCGGGCCATTGCCGCGCAATTGCATGGCGAGGGTCTCCGCGCTGAAACCGCGGTCTTTGACGTCACCGACCGCGCACAGCTGTTTGCGGCGATCAACACCTTTGAGGCCGACATCGGGCCCATCGAGATCCTGGTCAATAACGCCGGTATCCAGCGGCGCGCGCCCCTTGAGGATTACGACGCCAACGACTGGCACGAGCTGATGCGGGTCAATCTGGACGGTGTGTTCCATGTGTCCCAGGCCGTGGCGCGGCACATGATTGGCCGTGGTCGCGGCAAGATCATCAATATCTGCTCGGTGCAGAGCGAGCTGGCCCGCCCGTCGATCGCCCCGTATGCGGCATCCAAGGGCGCGGTGAAGATGCTCACCAAGGGCATGTGCGCCGAATGGGCGTGCCACGGGATCCAGGCCAATGGCCTGGCCCCGGGCTATTTTGCAACCGAGATGAATCGCGCCCTGGTCGACGATCAGGAATTTTCCCAATGGCTGTGCAAGCGCACGCCCGCAGGGCGCTGGGGCAAGGTAGAAGAGTTGTGTGGCGCGGCCGTGTTTCTCGCCTCGCCGGCGTCGGACTTTATCAACGGGCAAACAATCTTTGTAGACGGCGGTTTGACCAGCGTTGTTTGATGCCTGCCGCTGGCAAGTTCGTCAGAACGTCTTGCTGGCGCTGGCCATCAGGGTTGCACCGCACAGGTCGTCGTAACCGGTAAAGCTCGTGCATTCGTCCTTCGACAGGTCGGTATCGATATAGCTCAGCGCCCACTTGATACCGATCAGTTCACGGCTGAGCTTGATCTCCCAGTCGTAGTAGTCGGCGCGGCCCTTGCCGCTCTCGGTGAAGAATACGTCGTCCTTGTAATCAACATATTCATAGCGCATCTCCAGCCCGAACTCGGCGGGCAGCACGGTGTGGTAGCCAATAAATACCGAGGACAGGTCCTCGTCTTTTTTACCGTCGTGGAACTCGCCGTTTTCATCCTCGTAGTCCGGGCCTTTCATGTTGCTGACGTATTTGGCCCCGAGCAAAACACCGTATGCATCCAGGGTGGACTGGATGTCGCTCTGGTTGTACCCGCTTTCACGGGGGAATTCGTAGCGGGTGTAGAAGCTGTCCAGGCTGATGTTGTCGTTGATTTGCCAGAAGTAGCCGGCGAAGTACTCGATCTCCTGGCGTGTTTTGGAACCGTGGCCAAAGTCGACATTCGAAGTCCAGAGCCCGGCATACAGGCCGCTGGCGTGGTTGAGGGTGAGGGTCAATTGCGCGGCGGGGTCGCCCAGGGTTTGCGAGATGCCGCTGGCCCGGTAGTCACTGACCAGAGTGGGGGTGATCACCAGTTCGAATTCGTCGTTGAGCGGCAGCGCCTGGGCGCTGAGCAGGGGTGTCAGGGCAAGGCCGGTGAGCATGAAAACAGACAATGCGTTCATATCAAGTCTCTTGTTTTTATAAGGCGCTATGAGCAATGCGTTTTGACCGCCCCCTGCGGGTGAGGGGGCGGTTGGAATCAGGCGTCGGGGGCGTAGACCTGCTTGCCGGCGAAGAAGGTCTTCAGGACTTTGGTTTCCGATAATGCCTCGTCATCCACGTTGAATACGTCACGGTCGAGGACGATCAGGTCGGCCTGTTTGCCCGGTGCCAGGGAGCCGATTTGTGCATCCAGCCCCAGGGTTTTGGCAGCATTGAGGGTGTAGGCGTAGAACATGGCCTGGCGATCCAGGCTTTCCTTGGCGTTGAGCACGCCCAGCGGACCTTTGCGGGTAATGGCCTGGGCGATGGCGTACCACGGGTTGGGGCTCGATACCGGCCAGTCGCTGGCGCCTGCGATCACGGCGCCGGCGTCTTGCAGCGATTTGGCCGGGTACTGGTAGCCATAGGCAAATGCGCTGATATACGGCTTCACCAGGTCGACGGTGTAGCTTTCTTCCGTGGCCCACAACAGTTGCATGGAGGCGATGACCCCCAGTTGTGCAAAGCGCGGGAACTCCTTGGGGTTGACCAGTTGCAGGTGGCTGATGCTGTGGGCCACTGGCGCGGGGCTGAGCTTGCGTGCGTATTCAAAGCCGTTGAGGGACTCGCGTACCGCACGGTCGCCGACTGCATGCATGTGCACGATCCAGCCGCGTTTTTCGGCTGCGGCCACCAGCTCGCCAAAGTGCGCAGGATCGATCAGCAGTTCGCCGTTTTTATTGTTGTTCTTGTACGGCACGATGACCGCCGCCGTTTGCCCCGGGTATTCCAGAATACCGTCGGCAAACACCTTGATCCCGGGGAAGGTCAGGTTGGGCACGCCCTCGAACTGTTTCATCACCTTGGCCAGGACTTCGAGGTCGGCAGGCTTGCTTTTGGAATTGGTGAGCATCAGTGCTGCGACGTGGGCCGACAGCTCGCCATTTTCTGCCAGCTGGCGATACAGCGGCAGCACGCCAACGCTTTGCTCGGTGGCCGTGAAGTCAAACAGCGAGTCGCCGCCGCCCGCGTTCGAGGCGGCGTCCATCCATGCGGTCACACCGTACTGGTTGTTGACCCTGACGGCTTCACGGGCGGCCTTGAGCATCACCTGCGGGCTGGGTGCCGGGACCTGGCCGCGTACCTGGTCCCAGCGAGATTCAGCAAAAAAACCGTTAGGGGTGAAGTCAGCCTCGTGGCCTACATAACTCAACTCATTGGCCGGCAGGCTTTTGACCAGGGCGGCATCAACCTTGGCGCGCTTGAGCATCGCGTTGTTAGCCCAGCCGGTATGCCCGTCGATCCCGCTCAACACCAGGGGCTGATCGGCCCAGCGGCCCTGATTGAAGATTTTGCCCAGCTCCCGGGCCTGCTCCCAGTAGGCCGAGCTGACGCCTGTAATATTGATCACGTCGCCGGCCCGTGCCTTGCCCGCTTTGTCCTGTTCGATAATCCACTGCTCAAGCTCGGGCAAGGGTTTTTCTTCATCGAGCAGATTCGCGCCCAGGCTGTCCAGCCCGGCGCTCACGGGATGGCTGTGAGTGTCGATCATGCCGGGCATCAGCACCTTGCCCGCCAGATCAATGCGTTGGGTTTTGGCATCGGCCAGTGCATTGACCTCGGCATCGCTGCCGACCTTGATGATCTTGCCGTTTTCCACCGCCACGGCTTTTGCCAGCGCCTGGCCGGGCACGCCGGTAAACACTTTGCCGTTGGTCAGCACCAGATCGGCAGCAGCCATGGCCTGCAACGAGGGCAGGGCAAACAATGCCGCCAGGACACAGGGGGTAAAGCGCTTCATGTGAACGTCCTTTTTGAGTTTTTGTTGTTGGCTTGTTTCAAAGTGTTGGAACTAACGGATAAACCGTGGCGCCTGCATCGCGAGCAAGCCCGCTCCCACAGCCCCAATTCCAGTGGGAGCGGGCTTGCTCGCGATACTCGCGGCGCGGTGTATCTGAATGACTGCGGTGCTGCATCTCGTATTAGCGGGCAGCGATTTCCTTGAGTCGATACCAGAGCATGCCCAGCGCCAACAAAGGCGAGCGCAAGTGTTTGCCACCCGGGAATGTCAGGTGCGGCACACGGGAGAACAGGTCAAAGCCCTGGCTCTGTTCAAGGCTGATGGCTTGCGCGACCAGCCTTGCCGCCATGTGCGTCGTGTTGATGCCATGCCCGGCGTAGGCCTGGGCATAAAACACGTTGGGGTGGGCCGGCAGGCGGCCGATTTGTGGCAGCCGGTTGGCGCCGATGCCGATCATGCCGCTCCACTGAAAGTCGATGCGCTTGCCCGCAAGCTGCGGGAATACATCGAGCATTTTGGGACGCATATAGCCGGCGATATCCCTGGGCGTGCGCCCGGAGTAGTGACACGCGCCGCCAAACAGCAAGCGCCGGTCGGCTGACAAACGATAGTAATCAAGGCCGACACGTTGATCGCACAGCGCCCGGTTGCCGGGGATCAGGCTGTGTGCCAGGTCCTCGCTCAAGGGTTCGGTGGCAATCACGTAGCTACCGGCGGCCAGTACCTTGCCGCTGAGGGCCGGCTCCAGATCGCCTAGGTGGGCGTTACCGGCGAGCACCAGGGTTTTGGCATGCACCACGCCGTTGGCGGTGTGTACGCGAACCTGACTGCCATAGTCGATCCGCAGCGCCGCGCTGTTCTCGTAAATCCGCACCCCCAGTTGTTGAGCGACACTGGCTTCGCCCAGGGCCAGGTTGAGCGGGTGCAAATGCCCCGATCCCTCATCGATCAGCCCGCCGAGGTAGCGATCCGAAGCCACAACGCGATGCATGTCCGCGCGTTCCACCAGTTCGACTTTGTGCCGATACCCCAGCTGTTGCAGAGACGCCTGCTCGGCCACAAGGTTTTCAACGTGGCGCGGGGTGTTGGCCAGTTCGCAGAAACCCCAGCGCAAATCGCAGGCAATGCCGTGCTTTTCTACGCGCTGGCGCACCAGGTCCACCGCATCCAGGCCCAACCGCTCGAGGACCTTGACGCCTTCGCGGCCGATGGTTTTTTCGTGGGCGTCCAGGTCGTGACCAATCCCGCGAATCAGTTGGCCGCCGTTGCGGCCCGTGGCGCCCCAGGCGATTTGCTGCGCTTCAAGCACAACCACCGAATGCCCGCGTTCAGCCAGCTCGATGGCCGTGTTCAAACCGGTAAAACCAGCGCCGACAATGCAGACGTCCGCCTGCACCTGGCCTTCAAGGGGCGGGCAGTGGAGCTGACGGTTGCGGGTTGCGCTGTAATAGGTGTGCGGTAAAGACATCATGGACGTCATAAAAAACTGCCTACTGAGTTGCCGGGCACCCATTCATGCCCGGCACAGGATTAACGACCGGACTTGAACTTGTTCCACGAGCGAGTCATCCAGCGCATCAGGTCAGGCGGCAACTCCGATGACACATAGAGCTTGGCCTGTACCGATTCGGGCGGATAAATCGACGGGTTTTGGGTGATGTCGTCCTTCATCAAGGCCGTGGCCGGGGTGTTGGCGTTGGCGTAGCCCACGTGCTCGCTGATGTCGGCTATCACGTCAGGCTTGAGCAGGTAGTTGATAAAGGCATGGGCCTGTTCCGGGTTCTTGGCGTCGGCCGGGATGGTCAGCATGTCGAACCACAGGTTGCCGCCTTCCTTGGGCACCACGTAGGCAACGTTGACGCCGTTGCCGGCCTCTTGCGCACGGTGAATTGCCTGGTACACGTCGCCGGAGTAGCCGAAGGCGATGCAGATGTCGCCGTTGGCCAGGTCGGTCACGTACTTGGAGGAGTGGAAGTAGCTGATGTAAGGGCGCAGCGGTTCCAGTTTTTTCTCGGCGACCTTGTAGTCCTTGAGCTCCAGGCTGCGGGGGTTGAGCCCGAGATAGTTGAGCATCGAGGGCATGATTTCGTCTGCCGAGTCCATAAAGGCCACGCCGCAGCTTTTCAGCTTCTTGAGGTTTTCAGGCTCGAACAGCACGCTCCAGGAATCGATCTTGTCGATGCCCAGCACCTGCTTGACCTTGTCGACGTTGTAGCCGATGCCATTGGTGCCCCACAGATACGGCACCGCGTACTCATTGCCCGGGTCGTTGGCTTGCAGCCGGGCCAGCAAGACCGGGTCCAGGTTCTTCCAGTTGGGGAGCTGGGACTTGTCGAGTTTCTGAAACACCCCGGCCTTGATCTGGCGCCCCAGGAAGTGGTTGCTGGGCACCACCACGTCATAGCCGGTGCGCCCGGCAAGCAGTTTGCCTTCCAGGGTTTCATTGGAGTCGAACACGTCATAAACCGGTTTGATGCCGGTGTCGCGCTGGAAGTTTACGAGGGTGTCGTCAGCGATGTAGTCCGTCCAGTTATAGATGTTGACGGCCTCTTGCGCCGAGGCCTGACCGGCCAGGGCGACGAGGGTGGTGAGCATCATTTTCTGCGCAATACGTTTCATCCACATGTCCTTTCTGTGAGTCCATTTTGGAGAGTGTCCAGGCCTAAACGCTGAACAGCAGGAACTCGCGCTCCCAGGAGCTGATCACCTGCTTGTAGTTTTCGTGTTCGACCCGTTTGACTGCCACAAAGCCTTTGGTAAAGCGCTCACCCAGGTATTTTTTGGCCATGTCCGACTGCTCCATGCATTCCAGCGCAGCCTCCAGGGTCAGCGGCAAGCGCAGGTTGCGGCGTTCGTAGCCACGGCCAACCACCGCCGCGCTCGGCTCAATGCCTTCGACCATGCCGGCGTAACCGCACAGCAGGCTGGCGGCCAGGGCCAGATACGGGTTGGCGTCGGCCCCGGCCAGACGGTTCTCGACCCGGCGGTTTTGTGGGTCCGAGTCCGGTACGCGCAGGCCAACGGTGCGGTTCTCTTCGCCCCATTCAACGTTTACCGGAGCGGAGGTGTCGGGCAGGAAGCGGCGAAACGAGTTCACGTTGGGGGCGAACAGCGGCAGGGTCTCGGGGATGTACTTTTGCAGGCCGCCGATGTGGTGCATGAACAGTTCGCTCATGCTGCCATCGGGGTTGGAAAACACCGAGACGCCGGTTTCCAGGTCCACCACGCTCTGGTGCACGTGCATCGCGCTGCCCGGTTCACCGGTCATGGGCTTGGCCATGAAGGTCGCGCTGACGTCATGCTTGAGTGCCGCTTCGCGCATCGTGCGCTTGAAAATAATGATCTGGTCGGCCAGGGACAGCGCCGCGCCGTGACGGAAATTGATCTCCATCTGCGCCGTGCCTTCTTCGTGGATCAAGGTGTCCAGGTCCAGCCCCTGGGCTTCGCTCCAGTCGTACATGTCTTCAAACAGCGGGTCGAATTCGTTGGTGGCTTCTATGGAGTAAGACTGGCGCCCGGTCTCCTGGCGGCCGGAGCGGCCCACCGGCGGTTTCAACGGGTAGTCAGGGTCAGGGCTGCGCTGGGTCAGGTAGAACTCCATCTCCGGGGCGACGATCGGCTTCCAGCCGCGTGCGGTGTACAGGCTCAAGACCTTCTTGAGCAGGTTGCGCGGCGACAGCTCAATGGCGTTGCCCTGTTTGTCGTAAGTGTCGTGAATCACTTGCGCGGTCGGTTCCGTGGCCCAGGGCACGATAAACACGGCGTCCTGATCCGGACGGCAGTGCATGTCGATATCCGCCGCATCCAGCAGCTCGTAGTAGATATCGTCTTCTACGTAGTCACCGGTGACCGTCTGCAACAAGACGCTCTCGGGCAGGCGCATGCCTTGCTCGTTGAGAAATTTGTTGGTGGGGGAGATTTTGCCCCGGGCGATGCCGCTCAGATCAGAGATCAGGCACTCGACTTCAGTGATTTTGTTTTCTTTGAGCCATTGGCTCAGTCGATCCAGATTGCCTTTCATAACGCCTCTTGCAGGGAAATGCCCGAGCGCCCCCTGGCGGCCCGGTTCCGTGTTTCAAGGTCATAGTGCAATCCTGGGGTGGCGGGCTTCTATCCGCTTTGCGTCTTTCTTTGCGCCCTGTTTTGGTGCGCCAATGCAGGGGGAGCGGGTTACTCGCGAGGTCGCAGCAAGGTGCTGCTGGGCAGTTCGCCGAACAAACTGTAATAGGCGTGGGAGAACCGGCCCAGGTGCCAGAAGGACCAGCGCATGGCGACTTCCGCCACACTGGTGTCCCCGGACCTGGCGCGCATCAAGTCGCGGCGGGCAAAATTCAGCCGCCGCAAGCGCTGCCATTGACTGGGCGAAACCCCGGTAAAGGTGGTGAAGCTGTGTTGTAACTGGCGCACGGATAGCCCGACCCCGTTGGCCAGTTGCAGCACATTGAAATGCTCTTGCGGTGCAGCCATGACCAGGTCAAACACCTGCTGAATAATCCGCCGATCCTGAGCCAGGTGCTTCTGCTGTGCCCGATCGGGTGCCTGGCTGGGGCAGTCGAGGATAAACAGACAATCGTCGACCAGTTGTTGCGCCAGCCCTTCATCGGCCTGCGGCGACTGATCCGAGGCCAGCTGCTGCAAGGTACGGCTCAGCCAGCCGCCAAAGAGCTGGCTTTGTTGAGACACGAGCGGCGTCAGAAGCAGGCCATCGAGCTTGCTCAGGTTAAGGGCACTGAATTGCTGCAAATACTGAGGGCCGATCACCACTGCGACTTCCTTGTAGTTTTCCGGGGTGATCCAGGTGTTTTGCGTGTCCTCGTTGAGCAGATACAGGGAGCCGTCACGGGTATCGAAGCTGAACACCAGCGAATCGGCGGGGGCATGAAAGTGCTGTTCAATGCGCGTATTCATGCGCTCTTCGTACACCTGGATGCCATTCAACTCCATGTGCACCACGGCTCCCTGAAAGGAGCCCGGCGACATCTGCTGATAGTGTTCCTGCCAGCCGGCGATCACCAGTTGTTGATCTACGTCCGCAGTATCGTGGGATTGAATCTGCATGGCATGACGTCCTCGTGTTCCTGCTCGGGCATGCCGGGCAAGTTCAGTGCTTGTTATTGTCAGCGCACCCTAGGGGCTGTTGATGTTTGGTTGTGAGCCGCGTCGCTGGGTCAAATTTAGCCAGGCAATGCGCAGGGCGGCGTTGCTCGCAGCTTATTTGGAACAACCCAACCACGCTGCTCGCGTCTTGCCCTGCACCACATGGGCTATCGGCGCGGCCACAACCAAACATCAGCAGACCCTAGCAGTGGCCAAAAAGCTGCGCAAGGCGCGGGTGCGGGTTGCGCTTGTGGCATTATTGCGCGGTGCGCTCCAAGGGCCGCCATTGCTGGGCACTCATGCCCCGAACCCCTTTTTACCCTTTAAACAAGAGACTCCCATGAGCAATCAAGACATCACTTTTACCCCTGATCCTGATGCTGAATCCATTTCGTCGGATGTTGCCGGTTTCGGCGGCATATTGGTTTCGACCCAAATCCCGACCCGTGCTGACGGCAGCCTGGAACTGGGCGGGATTGTCGAGCAGAGCGAGTGCACCCTGCAGGCGCTAAAGCTGGCACTGGAGAAAGCGGGCAGCTCGATGGACCGGGTGCTTCACCTGACCATCTACCTGACCGACATGGCAGACCGTGCTGCTTTTAATGAGGTGTACAAGCGCTTCTTCGCCAAGCCGTGGCCAGTGCGTGCTGCGGTGGGTGTGGCTTCGTTGGCGGTTGAGGGGATGCGGGTTGAAGTGACTGCGATGGCTGCCAGGGGCTGACTAGCCAGGATGCCGGATATGTACCCGGTGGTTCTGTTGTAGCTGCCTGTACAGCGTACATATCCATTCGATGCGCCACGGCTATCTACGGGTTTCGCCCTTGCTCCGGTCTTGCTCCGTGGGCACGTCGAAGGGCCGGGCAGATCAAAAGCGTCCGAGGCGGCCGGCCTGTTTGGCGGCGAGGTCTGCGAGACTCGCACATCTCATCTGTGGGAGCGGGCTTGCTCGCGATGGCATCGGCGCGATTCAACTCAAATACCGCGCCGCTTGCATCGCGAGCAAGCCCGCTCCCACAAGAGGTTGTGCAGTTTCAAGCCTTAACCTTTGCTTTTGCTGTAGCCACGGGATTAATCAAGCGACGCGATCGCCCCTCACAGAAGGCCGAGCGCAGGTGCTGTTATGGGGCTGGCGCGGCAGGACGCCGCGCCAGCCGCGATGGGCCATGGATGGCCCGTCGCGGAGTGCCCCCATAACAGTGCCGGAGTGAGGGCGCCGGGGGAGCCTAGGCGACCTCGGCCGTATGGCAGGGCAAGGACTTTTTGGTTCTTTTTGTGTCCTTACAAAAGGGACTCGCTGTAAGAGCGAAACCAATATTTCAGTTAAACGCGAATGCCGGATATGTACTCGGTGGTTCTGTTGTAGCTGCCTGTACAGGGTTCCGCCCTTACAGCGAGGCGGCCGACCAACCGGCCTGTTTGGTACGCGTGTACTGCGCAATCTCCTGCAGCAGCTGCCGAAGGATCGCCGCCAAGCCTCTGCCAGTTAACAACCCGACAGCGGCGGCGTACGCGGCGGAATAACGCGTTTCGAACCGGTCGATTCAAACGCCGAAGCAAAGCGCAGCAACGCCGAATCATCATAGGCGCGCCCGGCAAATGTCAGCCCCACCGGCATGCCGATGTCCGCCATCAGGCCCATCGGTACGGTGACCGTCGGCACCCCCAGGTGCCGAATGGCCAGGTTGCCGTTGGCCACCCACACACCGTTGCTCCAGGCGATGTCCGCAGACACCGGGTTGACATCCGCATCCGCCGGCCCTACATCGGCCACGGTCGGGAACAGCACGGCATCGAGCCCCAGGCGGTCCATCCAGTCTTCAAGGTCGATCCGGCGTGTCTGTTCAAGCCCGCGCAAGCCGTCTTGCAGGGTAGGGATCTGGTCCCACGGGGTAATGCCGCGCTTGGCCATGCGCACATATTCGTCCATGCCGGCGCCAAGATCATCCTCGCGGTTTGGCAGGGTGCCCGGGTCGTGCGGGAAGATCAGATCGCCATTGACGTCGGCCAGGCGGTTGAGCCTGGGGTCACCGTTGGCCTGCAGGAAGTCATCGAACGCCCAGGCCGACAGGTCCCACAACTCGTGATGCATGAACTCCCTGGACACCAGGCCACGGGTAAACACCGTTGGCGCCCCCGGCCGGTCACCCTCGCAATTGGACACCAGCGGGAAATCCACCTCGATCACCTGCGCGCCAGCTGCTTCAAGGGCCTTGCGTGCCTGCTCCCACAGGTCGATCACCGAGGCCCGGGTGATGATGCGCTGGCCTGTCGGCCCGCCGATACCCGGTGATTCAGAGGTGCCCGCATCCGGGTCTGCATTGATGTACATACGAGGTACACCCAGGCGCTTGCCCACCAGGCTGTCGGCGTTGGCAATCAGTGCCAGATAAGACTCGGGGCGAACCGCGCAGGCGTCGGGTATCGGCACCCAGGGTTGCATCCGCCACAGGTCGCCGCGGGTGTCAGGGTCGTCCGCCACCACCACATCAAGGACTTCAAACAGGTCGGCCATGGTTCTGGCAAACGGCACCACCACGTCCATGGTCGGCGTCAGCGGCCAGTTGCCGCGCACCGAAATTACCCCGCGTGAGGGGGTATAGGCACACAGACCGTTGTTGGACGCAGGGCCGCGTCCGCTCGACCAGGTTTCTTCCGCCAGGCCGAATGCCGAGAAACTGGCGGCTGTGGCCGTGCCTGCGCCATTGGATGAGCCCGATGCGAAGGGAGCCGTCAGGTAATCGGGGTTGTACGGGCTCTCGGCACGGCCGTAGACGCCGCGCTGCATGCCGCCGTTGGCCATGGGCGGCATATTGGTTTTGCCCAGGCAGATCGCACCGCCCCCGCGCAGCCGCTCGATGGTAAACGCATCACGATACGCCACCAGATCCTTGAAGGCCGGGCTGCCCGACGCTGCGGTCAGGCCCTTGACCAGATAACTGTCCTTGGCGGTATAGGGGATGCCATCCAGCGGGCCAAGGGTCTGGCCTTTGGCCCGGCGGGCATCGGATGCTCGAGCCTCGATCAGCACCTGCGGGTTGCGCACCACCACCGCATTGAGCGCGGTGGGAGTGTCCGGGGTGTCGTAGGCATCGATCCGTGCGAGATAGGCCTGCACCAGCTCGACCGCCGTGGTTTGGCCAGACTCGAGCGCGGCGCGCAGTTGGGCTATGGAAACCTCGGTGACTTCAATCATGCGCTTACCGCTGGTTGTTGATGGGGGTGGCAGAGCTTATCTAAAGTCCTGCCTGCTCAGCCAGCCCATGTCGCATTTGTTGTCGTAAATCGTCACCAGAGCTTCCAGGTGTAATCGATATTGACCCGCAGTTCGTTGTCATCCCGATGGCTGGCCTGTGCGGTGAAATTGTAGTCGTAGCGCACCTGCCAGCTGCGCGCCTTTCGACGCACAGGTTGTCAGTCCGGCGCTGCTGCGTTGCGCCGCACCGACAGGCGCCTCGCCCTGAACGTTGCGAAACTGCGGGCCATTTGCAGATTGAGTGAAGTCATGGGCTGTGCCCGTTTTATTGTTGTTATGGATGAAGCAGCGATAACCCCCTGTTTTTTGTGGGCGCGGGCAAGTCCGCCCCCACAAGGGATTTGCACATCAGGCTAAATTTACAACCGCTGCCACAACGCCTCGGCCTGGGGGTTACGGTTGTCCCGCCAGCGCACCAGAATCACTTCCAGATGGTCGGACTCCATATCCGGATACAAGCGCACCAGCTCCCCGCGCTCAATCAGCGGCGCGACCATGCTGTGGGGCATGCACGCCACGCCCTGGCCGCTGGCGACCATCGGCTTGAGGGCTTCGGACACGGTGGCTTCAAACACTTGAAGCAGGCGATGGGGCTGCGGGTGGCGGTTGATCTGGGTACGTGACAGCTCATGCAGTTGGGCACTGCGTGAGTAGCTGAGCAGCGGGATCGGTTCGTCGGTCTGTGCGCAATGCGCGGCCAGGGCCGGGGTGGCGACCCAGTACAGCTCGTCGTGGCCCAGGGATTTGACCTCGAACTCACTTTGCCGGGAGTAGGGAGCGGTCTTGGTGTCGCGATAGAACAGGATGAAATCGCAACGCCCGGACATCAGCGCCATGTAGTAGTCCTCGGTGCTGCGATAACCCGTGTCGATGCGGGTAAACAGGGGCGCTTGCGGGCTGTTCAACTGGCTGATCCAGCCCGGGAAAAAGTTGCAGGCCAGGGTGTGCAGCGAGGCAAAGGTCAGCGGCCGGTTGAGCACTTTTACGCTTTGTTCGCAGTCGCGGGCCATGCGCACCAATTCCACGGCATTGGGCAGCAAGGCCTCGCCGGCAGCCGTCAGGCGCACGGGGTTGCGTTCGCGGTCGATCAGCGTTGCCCCCAGATGGGCTTCGAGCAATTGAATGCGCCGGCTCAGCGCCGATTGCGAAGAGCCGCGCATGCTGGCCGCCGCCGTGAATTTGCCGGTATCGGCCAGGGCGAGGAAGTCTTCATACCAGTCGATATTCATAGGGTTATTCCAATATTCGATAGCGCGTCCAGCATAGTGGATCAATAGCCGCTATCCGGCCCATGCCTCTGTCTTTATTGTGCACCTAACCGCCACCTGCCGTTGGACTGTGGTTGACAGGCATAACAAGAAGAATTTTGAAGGGGCAATGATATGCACAAATTGAATAGGGTGAAGCTTTTACTTGGGGCGCCACTGCTGGCACTGCTCGTGACCGGCGCCCAGGTCTCCCAGGCAGGTGTGCTGGAAAAGGTCAAAGCCCATGGCAGCGTGCGCTGCGGTGTGGCCGGTGACAAACCGGGCTTTTCCCTGATCGACGATAAAGGCCGCTGGACCGGCATGGACGTGGATTTGTGCCGCGCCGTTGCGGCCGCGGTGCTGGGCGATGCGGACAAGGTCGAGTACTTGACCACCACCGCCAAAAATCGCTTCACCGCCCTGGCTTCCGGTGAAATCGACATTCTTTCCCGTGCGGCTTCCTGGACTGCCGAGCGGGTGGCCAACCTCGGGGTGGACTTCACCACGGTCTGGTTCTATGACGGCCAGGGCTTTATGACCCACGCCGCTGACGGCATCAAAAAACTCACGGACCTGGACGGTGCAACCTTTTGCCTGTCCCCGGGTACTACTTCCGAGCAGAACCTCGAAGACTATTTCGGCCGACGCGGCCTGACCTACAAAACCGTGGTCATCGAAAAGAGCCCCGAACTCTACGCCGCCTTCCAGCGCGGGCGTTGCAATGCAATCTCCAACGACTCTTCGGGCCTGGCGGCCCGGCTGGCGCTGATGAACAACCCCCAGGACTACGTGATGCTGCCGGAAGTGATTTCCAAGGAGCCACTGGGTGCCTTCGTCGCTCAGGGCGACACCACCTGGCGCAATATCGTGACCTGGACTGCCTACGCGCTGATGACAGGCGAAGAGCTGGGTGTGACCTCGGATAACGTCGACGAACTGCGCGCCAGTAAAACCGCGTCCACCGATGTCGCCCGCTTGCTGGGCGCGGAAGGCAAGATCGGCCAGTCCTTTGGACTGGACAATGACTGGGCGTATCGCGCCCTCAAGCAAGTCGGCAACTACGCGCAAATCTACGACCGTAACCTCGGCCAGCAGACGGCATTGAATATCCCGCGCGGGCTGAACCGCGGCTGGAAAGACAGTGGCTTGATGTACGCACCGCCGATTCGTTAAGGGGATTACTGTCATGTCGACCCATCGTTCGCACAATCTGCGGCTGTCGAGTGTCTTGCAGCAAGGGCTGGTACTGGCCCTGGTTGCGGCAGTCTTCTACCTGCTTTCCAGCAACGCCGCGCTGAACCTCAAGCACCTGAATATTGCCTCGGGTTTCGGTTTTTTATCCCAGCGTGCCGGCTACGACATCAGCTTTTCGCTGATTGATTACACCCCGGACGCGACCTATGCCCGGGCGTACCTGGTGGGCTTGCTCAACACTTTGCTGGTGTCGGTACTGAGCATCGTGCTGGCGACGCTCCTGGGTGGCGCGCTGGGCATGGCCCGCGTCTCGGACAACTGGCTGATCAAGCGCCTTAGCGGTACGTGCATCGAGTTCCTGCGCAACGTGCCATTGGTGGTGCACCTGGTCTGGTGGTACGGCCTGGTGCTGGCATTGCCCGGGGTCAAGCACTCGGCCTCGTTGTTTGGCGTGGTGTTTTTGAACAACAACGGTCTGAACCTGCCTTGGCTGGAGCAGGGCGGTCTGGTCGGCTGGGGCCTGGCCCTGATGGCTTTGGGCACGTTGCTGGGCTATCTGATTTGTCGCTACAAGGAAGCCCGTGCGCCATGGCGCGGCTTTGCCTCCAGACGCTGGCCCGCGCTTCTGGCCGGGGCCGTATTGCTGCCATTGCTGGTGTACGCCATGAGCGACGCCCATGTGCAATGGGAGGTGCCGGTGCCCCACGGTTTCGGATTCAAGGGCGGGATTACTCTGGTCCCGGAAATGCTCGCACTGGTCCTGGCCCTGTCGTTCTACAGCGCCAGTTACATCGCAGAAATCGTGCGGGGTGCCATTGAGTCGGTTCATCGCGGTCAGTACGAAGCGGCCCGGGCCCTGGGCTTCAAATCCGGCCCCACCATGCGCCAGTTGATCGTGCCGCAGGCGATCTACCCGATGATTCCGCAGATCACCAACACTTACTTGAACATCGTCAAAAACTCCTCGCTGGGTGTGGTGATCGGCTTTATGGAGCTGGTGTCGTCCACCGGCGGCACCACCCTTAATCAGACCGGCCAGGCCATTGAGTGCATCGCACTGGTCATGGGCACGTACTGTGCGATCAGCCTGGTGATCTCCCTGGGGATGAACATCTACAACCACCGTATCGGCCAGAGGGGGCACTGAACATGACCGCGATGAATCAAGCACTGCCTGTGCCGCTGGCGCCGCCGCGCTTGCCCTGGGGCCAGCGGGCCCTGGCCTGGAGCCGCAGCCAATTGTTCCCCAGCGTGGGCCATAGCCTGCTGACCCTCAGCGTTATCGCGCTGTTGTGCTGGTGCATTCCGGCCGCACTCAACTGGCTGGTGTTCGACGCGACTTTCGTCGGCGACAGCGCCAAGGACTGCAACCCCGCCGGGGCGTGCTGGCTGCCGATTACCCAGCGCTGGAACCTGTTTGTGTATGGCTTTTACCCGCAGGCCGAGCAGTGGCGGGTGACCCTGTCGATGGTGCTGGCGGGCACGGCGTTTGTCCTGCTGTTTTTCAAGCGTCTGGACCGCCGCGTGCTGCTGGCCTATCTGGCATTGCTGCCGATCGTGATGTGGTGGTTGCTCAAGGGCGGCGCCGGGTTGCCGGAGGTGTCTTCGACCAAGTTCGCGGGGATGCTGGTGACGGTGTTTCTGGGCACTGCGGGGATGATCTTCGCCTTGCCGCTGGGGATTTTGCTGGCCCTGGGCCGACGCTCGAAACTGCCGGTGGTGCGCATGCTGTGCGTGCTCTACATCGAGCTGGTGCGTTCGGTGCCGGTGATCTCGCTGCTGTTTATGGCTTCGTTGATGATCCAGCTGTTCCTGCCGCCGGGCTCGGTGTTCGACATCCTGCTGCGGGTGCAACTGGTGCTGATCCTGTTCACGGCCGCCTACATGGCCGAGACCCTGCGCGGCGGCTTGCAGAACCTGCCCAAGGGCCAATACGAAGCCGCGATGGCGCTGGGTTTTGGTTACTGGAAAACCATGGGCCAGATCATCCTGCCGCAAGTGCTCAAGCAATCCATTGCGCCTTTGCTGACGCAGTTTATCGGCCTGTTCAAGGAAACCACGCTGGTGATGATTGTCGGCGTGCTGGACATCGTCGGTATCGCGATGAGCACCGCCGTTGCGCCTGAATGGGTTGAGTACGGCCACGAAATCTACGTCTTCCTGGCGATCTATTTCTTCGTCATCTGTTTTGCACTGTCGCGCTATGCCCGACACCTTGAACACCGTATGGAGCAAAGCCGCTCATGATCATCCAACCCAAGGCAGATGCCGACCTGATGGTGCGCATCGAACAATTGAACAAGTGGTTCGGTAATGCCCACGTGCTGAAAAACATCTCGCTGAATGTCAAAGCCGGCGAGAAAGTGGTGATTTGCGGGCCTTCCGGCTCTGGCAAGTCGACCCTGATCCGTTGCATCAATCAGCTGGAGCAACACCAGCAGGGTATGGTTCAGGTGCTGGGCGAGGAGCTCAATGGCAACCTCAAGGGTCTGGAGCGCATCCGCCGGCAAGTGGGGATGTGCTTCCAGCACTTCAACCTGTTCCCCCACCTCACGGTGTTGAAGAACTGCACGTTGCCGCAGACCTCCAACCTGGGCGTGCCCGAAGCCGAAGCCATCGAGCGTGCGCTGGGCTTGCTGGACAAGGTCAAGATGCGCGATCACGCCAACAAGTTTCCTTCGCAGTTGTCCGGTGGTCAGCAGCAACGCATCGCGATTGCCCGGGCCCTGTGCATGCAGCCCAAGGTCATGCTGTTTGACGAACCGACCTCGGCCCTGGCCCCGGAAATGATTGCCGAAGTGCTGGACGTGATGACCAGCCTGGCCCAGGAAGGCATGACCATGATCTGCGTGACCCATGAAATGGGTTTTGCCCGCAAGGTCGCGGACCGTATCGTGTTTATGGACCAGGGCGAGATTGTTGAGGAAGCTCCGCCCGAGCGGTTTTTCTCGGCCCCGGAATCACCGCGAACCCAACGTTTTTTGAGCCAGATAATCAACCACGGAGTGCATGCACAATGACCCCTTCAATCGCGATGGCCTTGCATGGCGGAGCCGGTGTCTTGATGCCGGGCATGCTCACCCAGGCCGACGAACAGGCTATCCACGAGGCATTGCTGCAGGCGCTCAAGGCCGGAGTCGAGGTGCTTGAGCAGGGCGGCAGCAGCCTGGATGCGGTGCAGGCCAGTGTGGTCGAGCTGGAAGAGTGCCCCTGGTTCAACGCCGGTAAAGGCGCGGTATTTACCCATACCGGTGATCACGAACTGGACGCGGCGATCATGAGCGGCGCCAACCTCGAAGCCGGAGCCGTGGCCGGCGTGCATCACGTGCGTAACCCGATCTGCGGCGCGCGGGCGGTGCTGGAGCACAGCGAACATGTGCTGCTGGCAGGCGCGGGGGCGGATCTGTTCCTGTCCGAGCAACCCGGCCTTGAGCACGTCAGTAACGACTGGTACGACACCCCCTTGCGTCGCCGCCAGTGGGCGGCCCAGCAACAGCAACCGGAAACGGTCCTGCTGGAACCGGGAGGCGTGGAGAAGAAGTTCGGCACCGTGGGCGCCGTGGCACTGGACCGGCAGGGGCATGTCGCGGCGGCCACCTCCACCGGCGGCATTACCAACAAGCGCTATGGCCGTGTGGGCGACACGCCGCTGATTGGCTCCGGCACCTGGGCCGATGACCGCAGCGCGGCCATCTCGGCGACCGGCCACGGCGAATTCTTCATGCGCACCGTGGTGGCACACAATATTGCGTCGCGTATCCGGCTGGCGGGATCGAGCCTGGAAGACGCCTGCGAGCAAGTGGTGCAGGGCGAGCTCAAGGACCTGGGCGGCAACGGTGGCGTGGTGGCAGTGTCACCGTCCGGCGAGACGGTACTGAGCTTCAACACCCCGGGCATGTACCGCGCCTGGCGGGATGCCGAGGGCGGCCTGCACACCGCGATCTACGCCGAGGATGATCGCCTGCACCCGGTTTGAGTCTGTTGACCCGCGGGGCGGCTGGAGACTAGTCTCGGTCTCTTTTCGCCCCATGGAACGAACCAATGATCACGTGCTACCTGCGTTATGTGATTGACCCGTATCAACTGGCCGAATTCGAAGCCTATGCGAAAGTGTGGATACCGCTGGTAGCGAAGTTCGGCGGCCAGCACCACGGCTACTTCCTGCCTTCAGAAGGCGCCAACAACATCGCCCTGGCGATGTTTACCTTCCCCAGCCTTGCGGCCTATGAAGACTACCGCGAGCGCTCCAAAACCGATGCCGAGTGCATTGCCGCCTTCAAGCTGGCAGAAGACAACCGCTGCATTTTGAGCTACGAGCGAAGCTTCTTTCGGCCCGTGTTCGAGTAACTGGGTGCGGCGAAATTTTGTGTGGAGGCTGTGTAATACAGCTTCCCCATGCCCTCTTGAAGAACTCAGAATCTGTCGCCTGCAGTTATGAGAGTTAGAGGAATATCCTTTCTTTTGACTTCACGACGGTTTCGTTCCCGAGCGCTGTTTTGTGTCTCGGGTATAGCCATGTTGGCGGCTTGAATGACTATGCAGTTGCTTCGTTGCAAGTTATAAAAAGTGATATTTTTTTTGATGGTTTGTAGGAAAGTTCTAAGTTGAATTTAGATGTTTCCGATCTGTTAATCTGAATTTCCGTTCGCTGCTTGTAAGTTATGTCGGAAATTCAGGTATTTAATTTGCGAAAAAACCACCTCGGCGCTAGCGTCTCAAGTAGTAGCAGTCAATTGAGTGATTTAAATGCCGGGCGGGTGTAATGCGAGATTCTGGCAGGAATATTTTCTCGGTCAGGAGGGACGATCATGATCAAGACTATTGAGTCGTATTTTTCTGATGCAGTTATCGAGTCAGCAAAAAAATGTGCCCATAGATTAATGAAGTACTTGCCCAATCCAGAAGAGCTTAAAAAGAATCGTGTTCTTCTTGCTTATGGTGGTGGTAAAGACAGTAGTTATATGGTTGCTTGGGTTAGATATATTCAAGGTATTGTCTTGGCAGAAAAAGGTGATACGTTCAAACTTCGAATAATTACCAATCGTCATTCTGGAATGAACGAAAAGGTGATGGAAAATATAGACGCAGCTTACCGGTCGTTAGGTGTATATGAAGATGACTCGGTCGAGTGCTTGATAAGTGATGGTTTGCTAATTAGACCGTTTGAACGCTTCTTGGTGATGCCTGATGCGGTAAGACTTCAAAACCGGAATGATGTTCTCATGGGTGGCCATCGGTTTCAGGCGGATGCTCGCTCTACATTCTGCAATGCCTGTAATTTAAGTATGATGAATGCATTGGGTATGGCGGCTCATCGAGAGGGCGGTGTCGATGTAATTGTGACGGGTGACTCTTCCAGGGAACAAGCTGCCTATTATGCTTGGGTACGTCATCTTTCACGAATATTTGATGTGCCAGAGGTTGCTAAAGGGCGAGGTTTTTCCACGTTTCTGCAAACTCTGGATGGTGTATCAAAAGGATATTTTGAGAGTATTTATGGGGTGGGTAACACCGTCCCGGGACATCGGGTTGCACATGAGTTAGTGCGCGACCCTGTCTTCTTCAATATTTATCAAGACACGGCTTATGAATCGGGGGATCACTGGCCGCTTTTGACGGAATACATGGGGTTTAAATTTGATGAGCTGATGTTCAGTTTTTCAGAGTCGGACTGCGGCAATCCAACACTTATGGCGCATATCCGGGGTTTACGGGCAGAGACGTTGTTGGGCCGCAGCTACGCGGAAGGTATTCGTGAATACGTGGAATTTGCGATAGGCCTTATGAGGCAAAAGAATTTCCCTCCTTGTTTGATCTCGGAGATGGCAGCACGTTACCGGGATGACTCCGCTATTGATCTGCAGCGTGCGCGAGCTACGAAATTTGCGATAGATGCTTTTGGTTTGTCGTCTGAGCAGTTGATATGCATGATTTATTCACCGTTTACAGAGCATGGGAAAAACCTTGATACTTACCTTGCTCAACAAAATGTAGCACTGTCATCTGCTGAAATTCATAAGCTACTTGATAATAATATGATCGATTATTTTTCTCTGGGGGATCAGCTGGAGATAGTGTCCGGGTTGACTTTGGAGCAACTTCGCCAGTGTTATGGTAATCGTTTGGTTGTCTCCTTGCTTGAGCCAGTGAGTGATGATCCGCTGTCAAAAATATTACGGCGTGACCCTCATAAAGCTATTATTCAAGTCAGGAGTAACAGCGCTTCTTGTGGGTCTGTTGCTGAAGTTATCTCTGGGCGGTAAACGTCTGGGGAAGTGTGTTGTGTCTGAAAGTTTGGTTTCCTCGGGGTGGAGCGAGTTGTAGGCGGATGCACAAAATTATTCCAGAGTTATTAAGTTGATGGGTGGAGGATATTTCAGTGTGTCGAATGATTGTTGCTTGCGGGGTGTTTTCTGTCGTTGAAGTGATGAACGCTGCTCGTGCAATGGCTGAGGGCAAGACAGTTGAACATGATGGTTCGATTAAACAACACACCCATGGGTGGGGTTGTTTATGGATCAATGAGGGGCAGATTAGAACGCTGCGTGGTGGCGGTAGTTTTATCGAAGCACTGTCGACAATTAATCTTTCAGACATCGATACTGACTTTTTAGCCGTGCATGTGCGTCATGCTACGTTAAGCAAGAATCGGGGTGTCGAATTCGCGCACCCTTTGCGGTGGGAGAGCGGGACGGCTACGTGGTACATGATGCACAATGGATTTCTGCCAACGGTTTATCGTTGTCTCGGACTGCCGGCTTCAAATTTTGACTCTGCTGAATACCTGGAATATATAGTGGGTTCTCTCGATTCTGGCTGTATAAGCCAAGAATATTTGATGTCAAAACTGACATCGCTATCACCAGGAGGCAGCTCGGGTAATTTCTTTTTGGTGACTCAGGGGAAGGCGTGGGCATGGCAATGGTTTTCGGAAAATACATCCTGCCCTGCATATTTTACAATGCGACATTTCAAAAACAAAAAAGTTGAATATGTAGCTTCAGAAGTTATCCCGTTCTTGGCGGATGAGTCCGAGTGGCGCTCGATGCAGAATGGTGAGTTATATGAATTCAAACGAATAGAGGTGAGGGATGGACGAGCCCCGTGAAATTAAAATAATTACGCCCGCTATGTCAGTAGAGTCTACGTGGTTAGAGGATGTTTTTTCGGCAAAAATCCCCGTGCTGGTGTTCCGTGGTTTTTTATCCCCCGGAATGGGGCGGGCCGTGATTAGTGATTTGGAGTGCTGTGCTGGATCGATTCGTGTTTCGAGTTATTTAAATGCGACGCTCACTACCCTTGGGCCATATCTGGCGAGGCATGCGTCATCACCAGGTGAATATTTCAGGCAAGTGCGCGACGTTCAGCCAGAATTGCCTAAGTCTTTGGTAAATTTGGAAAACTGCATTTACCAATTGGTGGCGCAATTGCTTCAGTTCGATAGTTTGAGGACTGCTATGGAACCGGGATCAGGTGAGTACTCAGGTTCGGTAGTGCGTTTTCACGCTAATGGCATAGCGAATCCTTTGCATAGCGATAATATCTCACGTGACAGTAGGGGGGCTGGGTGGGTCGTCACAAACGTGGCCAAGCAATTTAGTTGTGTTGTCTGCCTGCAAGAGTGTACCTCAGGTGGTATTTTGCGGCTCTTTGAAAGGAAGTGGGCTGTTGAGGATGAACAGTTTAAAGCTAAGTGTGAGCTGGGTTATTCTGATGCAGTTGTTAACGGTTATGGGTTCTGTGAGTTTAGTCCGGAATGTGGGGATGTTTATATATTCAACCCCAACTATTATCACGAAATCGATCGTGTGTTCGGTGTGACCCGCATCACACTAGGTTTTTTCTTTGGTCTGGTGGATGAGCATATAAAGCATGCTATTGCCTGGAGCTGAGTGTGCGCTTTCAGACCCAGGCTGATTGGGGTTTTTGCTACAGGCTTTTAAAGGAGTTTATTGATGTCAGTAAAAGACATGCTGCTGGCCCTGGGTATAGTCATCATTTGGGGGGTGAATTTTGTAGTTATAAAGATCGGGCTTCATCAGATGTCTCCTTTTCTCTTGGCTGGCTTAAGGTTTACACTGGTTGCATTTCCGGCGATTTTTTTTATCGGTGTGCCTAAAATTCCTGTGCGGTGGTTGTTTGCGTATGGTTTAACTATAAGTTTCGGTCAGTTTTCTTTTTTATTTCTCGCTATCAAACTAGGCATGCCAGCGGGTATTGCATCTCTGGTTATTCAGACGCAAGCTTTTTTTACGATTGCTTTAGGTGTGCTGCTGTTTTCAGAAAAGTGCAAGTGGAACCATATTGCTGGGGGGGTGATTGGGTGTGCCGGTATATATATGCTGGCCAGTGCTGGCATGAATATTCAGGGGCAAAGCTCAATTGCTCCGGGGACTTTGCTATTGACGTTAGGCGCGGCTGTATCGTGGGCGTTGGGCAATGTTGCGAATAAAATCATTGTGCAAAACAATCAGGTGTCAGGTATTTCTTTAGTCGTTTGGGGCTCTCTCGTAGCGATTGTTCCATTCTTTGCTTGTTCATGGCTATTTGAGGGGGCGGATGAAGTACGAGAGAGTTTGTCGGCATTGTCGATCCGGACTGTTTGGTCGTTAGTTTACCTTTCATTTTTCGCTACCCTATTGTGTTATTCCGCGTGGGGGTATTTGTTAGGACGCTACGAAACCTGGCGAATAGCGCCGTTATCTCTTCTGGTTCCTGTCGTGGGTATCCTGAGCGCGGAAGTGTTTTTAGGGGAGGCCCTTTCCGTCGAACAAATTATTGGCGCTTGTATTGTTATTTCTGGTTTGCTTATAAATACATTTGGTGCTTCTGTTTTTTCAGGGCGATGGAGACGGGATTGAGCCTGCTTGTCATTTGCAGAGCATGAGCGAAAAGTGTGAGAGCTTAAGGGGCTAGGCGTTTGCATAGAATTAAATGGGTGTGACGAATAACTACAGGTAATCCCGGCAATGACAATCACTCGTTATCAGTTGCCCAAAAAAATAATGATCCTGTGTGCTTGGGGTGAGAAAAGAATGAACCTGGGTATTTCTGGTCTCAGGCAATCGTCATTTTTTACGAGCCAAGTCGAATGGCTCGTAAATGGGCGATCAAACGCTCTTGTGCTGGCGTGGAAGTATCAAGACTTAACGCAATTAAATGGCGACTCTGCAGCGTCATCTGAATGTTTGCTTGTCTTGCGCAAGGCCATTGTCAGGGCAGTGGAACTTGAAGGGTTCAGCGGTGTTTTAGTTTTACATGATGCGGATACGTTAGCTTACAGCGCGGCGGCGATGAGTTTTCTATTATCTGGTCTTCCTGCTGCGATAGTGTTTACGGGTGGGTTACTGCCGGTTGATGCCGACGAAAGTGATGTTTGGGAAAATATCACTGGCGCGCTGATGTTGCTTATAGAAGGGGTCGCTGACGGAGGGCGGCCGCGAAAACTGAGTGCAACACCTGACCTTTCCGGTACGGTGCTGCCCCTATGTCCTATTCCGAACTCAGCGTTGAAGAGCGCGCGATCATT